>NZ_KB906228.1:0-116096 GCF_000381225.1 Thioalkalivibrio sp. ALMg3 | reverse complement strand
TGCTGATCCACAACTCGGCCTTGCCGACATCGACCCCGATCCGATGCGTTGCCATCATCACACCTCCCGAGCTAGCTTGGAGTTGTCTGTCGGGGCCTCACCGAACGCTGGCTTGCCATCTATCGTCGGTCCCGTGCCGATCGATTCCTTATCGGCGTTTAAGGTGAGGGGTGGGACGAATTCTCCTACCGTCTGTGCCACAGGCCAGATGCCGGCCTCGTCCCTCCACCCCGACAGACCCTTTCTAGGCCTGCCGGGGTTAAACATACAAGCCGCCTTGGCGGCGAAGCCCCTGCCAGCGTCGGACGCGGGCAGGGGCATTCGCGTGCAAGCACGCTCCTACAGGAAATGCCCCATGCCCCCAAGGCCTCAGTCGCGCTGGTAGGTGCCCACCAGGCGGTTCATGCCGATCACGTGGGGCTCGGCGTGCTCCAGGAACTGCCACAGGGTCAGGCCGGGCGGGAGCTGCAGGTCGGCGTCCAGCGCCAGCAACCAGAAGAAGTAGTGGTGCTTTCCATGGCCCTCGGGCGGCATCGGCCCGCCGTAGCCGGTGCGGCCGAAGTCCGTCTGGCCGGTCGCGCCCAGATCGGTCGCCTCGGACAGGCCATCCAGATCCGGCGGCAGGTTGTACAGCACCCAGTGCACGAAGCCGTAGGTGCCCGGCTGGATCAACGGCGCATCCGGGTCATGGCAGATCACCGCCAGGGACCGGGCGCCCTGCGGCACGTCCCGCCACCGCAATGCCGGGGAGGTGTCCTCACCCTCGCCGCTGTGGCGTTTGGGGATCGGCTGGCCAGGGCCAAAGGCGGAACTCGACAGCTGCATCTCGGACAGTGCAAAACCCATGACGTACTCCTTTGCATTACCTACCCGCACGGTAACGCTGCCGACCGCCGGTCTCCAAGCCAGCACGTGAAGCCCGGCGCTTGCAGACCGCGGACAGCACACGGATGATCCGCGCATGCGCAAGCTACTGAAGAAATGGCTGGGCCGGCGGGATCCGCTGGCGTCCGCCGCCCAGGCTGTTGACCATGGCCGCACGGGCATCGAGACCGTCCTGGGGCTGCCGCACCGACTGTCGGTGCCGCTGCTGCGCCGCCACTTCGGCGACGACGCCGAGCCTTCCGACGCCGCCTTCCGCGAGACCGGTCGGGACGGGTACTGGAAGCTACCGCCGCCCGCCCCCGAGTTCGAAGTGCACTTGTACGGCGACCCGGACGGCCGCCTGACGCTGGGCACCATCCGCGGGCACGGCCCGTACGCCGGCCTCGTAGTCTTCAGCGAATGGTCGCCGGATCACCCCGCCGCCGTCTGGCAGCTGCGGGTCGAAGAACCGGCCGGCGAGTCCGCCCAGGCCCTGCACGACCACCTGCTCGACCCGGACCGCGTATGACCCGCCACTGGAAAAAGCGCACCACACCCCCAACGTTGGGTTAAGCAGGCTCGTCGCGGGCGGCGGCGCTCGCAGCGAAGGCTGTGACGCAAGAAGGCGGGCCCTCCGCAAACACTCCACCCAGGCACACCGATCACCATGACGCGAAAGCCCCAGTCCATCTCCCTGGTCCTCGGCAGCGGCGGCGCCCGCGGTCTGGCACAGATCGGCGTGATCCGCTGGCTGGAGGAGCACTCGGACTACCACATCCGCTCCATTGCCGGTGCCTCCATGGGCGCGGTCGTCGGCGGCATCTACGCCGCCGGCCAGCTGGATGCCTACGAGGACTGGGTGAAGACCCTGCGACGCCAGGACGTCTGGAGGCTGCTGGACTTCTCCTTCCGCGGTGCCGGGCTGATCCGCGGCGACCGCCTGATCGAGAAGCTGCGCGACATGCTCGGCGACATGGACATCGAGGACCTGCCGATCTCGTTCACCGCCGTGGCCACGGACATCGAGCGCGAACGCGAGGTCTGGCTGAACTCCGGCTCGCTGTTCGACGCCATCCGCGCCTCCATCGCCATCCCCACCGTGTTCACCCCGGTGCGCCTCAAGGGCCGGCTGCTGGTGGACGGCGGCCTGCTGAACCCGGTCCCGATCGCCCCGACCCTGAACGACGACACCGACATCACCCTGGCCGTCAGCCTGAACGGCCGCGTCGGCGAAGAGCTGATCCGTCCCGAGCGCGCCAAGGCGCCCGACCCGGACCGGGAAGAACCCGACAGCGGGTTCCTCAACCATCGCCTGACCGACGCCCTGCCGGATCGCGTCGGCAGCTGGCTGCTGGACTGGCAGGACAAGCTGGGCCTGGGCGAGACCGACCCCGGCCTGAGCCGTGAGCAGGAAGCCCACGCGCTGGGCATGATCGACATCGTCTCCCACTCCATCGAGGCCATGCAGGGCACGATCGCGCGCTTTCGCATCGCCGCCTACAACCCCGAGCACCTGATCGAGATCCCGGTCAACGCCTGCGGCATATTCGACTTCCACCGCGCCGCCGAGATGATCGACCTCGGCTACGAACTCGCCGACCGCAAACTAGGGAGACGCTGATCCATCCCCACGTCCGCGCCGGCCACACACCCCCTCATCGCGGCGGCAGCGCCATACCTCGTCATCCCGGCCAGCGCCCCTACCCCCGTCATCCCGGCCGTAGCGCAGCGAAGAGCCGGGATCTCCAACGCCAGCCCACCCCCAACGCCCGAGATCCCGGATAACCGCTTTGCGGTTTCCGGGATGACAGCCCCTTCCCGGCCGCCAGAAACATCCATCCCCCCTGTGGAGGCCCCTGTAGGAGCGTGCTTGCACGCGAATGCCCCTGCCCGCGTCCGACTCTGGCAGGGGCTTCGCGTGCAAGCACGCTCCTACAGAACCCCAGCCCATATCCTCCCGGCCATCGCCCCACCAGGTCATCCCGGCCGCCGCGCCACACCCCGTCATCCCGGCCGCAGCGCAGCGGAGAGCCGGGATCTCCAAAGCCACGCCCACCCCCAACGCCCGAGATCCCGGATAACCGCTTTGCGGTTTCCGGGATGACAGCACCTTCCGGACCGCCGGAACATCAATCAACCCTGTGGAAGCCCCCCTGTGGGAGCGTGCTTGCACGCGAAGCCCCTGCCAAAGTCGGATGCAGGCACGCGCCGACAGCACCCCGAACTGTAGGAGGCCACGGATCAATGCTTGAAGTGCACGAACAGCCGCCCGTGGTTCTTCGAATCCTTCTCCAGGCGGTGATAGCGCGCCTTGACCTCCGGCTGCTGCAGAAAGCGCAGCACGCGCTTCTTCAGCTGCCCGCTGCCCTTGCCATGGATGATCTCCACCGTCTTGATGCGCTTGTCGCAGGCCGCCTCGATCACGCCGTTCAACTCGGCGTCGATCCGGCGGCCATTGCGAAAGCATTCGTGCAGATCGATCGACAACCGCGACATCGCGAACCCCGCGAGTAGAGGCTCAGTTCACCGTCACCACGATGCAGCGCGCCAGCTGCTGCACCTTGTGCGAGACACTCCCGGAGAGCAGCCCCTGCAGGCCCCCAAGGCCGCGCGAGCCCATCACCACCATGTCCACGTCGTGATACTCGGCCTGTTGCAGGATCACCTTGGCCGGAGAGCCGTCTTCCACATGGTGCTCGATGTCGGTCACGCCCAGATCGGTGAAGTATCCGTGGGCCTGCTCGATCAGCTTCTTCGCGATATCCCGCAGCACCTTCGGCGGCACCGCGGCGCCCACGGCCGCACCGCCCGCTGCCAGCGGCGGATCGTTCGGGTCCGGCAGGTCCGAGAGCTGACGGATATGCGGCGGCACCTCGCCCTGCAGCAGCACGCTAACCAGCACCACCCGGGCGTGATACTTGGACGCCAGATCCGCGGCCACTTCCACCGCCCGCCAGGCGTTGGCGGAACCATCCACCGGCACCAACATGGTCTTCAGTTCCATACCGCGCTCCTTGTTCCTCACCCCGTGGGACCCAGCCGCTTCCGCGGCCGTTCAGTCGCCGCCCAGACTGCCAGAGTTACCCCCCGCGCGCAGCACTTTTCAGCACCCTATACTGGGCAGAAAATCGGCACAGGAACCGCGATGACCCGCCTGTTCGAAAAGACCTACCTCAAGCCCGGCGCCGCCCCCGGACACGGCGCCCACGCCACCGAACACCCGCACGCCGCCGACGCCACCGTCTCCGCCTGGCACTACCATCGCGAACAGCTCGTCGAGCTCGACCCGCAGCGCACCCTGCGCGAAGGCGTACAGACCGTCGACGGCGGATTCGTCTGGCTGCACCTGCAGGGGGCCCCCAGCCCGCGCCAATTGCACGACCTGGGCGAGGCCTTCGACCTGCACCCGCTGGCGCTGGAAGACGTGCGCCACCAGGGCCAGCGCCCCAAGGTGGACTTCTTCGACACACAAATGGTCGCCATCCTGCGTCAGCCGCGCCATCACAACGGCAACATCGAACTCGACCAGCTCAACCTGTTCGTGGTGGGCACCCACCTCGTCATCAGCGTCCATAGCGGCGCGGCCGATCCCTTCGGGCCGGTCCGCGAACGGATGCGCAACGCCAACCGCAACTTCAACCGCCTAGGCGCCGCGTACCTCGCCTACGCCCTGATGGACAGCGTGATCGACCAGGCCTTCCCGGTGCTGGAACACATCAGCGAACGCCTGGAGACACTGGAAGAGACCGTCCTCGAACAGCCCGACCGCCACACCCTCAACGAGATCCATATCCTGCGGCGCGAGCTCCTCGTCCTGCGCCGCCAGCTCTGGCCCACGCGTGACGTGATCGCCCGCCTCATGCGCGACGACCTCGAGCCCTTCACCCCGGAGCTGTTCCCGTACCTGCGCGACGCCTACGACCACACCATCCAGATCATGGATCTGCTGGAGTCCTACCGCGAGATGGCGGCCACCCTGATCGAGGCCTACATGTCCGCCATCAACCAGCGCTCCAACGACGTCATGCGCGTGCTCACCATCATCGCCACCATCTTCATCCCGCTCACCTTCATCGTCGGCATCTACGGCATGAACTTCGAAAACCCCGACAGCCCCTGGTCCATGCCCGAGCTCTACACCTACTACGGCTACCCCATCCTGCTCGGCATCATGCTCGCCGTCGTCGCCGTCATGCTCTACCTCTTCCGCCGCCGCGGCTGGCTGTAGCCCCCACACCCCACCCGTCATCGCGAGGCCGCAATGCGGCCACGCCCCGCTTCCGCACGCCTACCGCTCCACCGTCTTCCCCGGCCTCGCCAAACACCCCCGCCGCAGCCCCACACCCCGTCATCCCGGCCGTAACGCCACACCTCGTCATCCCGGCCGCAGCGTAGCGAAGAGCCGGGATCTCCCACGCCAGCCCAACCCCCAAACGCCCGAGATCCCGGATAACCGCTTCGCGGTTTCCGGGATGACGACACTGGGACAAAGAGCAGCTTCCGGAGCAACAAAGCCAACGACCGACCGGGAACAACGGCAGGGTCGGACCGCGATAACGGGTTTGAGGCCTCGCCCGTCCGGGCTATAGGGAGGAAGCACCGGGGCGATGGGAGACAATCAAAAAAGCCGGGCGGGGAGCCCGGCTTGTTGAGGGGACTGGGGCTTGTTACCAGTCAGGGGCCCCTTCGTCATCGTCATCGTCGTCGTCTTCTTCGTCGTGGTCACCCATGGAGCCGCCGGCCGCACCACCTTCGGCACCACCGCCGCCCATGGTGCCGCCGCCACCGGCGCCACCAGCACCCCCTTCCGGAGCACCCGCGCCGCCACCGGCAGCGCCTTCGGGAGCGCCAGCGCCTCCTTCAGCACCGGCACCGGCCTCCGGGGCACCGGTATCTGCGCCGGCGTCGCCGCCCACCTGGGCGTGCGCCGCGCCAAGGCCGCCCAGCGCAAACATGGAACCCAGCACCATCGCGATCGCAGTTTTCTGGAAAGTCGACATCATGGTTCTCTCCTTCAAGTTGGAATCGAGTCACAGCCAACCGAATCGGGCCAGTCAGGCTTTCAATTGACTGCGCCAGAGAAGGAGCAAGGGGGATGCCAAACATGACCCCTGCTGACGAAGATCTCATCATCGAAACAAAGTGTGATCGATTCCGCTGGCTCACACCGCAACACTCCACTCCGGAATGATGCAAAACGACACATGGGTTATCGCGACCGGGTCAGAACGCCACACCGCCCACGCGGAAAACAAGATCATGCGCCCGCCAGGGCGAACCGCGCGCCCGAGCTTCGTGCCAGAACCAGAATGCATTCACAGGAAGACACGCAGACCGGAAGCTTCAGGATCGGCGAGTGCCCAGGGCACCGGACCGGACGCCGCGGCGCTTCGCGCCTCACGATGACGGGACAGATGCCCCACATTTGGCAGGCACCAACGCCAAACCCGAAACCCCGGCCGCGGCGCCCCACCCTGTCATCCCGGCCGCAGCGCAGCGAAGAGCCGGGATCTCCCACGCCAGCTACCCACCCGCATCATCCAAACCCCACAAACCCCGTCATCGCGAGGCCGCAACGCGGCCGCGCCCCGCTGCCACACGACTACCGCCCCACCGTCTTCCCCGGCCTCGCCAAACACCCCCGCCGCAGCCCCACACCCCGTCATCCCGGCCGCAGCGCAGCGAAGAGCCGGGATCTCCCACGCTAGCCACCCCACCCGCACCATCCAAACCCCACAAACCCCGTCATCGCGCGGCCGCAATGCGGCCGCGGCGATCTCCAACCGAAGCCACAGACGACAACACCGCCACGGATCGGTAAGGTAGCCCCCAAACGAAACCGGACCCGCATCACATGGAAGTCACCCCGGGCAACCCGGCCCACGCCGCGTTCTTCGATCACGACACCACAACGCCCCTGGCCGCCCCCGAGCAGGTCGAGGCGTTCATCGAGCGCTGGCGTGACACCGGCGGCTCCGAGCGCGCCAACTACCAGCTCTTCCTCACCGAGCTGTGCAAGCTGCTGGAGCTGCCCCACCCCGACCCGGCCAGCGACGACACCGCCGACAACGCCTACGTGTTCGAACGCCGCGTCACCATCCGCAACCCGGATGGCAGCGAGAACCGCGGCTACATCGACCTCTACCGCCGCGGCTGCTTCGTGCTCGAGGCCAAGCAGACCGGCAAGGGCCTGCACACCCAGGGCTGGGACAAGGCCATGCTCGCCGCGCAGAACCAGGCCGACCAGTACGTGCGCGCCCTCCCGCAAGACGAAGGCCGCCCGCCGTTCATCGTCGTCACCGATGTCGGCCGCAGCCTGGAGCTCTACTCCGAGTTCTCCCGCTCCGGCGGCACCTACGTCCCCTACCCGGACCCGAGCCGCCACCGCATCCGCCTGGAAGACCTGCGCGACCCCGAGATCCAGCAGCGCCTGCACCACCTGTGGCTCGCGCCGGACCAGCTCGACGCCAGCAAACACGCCGCCCGCGTCACCCGCGAGGTCAGCGCGCGCCTGGCCGAGCTCGCCAAATCCCTGGAACAGCACGGCTACGAGGTGGAGCGCGTCGCGCACTTCCTCAAGCGCTGCCTGTTCACCATGTTCAGCGAGGACGTCGAACTCCTGCCCAAGGGCAGCTTCACCGCCCTGCTGGAACGCCTGCAGCAGAACCCCGAGCACTTCCCCGACGCCATGCGCTCCCTGTGGGAGACGATGAACACCGGCGGCTATGAAGGCCAGCTGATGCACAAGGTGCAGCGCTTCAACGGCGGCCTGTTCCAGAACATCGACCCCATCCCGCTCAACGCCGACCAGATCGGCCTGCTCATCCAGGCCGGCAAGGCCGACTGGCGCTTCGTCGAACCCGCCATCTTCGGCACCCTGCTGGAACGCGCGCTGGACCCGCGCGAACGCCACAAGCTCGGCGCCCACTACACCCCGCGCGCCTACGTGGAACGCCTGGTGATGCCCACGCTCATCGAGCCCCTGCGCGCCGAATGGAACACCGTGCAGGTCGCCGCCGAAGCCTGGCTGCAACAGAACAAGCCCGACAAGGCCCTGGACGAGCTGCACCGCTTCCACCACCGGCTGTGCGAGACGCGCGTGCTCGACCCCGCCTGCGGCTCCGGCAACTTCCTCTACGTCGCGCTGGAACACCTCAAGCGCCTCGAAGGCGAAGTGCTCAACCTCATCCGCGACCTAAGCGCCGGCCAGGCCACCTTCGACACCGAAGGCCTCACCGTCGACCCGCACCAGTTCCTCGGGCTGGAGATCAACCCGCGCGCCGCCGCCATCGCCGAAATCGTGCTGTGGATCGGCTACCTGCAATGGCACTACCGCCTGCACGGCCGCCTCAGCCTGCCCGAACCCATCCTGCGCGACTTCCACAACATCGAATGCCGCGACGCGCTGATCGACTTTGATGCCCGCGAACCCATGACCGACGAGCACGGCGAACCCGTCACCATCTGGGACGGCATCAGCTACAAGAAAAGCCCCGTCACCGGCGAACTCATCCCCGACGAAAGCGGCCGCACCCCCGTCTACCACTACAGCAACCCGCGCCGTGCCGAATGGCCCGAAGCCGACTTCATCGTCGGCAACCCGCCGTTTATTGGCGCCGCCACCATGCGCCGCGCCCTGGGCGACGGCTACGTGGACGCCGTGCGCAAGGTCTTCAAGGGCATCGTCCCGGACTCCGCCGACTTCGTCATGTACTGGTGGCACATCGCCGCCGAGAAGGTGCGCAAGGGCGAGGCCCCGCGGTTCGGCTTCATCACCACCAACAGCCTTCGCCAGACCTTCAACCGCCGCGTACTCGAACCGCACCTGAACGACAGCAAGAAACCCCTGTCGCTCGCCTTCGCCATCCCCGACCACCCCTGGGTGGACAGCGCCGACGGTGCCGCCGTGCGCATTGCCATGACCGTCGGCGTACCCGGAGACCAGCCCGGCACCCTGCGCCATGTCGTCAACGAACGTGATACCGGAGACGACGCACGCAACGTGGAGCTGAGCCAAAGGCCGGGAAAGCTGTTTGCAGATATCACGGTTGGAGCCAACGTAGCCGGAAGCGCACTTCTGAAGGCCAACGCCAAGCTCGCATCACGCGGCGTACAGCTCATCGGCTCTGGTTTTATCGTGACGGTCGAGCAGGCCATTGAGCTCGGTTGGGCGTCGGATTCCCCGAGCTCTCGGATCATCCGGCAATACCGGAATGGACGGGACCTGACCCAGACGCCGCGCGACGTCATGGTCATTGATCTTTTTGGCCACTCCATCGACGAGGCAAAGGACCAGTTTCCAGCGATCTACCAGTGGATTCTAGAGCGTGTAAAACCCGAGAGGGACCAGAATAATCGGGCTGGTTATCGCGACAACTGGTGGATGTTTGGCGAACCCCGAAGAGACTGGCGGACCATGGCTGCCGGACTGCCACGCTACATCGCCACCGTCGAAACCACGAAGCATCGCGTCTTCCAGTTTCTCGACGCGGACATCCTTCCCGACAACATGCTGGTGAACATCGCCATCGACCGGCCCGCCGCCCTGGGTGTCCTATCCAGCCGCATCCATCTCACCTGGGCGCTTGCCATGGGCGGCACCCTGGAAGACCGCCCCCGCTACAACAAGACCCGCTGCTTCGAGACCTTCCCCTTCCCGGAACTCGACGACCAGCAGGCCGCCACCATCGGCGACCTCGCCGAACGCATCGACGCCCACCGCAAGGCACGCCAGGCCAAACACCCGGACCTCACCCTCACCGGCATGTACAACGTGCTGGAAAAACTGCGCGCCGAAGAACCGCTGAGCGCCAAGGAACGCACCATCCACGCACAGGGCCTCGTCTCCCTGTTGCGCGAACTGCACGACGACCTCGACCGCGCCGTCTTCGACGCCTACGGCTGGAACGACCTCGCCGACCGCCTCGTCGGCCGCCCCGGCGCCACCACCCCGCTGCCGAACAAGCCCGCCGACCAGGCCGAAGCCGAAGAAGAACTCCTCACCCGCCTCGTCGCGCTCAACACTGAACGCGCCGCCGACGAAGCCCAGGGCCACATCCACTGGCTACGCCCCGACTACCAGGCCCCCGAAGCCACCCAGACCACCGCCACGCTGGAAGCCAAACCCGAGGCCGCCGCCGAGACCACGACCGAACCGGCCAAAAAGCCCACCTGGCCCAAGTCCATGCCCGACCAGGTCGAAGCCGTCCGCCGCCTCCTCGCCATCGGCCCCCAAACCCCGGACGCCCTGGCCAGCCACTTCAAGCGCAAACCGACAAAGTCCATCACCCAGGTCCTCGCCGCCCTCCAAATCCTCGGCCAGGCCACCACCGACAACGACCACTGGCGCCTGACATGACCATCGACCAGCAGCATCAACGCTTCATTGCCCGTCCGACGCCCCTAACCGCGTCGACACCGGTACGACATAACCCGGCGCTCAAAACATGCTCGGCCACGCACCCCACTGACTCCCGGCCCCTTTCCAAAGCCCCTCGGCCGGTACAATATCGAATTAAACACGCGCGCACGTTGATCCAACATCCATGCATGCTACCCAATCACTGTTCGGCGTCTATGGTAGCGTTCGCAAAACTTCCCCGAGGTACGGCTTCATGCAACTGAATCGAATAGATTGGGGCGACGACAGTGCTGAGAAGGATGAGCACCTTCTCGAGTATTTCGTAAGTTCTGACGCGTTTCAAAGGCTCGCTGAGCGCCGGCGGTCAATTGTCATTGGCCGCAAGGGCTCGGGAAAAAGCGCTCTTCTAAAGAAGCTCGATGAGCATTTTTCGGGTGAGACCAATACCCATGTTGTAAGAATCACACCAAAATTCAATACCCTGCGCACTGTTCTCAATGATACCGATTTGCGCACAGGTTTTGGCGAAGAAATCTTCTTTCAGCATACTTGGCTCAGACAAATACTGACCGATTGCCTTTGCGAAATTGGTCACCGAAGCAAAGGCAACTACTGCTCTGGAAGCTTGGACTATGCCCGCTCCGTTGCTCAATCACTGAATCGAACGTCGAAAGATTTTGTCGAAAACATCACTGACATCCTCAATCAGCTAAAGTTAAAGGCTGGATGCCTTGGGGAATTCGGGTTATCCGTCGAGAAGGAGCTTCGAGATACGTCAGGGATTGAAGAACTTCAGCACCATGTCACCGAACTGCGCCAAGGTGGGGCACGTTTCGTTGCCCTGGTTGATGATCTTGACCTCGGGTGGGACAACTCTGAAACGGCAAACAATCTTCTTCTGGGGTTGCTGTCGGCGTCCAACTATTTGTCCGGTCTTAATGCTGCAATACATACAGTCATCTTTTTACGTGAGGACGTGTATACGATTCTTCTTGGCCAGACCCAACATGCAGACAAATATCGCGATGTCGAACGAATTCGCTGGACGCAAGAGCAGTTAGTCGCAATTCTCAGCGAGCGTATAAACTTCAATCGGCGTCGCGATGGCGAAGGCGAGTTAAATGACCCATTTTATTCGGTTTTTCCTCGCACGATTGGAACTTCGAACACTGATAATTGGCTAGTGGAAAGAACACTTTCCAGACCTCGCGAACTCATTCAGCTTGCCCGGTACTACACCGAGGATATCGAATCTGAAGATCCATCTGATGAGAGACTGAAGCGTTCTGAGCCGGAATATTCCAACTGGAAGCTTGACGATCTTTGCGCGGAGTATTCAAACCAATATCCTGGGCTGAATGCTGTCATGCACTATTGGAAGACAAAGTTCTTTCGGCGCAAGTACCACCTTAAGCATGAAGAAGCTGAAGAGATGGTGCTGGAAGTCATGCTCAATGTTGCTGTTAACGAGCAGTGGTTCAATCGACTCGTAGACGATACAGATATTACGGGATTCCTTTCGGTGCTGTACGAAATCGGTTTTATTGGAGATTTCGTCCTTGGCGGGGGAGGTGGAAGTCAAACCTTTTATTCCTATCAGGAGTATCACGAACCACTCTTTGAGGAAATTCAGGTTCACCCTTGCTTCCGGCGCGCTGTTAATACTGTTGAGCGCATCCGGAACCGTTAGAACGCCAAAGGCCGAATAAAAACGGGGACAGATTTATGTTCGCATGGCTGACGTGACGGCGGACGGCCAGGACGCCGCAGCGTCAACCACTGGAGCTCATGACGGGGTCGGACCACGGTAACCGACGGACTTTAAAACGATTATGGAATCTGAAGGGCTATTTCAGGGCCTTAAACGGCACATTCCGGCCCATAAATGGGCTCTTGAGAATATGAAGGGGTCGGGCCACGGTAACAAGCTGTATTAACACGGATTTCCGGATTTGAAGGGATGATTCAGGGCCTTAAACGGCGCATTTTGGGCCCTGAAACTGCCTTTGGCGCCAAGGTCGTATGATCCGAACGAGACGAGACGGCACCGGTTCAGCGGGGACCACGCAAAACAGAGGGGTCAACCCCCTGCCTTTTGCTTCATGGCAGCCGCTCGACGCCCAGGGGGGCTTCGGATGTCTGATCTTACGTGCGATTAATAGCCTGCGCCGCCCAGGCGGTGAGACCGAGTAATTCAGTTCAGGAGCTTCGATGATTCTTAAGGAGAAGGATGGGCCAAGCGGTCAGGATGAACGCTCAAAGGCCGGGCACCAGCAGGAACAGGACGTGGCGTTCTACCTGCGTCGCGAGTTTGGCGACGACGAGAGCGTCCGGATCATCAACGACCTGCGCGTCGAGCAAAACGGGGAACGCGCGCAGATCGACCACCTGGTTGTGCACCCGTACGGGCTCGTGGTGATCGAGTCGAAGAGCATCTACGGCGAGGTGAAAGTGAATAGCCACGGGGAGTGGTCGCGCAGCTACCGCGGCGACTGGTACGGGATCCCTTCGCCCGTGCGCCAGGCGGAGCTGCAAGAGGCGCTGGTGAAGGAGCTCCTGAAGGAAAACGTGGAGAAGTTCCTCGGCCGACTGCTGGGCGTCCAAACGCAGATTAGCTTGCGGGACTGGAGGACGCTTTGCGCAGTATCCAGCAGCGCGATCCTTCACCGCGACGACATGCCTCGTGCGATCGCGAATCAAGTGGTGAAGAGCGAGTTTGTCGCGGAGAAGGTGCGCGAACTGGTCGGCTCGCGGGCGAAGGGACTGGTGACCGGAAGGCCGCGCTTCAGCCAGAAGGAGATCGAAGGGATCGGAGACTTCCTGCTGCAAAGCCACCTCCGGCAGGGTGCAAAGGCGTCGGCCGTGGCCGAGCCGGCCCCGCAGGTACAGGCGCCACCGGCTTCGCCCGAGCCAGCACCCAAGGCACAGCGACCGCCCGCGCCAGAGCCCCAACCGGCCCAGGCCGCGCCCACGCCAGTGACGAAACCAAGCCAGGCATCCAAGCTGGCCTGCAAGAACTGCGGCGAGCAAAACAAGCTGACAGGCATGTATGGCAAGTACGGCTACTACGCGCACTGCGACTCTTGCGGCACCAACACCTCAATGAAAGTGCCCTGCCCGGCCTGCCAGTCACGCAAGGTCCGAGTGACCAAATCCGGCCCAACGTACACCAGCGCCTGCCAAGACTGCCCCCACGAGTGGGTGGTATTCGAACAGCCTGATAGTCCGGGCGGGGGTTAGACACCTGAATTCCGCTAATACCGCGAGTCTGAGAAAAGGGACCAGAATTACTTTGGGGCCGAAGCTCATATGCTCGAATGCACGAGCCACCGCGTCCGCTTCTCAAGCCGGGGATCGGTGACAACTTCATTGGAATCAGACATGTTTCCACTCCGTGAGCGCCCTGAATGTTACAGATAAAACCGATCAGGTGCTGTTGGATTGGACGTTGACACACAGGGGGGCACCGGCCCAGATCCTGCTGGAAGACACTCCGCGATGACGCCGACTCCTCCACTCCGCGTGCTCCACTTTCTCAATCCGTACCTCCGGGCAAAAGGCAAGGTTTGACCCCGTAGCCCCGCGCCCTCACGTTGGAACTTTTCTGTCTCACAACAAATTAACCAACCACCCGCAGGAGAAATACCAATGTCGCTATCAAGAGTAGTATGCGAAATGACGGAAAACCAGGACTACGACTCAGACCCACAATCAAAAATCGTGTTACAGGTCGTACTCACTTCGGAGAACCGAATAAACACCGAAATACAATCCTTTGGATACAACACTTGCTGGACAGGGCATGGAACAACATACAAGAAATATCCGTTCATCCTTCAAGTCGACACAGACGCGCTTGCCCCATTCCGCCTAGACTACGGCGGCCATGATGAGAAATCGGAAGACCGCTTGAACCTCCAGTCAAAGACCATTAAAGCAGGCGAAATGTTTACCTACTACGAATGTCGAGATGGTGAACGTTCGGAATACATATACCAGATCACAGGAGTAACCCCAATCGACACAGGTGAGAAAAGCGGGCGCGGATAAACCATTTTTTTGACTGGAAATCCGGCCCTATGTTTTGTGGCCCAGTGAAAACAGACACCCATCTTAGCGGTAGCCCCAAGGCCATTTCGAGCTTATAACGCACCCACCACCCACCGGGGAGATGAAATGGAACTGGAAGATTACGAGAGCCAAATCGTTGCGGACAATGAAACACAATGGACGCAATGGATCGGGATTCCGGGTTTCGATCCATTCCCCGCTATTCGGTGCCGTACCGGCAGTTTGAGAAGTGAGCATCCACCGGTCGAACCTGACGGATCTGTCGGTTTGGAGATGTGGCTTCACGATCGAGATGGCGTGGCTGGTGGAGCGATCGCGGAGGTGTACCTCGGCGGGGAGGAGAGCGGGGGCAGACAAATACGTTTCCCGGGCGCTCACTCGTCGGAAGTGGCCGGGTTGTTCCAGCGTGCTGTTGCGCCGGGAATGGTAGGGCTTGATGTCACCGATGTGTTGTGGGTGCTCCCTAAAGCCGGCGGGCTTGGCAGGGTGACCGAATACCCAATCCCCACGGTGCGAAGTCACACGAATGAAATGGAAGCGCGGCTCACTGCACAGCTGATGGAATACGGGGAGCCTTATTCGGCGCTTGTGGTATTGCCAGTCGATCAGTCCGTCACGCCGGACACATTAGATCTCGTTGCGTCTTCAATGAAACGATACCTGTCTAGCGAAGCAAGGTTTGTTCTGTCAGCACCTCTTTCGGAAACGGACGGGGAACGATTACGTGTTTGCCTGTTCTGGCCGTGACGGTTCCGGGAGGGTAAGGATGGAGCCGGAAGAAGGTAACTGCCTGACTTAAAATATCGCTTCGGATCCGAAGGAGCAAGACACCCCGACGGGGTCGGACCACGGTAACGGACTGACTTAACGAGAATTTCCGAACCTTAAGGGCTGATTCAAGGCCTTAAACGGCGCATTCCGGCCCATAAATGGGCTCTTGCTCTGGGATTAGATCCCACTCCGGCACCGCAAAGGGGATCGGTAGAGTCTCGGGCCGCTCCGACGGATTGCCGCGGCCTCTTCGAGGCCTCGCAATGACGGCGGGGAATGACGGGGCAGATGTTGCTTTGGCCCTCCGCCTCATATTCGAGTAAGAAATCACGGCTTGATCCGATACTATCCGGAATCCGCGCGACAGTGCGGGGCGCTTGGCCCATGGGAGGGTGGCTCCCCATGCTCGCCCCTTGGAAGGAGTAGTCGATGCAGTTCTCGCAAAAGGTGCAGCGGATCAGCGGGCGGTTGTTGAACGCCATCACGGTCGCTTTCGTGGTCCTGCTGGCGGGCATGATTGTGATTGTGGGCAACAGCCTGTGGCAGAACCAGCGCCTGCTGGACGAGCTGCGTCACATCACGGAGGAGCGAGGACAGCGCATCCAGCTGGCGTCCGATCTGCTGGAGGCCGCCTACAATCGCCACCAGACCATGGTGAATCAGGTCATCACCGACGACCCCTTCGAGCGTGATGACCTGATGATGGCGTACCACCGCTGGGGGAACCGGGTCGGCGAGGTGCGCGCGGCCCTCAATGAGCGCGTGACCGAGGATGCGGCGCGGGCAAGACTCGAGGAACAGGATGCCCTGATCCCGGAGATCGTGAGGCTGCAGGACCAGGTGGTGGACCTGGCGGCCCGCGAGGAGATCGCGCCGGCAATGGCGATCCTGAGCGAGCGTCTGTTTGATCTGGATCGGGAGTTCGACAGCTCCATCGAGGCGTTGCGAGCACATGAACGCGCACAGATGGAAGCGGCAGCCGAGCGCGCAGGCGAAGTCGGGGCGCACACGCAGCGCTTCATGCTGGTGTTCGGTGGGGGCGGCGTGGTGTTCGCGTTGGCTCTGATTCTGCTCACCCGGCGGACCCTGGTGACCATGCACCATGACTTGCGCGAGCAGGCGTCACAGCTCGACGAGGCCGGACGCCAGCTGCAGCACGAGGCTAGCCACGACCCGCTGACCGGTCTACCCAACCGGCGTGCTTTCTATAAGCGCCTGCAGGACGCAATCGCCTGGTCCCAACGGACCGGCGAAGCGTTCTCCGTAGGCTTCATCGATCTCGACCAGTTCAAGCCGGTGAACGATCGGTTCGGACACGCGGCGGGTGACGAGCTGCTGGGAGTCGTCGCACGCCGGCTGGAGGAGGCACTTAGCGAACCGGCGTGTGTGGCCCGGGTCGGGGGTGACGAGTTTGCGGTACTGCTGTTTGGCGAGCACTCAACCGAAGCCGAGGGGAAGCGGCTGCAGGCGGCGGTGTCCCGGCCGGTCCGGCTTGCTGCGGGCGAGGTCACGCTGGCGATGACTCTGGGCTGGGCCTCCGGCCCGGGAGACGGCGATCCGGACGAACTGCTGGGGCGAGCCGACCGCGCGATGTATGGTCTCAAGGCGGGGCGCGGGACGTAGCCGGAGAAAGAGGACACCACCTTTCCGATCCGATCCGGCACCGCAGAGGCTATCGACAAGCTCTCGGGCCGATCCGGCCGATTGCCACGGCCTCTGCGAGGCCTCGCAATGACGGGGCAGTGACAACACAAAGAGGACACGCACCTTTCCGGGCGCGATTTCGACAGGCTGCTAGCATGGCTTTTTCTATACCGTACCGGGTTCTTCCTGATCCGGTCTTGTTGCAAGGATCTCGAGCATGCGCAACTCGTATTTCGAAAGGACGGCGGATTTCACTCGGCTACTATTCGAATGCCCCCGGATCGAACAGGCCCATCAACAGTGGCTCCAGGCGCTGGACGCCATTCCGGACCCCATCCTGCTGCACGACAACGACGGGCGGATCCTGCGCGTCAACCAGGCCTACGCCGAAAAGGCGGGCGCGTCCTATAGCGAGCTGATCGGATCACCCTACTGGCACTTCTTCCCGCGTCAGGACGACCCCCTGCCCGAGTGCCGCGCAATCGCCGAAGGGGCGGATTACCGCAGCCGGGAACTGCATCTGGCCACGGGAGAGGCTTACCAGCTTTTCGCGTATGCCGTCCGGGATCCGGAAGCGGATCAGCGCTTCGCATTCAACGTCTTCCGTGATATCACCGACGAGGTCCGCCATCAGCAACAGCGGCAGGAACAGGAGGCCTTCTTTACCACCCTGGCAGAGACTGCCCGGGACGCCGTCGTGGTCATGGACCCGGAAGGCAAGGTGGCGTACTGGAACCGGGCGGCCGAGGAGGTTTTCGGCTATTCCTCCGGGGAGGTGCTGGGGAAGCCCCTGCATCCGCTGATTGCCGCACCCCGGCACCAAAGGAAATTCGAGGCGGGCCTGCGCCACTTTGTCGAGACCGGAGAGGGGCCCGTCGTCGGGGACACCCTGGAGCTGGAGGCTCAGCACAAGGACGGAACGGTCTTCCTGGTGGAACTGTCGGTTTCGGCTGTTCAGTTCGAGGGGGGCTGGCACGCCCTCGGGATCCTGCGCGATATCACCCGGCGCAAGACCCGCGAACGCCGGCTCGCACGCACGACCGAGTACCTGCGAGCCCTGATCCAGGCCCATTCCGCCCTGGTCACGGCCGAAGACGAGGGCCAGTTGTTCCAGGATGTCTGCCAGGCCCTGGCCGATGCCCGGGAGTACCCCCTGGTCTGGGTGGGGATGGCTCGTGAAGGAGCCGACCGCCCGGTAGAAGTAGTGGGGTCGGCAGGCCCTCGCACGGATTATCTGGACACCGTGGTGGTGACCTGGGACAGCAGCGAGTCCACGGGGCAGGGCCCTACGGGCCGGGCAATCCGGGAGGGCAAGCCCCAAATGACCCGCAACATGGCCACCGACCCCAGCTTTACGCCCTGGCGGGAGCCCGCCAGGGAACGAGGATTCGCCTCTTCCATTGCCCTGCCTCTCCAGGTGGACGGCGAGACCATCGGGGCCCTCAATCTGTATGCCACCGAGCCGGAGGCCTTTGACGACGAGGAACAGTCCCTGCTGGAAGGATTGGCAAGGGACCTCTCGCGCGGTCTCAAGGCCCTGCGGACGCAAAAGGAACGCGACGAAAGCCAGACCGCCCTGCAGGAGGCTCTGGTCGATACCGTCGAGGCCATCGCCCGCCTGGTGGACAAGCGCGACCCCTACACGGCCGGCCACCAGAAGCGCGTGGCCGAACTGAGCCAGGCGATCGGCCGCAAGCTCGGATTGCCCGAGGACCGGATCAAGGGTCTCTACCTGGCCGGCCTGATCCACGACCTGGGCAAGATCAGCATTCCCGCCGAGATCCTGAACCGCCCAGGTACGCTGTCGCCCAAGGAGTTCGAGCTCATCAAGGACCATGCCCGGGCCGGTTACGACATCATCCGGGATATCGCCTTCCCGTGGCCGGTGGCGGACGCCGTCCTTCAGCACCACGAGCGACTGGATGGATCCGGCTACCCAGACGGGCTGAACGGTGACGAGATCCTTCTCGAGGGACAAATCCTGGCCGTAGCGGATGTGGTGGAGGCCGTGTGTTCACACCGCCCCTACCGACCGGCTTTCGGCATCGAGGCGGCCCTGGACGTCATCCAGAACGGGCGCGGGACCCAGTTCAGCCCCGAGATCGTGGATACCTGCCTGGCACTGTTCCGGGACGATGGTTTCCTGTGGGAGGATACCGAAGCAAGGTCGGCCCCCTGAGTTCCATTCGGCAGGGCCAACGCAAGGCGCACGCGCTACCGGGAGCGGGCCTGCCCCCTCCTCCCCGGCACGAATGCCCTGCCGGCAGGGGGCGTCACGTTGACGGTCTGGCGGATCCACCGGCGTCTTCGCCTGCATGGCAGGCTCCCACAAGGGCAAGGACCTGCCGGACCGAACCTTGCGCGCGAAGCGAGCACCTGCGGAACAATCGTGCCGTTCAGCAAGCAGCCGCCCTTCGGGCGTCGACCGACAAGGGGTCAGGGCCGACCTGGAAACGCCAACTAGTAGACACTTGACCAGGCGTCCGGATGGGCTCGTTGTATGGTCCGAGGGCGCGACACGGCCTGCCCAAAGTGATCGGCGAACAAGGCTGAAAGACAGGGAGAGAACCCAGGATGAAAGAAGCAGCGGACGGGGAAAGCTCACCACGGGAGGCCAATCGGCCGTACTGGAAATATCAGCTGGCCTTCGAGCAGTCCCGCGACGCAATCATGTTTCTCAACGGCGATCGCTTCGAGCGATTGCAATCCGGCCACATTGGCGCTGTTCCGGGTTCCCGATGTTGCGACCTTTGCGACGCTCCATCCCGGCGAGCTCTCACCGCCGTTCCAGCCCGACGGCTGCCCCAGCCGGCCGGCGGCAGCCGATTATATCGACCGGGCCCTGCGCGAGGGCCAGGCCTTCTTCGAGTGGCGCCACACCACGTGGGATGGAACCGAATTCCCCGCCGAGGTCCTGCTAAGCCGTATCGATCTGGAACAGGGTCCCCTCCTCCAGGCGGTAGTGCGCGATATCAGTGATCGCAAGCAGGCCGAGCTCGCCTTGCAAGAGCGCGAGAAGGACCTGGCCGAGGCACAAAATATCGCCCAGGTAGGGAGCTGGGTCTCGGATTTCCACACCAACGAGATACGCTGGTCCGACGAGGTTTACCGCATCTTTGGTATGGCCCGCGAGGAATGGGGTGCCAGCCACGAGTCGTTCATGGCAGCGGTCCACCCAGCGGATCGGAGCAAGGTGCAGTCGGCGCTGGAGGCTTCGTTTCAGGGCGATCCCTACGACGTGGTCCACCGGGTCATCCACCCTGACGGTGAGGTGCGCACCGTCCGCGAGCGGGGTTATACGGAGTTCGACACCGACGGTAACCCCGTACGCATGGTCGGCACGGTCCAGGACATCACTCCGCAGTACCAGCTGGAGGACAACCTGCGCCGCATGGTAGCGATCCTGGACGGCACGCCCGACATCGTCAGCATGCACGGCCCCGACGGCATGCTGCTTTACCTTAACGCCCCCGGGCGGCGCCACATGGGGCTTCCCGAACGCTCCAGTGGGGAGGTCTGGCAGCCGGAAACGGGCTGGGACCGATCGGACTTCCCTCCGGAGACAGAGGACCTGGAATCAACGCTGCGGTGGGCCCACCCGCCCTGGGCGCTCAAGAAGGTGCTCGACGAAGGGCTTCCGACAGCCTGCAAGGAGGGGGCCTGGCAGGGGGAAACAGCCCTTCTGGACAGCTCGGGGAACGAGATACCGGTCTCACAGGCGATCATCATCCACCGGGACGACTCTGGCGGGATCCTTCAGATCTCCACGATTTTCCGCGATATCGCCAAGCGACGCGCCCTTGAGTCTCAACTGCGCAAGGAGAAGGCGCTCTCGGAATCCATTCTGGCGAGCCTGCCGGGGGTCTTCTACATGCTCGACGAGCAAGGTCGATTGACCCAGTGGAATGATCGGCTGGCCGCGGTGACGGGACACCCCGCCGAGGAGCTGCAGGGGGCCGATGCCCGGACGTTTGTCCCGGAGGAGGAACAGGACCGGATTGCCGAGGCCATCGCCGAAACCTTTGCGGTCGGTAGCACCCTGGTGGAGAGCAGGCTGCGCACCGCGGAGGGGGACCGGCCCCATCTGTTTCACGGTTATCGAGTCGAGCTGGAGGGAGTCCCTTACATTCTGGGCGTCGCGTTGGACATATCCAAACGCCATGCCCTCGAAGACCAGCTCCGACGAGAGAAGGCGGTCTCCGAATCCATCCTTGACGGCCTGCCCGGTGTCTTCTACATGCTCGACCGGGAAGGTCGCCTCGTTCAATGGAACGAACGGATGGAAACGGTGACGGGCCGCACCCCGGAGGAGCTGGACGGGATTGACGCCCTGGCGCTCATTCCGACTGCCGAGCAGGAGCGGATTGTCGAAAGCATCCGCGAAACCTTCTCCCGTGGCAGTACGCTGGTCGAAAGCAAACTGTTGACCGTCGAGGGCGAGACCCCTTACCTGTTCAATGGGCTGCGAATCAAGGTCGATGGCCAGCGTTACCTGTTGGGTGTGGGGCTGGACATAACCAGGCAAAAGCGCCTGGAGGCCGCCCTGGAACACGAGGCCTCGACGGACCCCCTTACCGGGGTCGCGAACCGCCAGCGCTTCGATTCGGAGCTGGAGCGCGCGTTGGCTCGCTACAATCGCTACGGCAGCCCCCTGGCTCTGGCAATGGTCGACCTGGACCATTTCAAACGCGTCAATGACGTCTACGGACACGACATCGGCGACCGCGTCCTGGTGGAGCTGACCGAACGGCTGGCCGGAGAGATTCGAGAACCCGATTTTCTGGCCCGCTGGGGTGGCGAGGAATTCGTGGTGCTATTGCAGGAAACCGGGGCCTCCGACGCCTACTCGATGGCGGAGCGATTGCGCCAACGCGTCGCGGTCGAACCATTCCCCGATGTGGGACCCATTACCGTCAGCGCGGGCCTTGCCAGCGTCCGTGCCGGAGACAACGCGGACACACTGCTGAAACGAGCGGACGACGCACTCTACGAAGCCAAGCGCAACGGTCGTAATCAGGTGGTGGTCCATGCTAATGCCCCGGAATCCGAGGAAGCCGGGGCCAGGTCCTACTAACGAACTGACTTCGACTTTCGAATCGTAAGGGCCGCAAGGGCTCGAAAGAGGACACCCACCTTTCCGAGCGGCTCCCGTATAACAGGCGTGACCGGCAAGCTCTCGGACCGAGCCGGCCGATCGCCACGGCCTCTCCGCGGCCTCGCAATGACGAGGCAGTGTCGACAAAGGGACACCCACGTTTCTGCGGACATCCGGGCTCAGGTCTTGCCTGTTGCCCCGCTCCACGGCGGGCTGGCCACATTCCATAGGGTCGGCCAAGGACAGGGTCGGACCACGGTAACCGATTGGAATAAAGATACTTTAAGGTGCTGGAACGCTGGATTAGGGCCTGATATGGCCATTTTTGGGCTCGATATGGCCTTTCGCGGCAGCGACCGTACGGCTCCCACGATACGGGACGTCAGAGGTTCAGAGCCTGTCGTAGTGGCCGCCGATGGCGAAGATGTAGATCGCGTGATCGTCGAAGCAGTAGATCAGGCGGTCCCTGGCGGAGGGGTGCCTCGGGGATCAAACCTTACCTTCATGTGGCCATGACAGTCGATCGGCAACCGTGCCGCTCCAGCCGATTGCCACGGCATCGATGACCAGACAGTGTCATCCATGATGGGGCGGACGACAGTGATGGAATCCTGGCATTTGCAGCGCACGCTGCACTGCACCGGTTTGATTGCCTTTGCGATAGCAAGGGGGCTTTGCAGCCTGCATCAGGCTCAACCCCCAGCGGCGAGCGGATCTGGCGGCACAACCTTGTGCCGCGGGGAAACCGGCACCCCTCCCGCCGGAGGCGAATGCGCGCCGGGCGCAGAGGAAAGGCCCCGGAATCGCTTCCGGGGCCCGTTGGGACAGGATGCTGCGGTGGCTTACGCCGTCGAGGCCGGGGCGGGATCCTTGCGCCGGCGCAGGGCCCAGCCGAGCATCACGAGGCCGATACCGACCAGGAGCAGCGAGCCGGGGGTCGGTACTTCGTTATTTCCGTTACCGCGGTAGTACACCGAAATGTGCGAGATGTCGCGATCCTCGCCCGCGCCCGACAAATCGAACGGGGGGGCGGTCAACGGGGTGGCGTAGGTCCCGCCCAGGGCGCCGTTCAGCATGTCGTAGGCCACGATGTTGGTGTCGGCGCCATCCTTGAACGCGAACATCAGGTTCTCGAAATTGCTCCAGAAGTCGAGAACCACCAGCTCCCAGGTCCCGCTCTGGGCATCGCCGCTGAAGCTCACGATGGTTGCCGGATCATTGGGGTCGTTGATCAGGTTGCCGTTGGTGTCCTCGTACTTGCCGTCGAACAGCCAGTCCGAGTAGCCGAAGAACTCGGCATTGTTGACGACTGTGAGGCTGGTATTCACGTTGCCGTCAAGCGGCTCCAGGACCTGGCAGCCCTGGTTGGGCGTGACCTTGTCGCCCAGGTTGCCGTCGAGATCGGAGCAGTTGATGACGCTGGCGGAGGCCGAGCCGGCGGCAATCATGCCTCCCGCGAGCAGAAGGGCGAGGGTTCCGCCCCGTACAGTCTTTGTAGTCATGGTTGTTACCTCGTGGGTCTGCGCAGGCAGGTTGTGGTTTGGGGTCTGCGCTCGCCCACGAATTTGCAACATCCATGCCCGCTGGATTCCGCTCTATATTGACGTTGGAAAACCGTAGGTTACGCGCACCCGACGGGGGGCGGTCGCAAACGCGATCATCGGGTGTAAAGGGTTCTGACGCGTGCACGGGTGAAGGACCTCGACCAGGTCACATCGACGGGGTTGGGCCACGGTAACTAGGCGTGTTAACGGGGCTTTCTGAACCCAAAGGGCTGTTTGAGGGCGTTAAACGGCGCATTGCGGCCCATAAATGGGCTCTTACTCTGAGAGAGGATCCCGCTCCGGCACCGCGAAGGCGACCGGTAAGGCCTCGGGCTGCCTCGACGGATTGCGCGGCCTCTGCGAGGCCGCGCAATGAAGCCATCTCAACCTTTTCCCCCGCCCCTTCCGGTCCTGACGACACGCAGCGTACTCTGCTGTAGAAACGGAGTAGCACAAAAAAGGGGACAGAGATGGGGCTTTACGATCGCGACTATGTCCAGGAGAAACAAACGCCCCATACCAAGAAAGCGAGGGGTGATCGAACCGGGGGAACATCCAACCCAGGTGCTGACGCCCGCCGGACTCGCCCGGCTCAGACGTCGCACTCGACAACCGGGGCCCCACCCAGTCCAGACTGGAAGACGATCGTCCTATGGGCATCCCTCGCCGCGAACGTGATGCTTCTAACGGCCTTGGTCATCCTCCACGGAAGATAGGATCTCCCGGGGTCGGGAGAATCGAGGAAGACGGGGCCGGACCACGGTAAGCCGGCGGACAGCATGTGAGTGAATGAGGCGTCATAGTGAAAACACTGACTTTCAGGTATTGGGACCGCATTCGATCCAGCTTATGGTTCATCCCCACCATGATGGCCCTGGGCGCGGTGTTTTTGGCCTTCATAAGCGTCGCCCTGGATAGGCCGGTGACGAACTGGTTGTTGCGTTCGTGGGGCTGGACATTCACCGGTGGAGCCGAGGGGGCCAGCGCCGTGCTGGGGGTCATCGCCGGATCGATGATCACCATCGCTGGAGTTGTGTTTTCGATGACGCTGGTCGCCCTGTCGCTGGCGACGTCGCAGTTGGGGCCGCGCTTGCTCCGCAATTTCCTGCGCGATACGACGACTCAGGTCGTGCTGGGCACGTTCGTTGCCACCTTCCTGTATTGCTTGCTGGTCCTCCTTACCATCCGGCGCGCGGAGGAGGTTGCTTTCGTTCCTCATATATCAATCACGCTCGGCGTGCTCTTTGCGGTCGCGAGCGTGGGGGTGCTGATCTATTTCATTCACCACGTGTCTGTTTCGATGCAGGCCAACGAAATCGTGGCGCGCGTGAGCGACGAGTTGATCGCCGGGGTGGACCGCCTGTTTCCGGAACACATCGGGCGGGGGACGCCACGGACGTCGGCAACACCACCCGAGTCGGCATTTCTGGACGTATTTGACCGGGAGGCTCGTCCCATTCGAGCGAGCGCGGACGGATACATTCAGTTCATCGACACGGACGCCTTGATCGAGTTGGCGATGCAAAAGGATGTGGTCATTCGACTGGAGCGAGTACCCGGTGACTATGTGGTCTCCGGTGGCCCCCTGATGCTGGTCTGGCCGGGAGAAAGGGCCGCCGACGTGCCTGCGGATCAGGTCAACAACACCTTCGCCCTGGGTAACCAGCGGACTTCGGGCCAGGACATCGAGTTCGCGGTTACCCAACTCGTGGAGGTCGCTCTGCGTGCCCTCTCCTCGGGAGTGAATGACCCGTTCACGGCAATTACGTGCGTAGACCACCTGGCGTCCGCGTTGAGTCGTTTGGCTACGCGAGACATGCCATCGCCCTATCGTTATGACAGTACGGATCAGCTGAGGGTGATTGCTCCAGGGTCTACTTTTGTGGACGTCACAGATGCGGCCTTCAACCAGATCCGACAAGTGTCCCGCTCGAACACCGCGGTTACTGTCCGCCTGCTGGAAACGATCGCCGAGGTCGCGAGATTCGTACAGCGGCCAGAGGATCGCGCTGCGCTGTTACGGCACGCTGAAATGATTGCCCGTGGGGCTAGTGAGGGACAGCCCGAAGTTGAGGACCGCCAGAAGGTAGAGGAACGCTTTGAATATGCGAAACAATTGTTGAGCGTGTCGCCAAGGACAGGGTCGGACCACGGTAACGGACTGAGTTAACGCGGCTTTGCGAATGTGAAGGGCTATTTCCAGGGCTTGTAACGGGGCTTTTGGGCCCTTAAATGGGCTATTGCGGTGACGAGTCGCCGACGAGCGGAGGCGAAGAACTGCGGATGGGGTGCGCTACACTGGGGCGCACCCTTGTCCCGCCATCCATCATGCTGCTCACGTTCCTGATCATGTTCGCCCTGCTGGGGCTTGGCGTCGCGCTGATGCTCTGGCATGCCCGGCTGGTGTTTTCGGTGGAGCTGCGCGATGGCGCTGCCCGCGTGCGGCGCGGCAAGCCGCCGTCCGGGTTCGTGAGGGGCTGCGAGGACGTCGCTCGACAATACGGGCTGAAGCAGGGCCGGATCCAGGCCGTGCGCACCGACCGGGGTGTCGAGTTGCGCTTCTCCCGCCACCTCCCACCGAAGACGCATCAGGCCTTTCGCAACGTCTGGACACCCCCGCCCGGCGGAGGGGGAGGCGGCGGCATGCGCGCGACGGGATAGCGAGGCGCGGGGCTCGGGGCTCGGGGCTCGGGGCTCGGGGCTCGGGGCTCGGGGTCAGTGTCTGGCTTTTGGTCCCGTGGCAATCGAGCGGCATCCAGGCCACTCCGACCGATTGCCACGGCCTCTGCGAGGCCTCGCAATGACGAAGGGGCCAAGTTCGCAAAAAGCTTCACACCGCATGCATTATATGAGTGGGTGCGAACCGGTCGTCCGGGTGGTTCGCGACGAGATGGCGAGTACGAGCCCGGCGGAGCCAAGGGGGCGCTGTTGAAGCTGACTATCGAAGAGCCGGGACCGTATCGGTTTGCCCTGAGCCATCTGGGCTTTCGCCCGTTCTTCTTGCTGGCAGGGCTGTACGCCGTGCTGGTCGTGGGTCTGTGGACCTGGCTCTACCAATTCGACATGGCGGCGCTGCCCACGGCCGCCTTTGGCGGGCCCTTCGCCTGGCACGGCCATACCCTGATCTTCGGCTACGCCATGGCGGTCGTCGCCGGGTTCCTGCTCACGGCTGTGCGCAACTGGACCGGGGTACAGACAACCCACGGGCCCGCGCTGCTGGTGCTGGCCGGGCTCTGGCTCGGCGGCCGGGTGGCGGCGTTGTTCGGGGATCCCGGGCTGGTGGCCATGGCGCTGTTCGATCTCGGCTTCACCCTGTGGCTGCTGGCCGCCCTGGCCCGCCCGGTATGGCAGACGCGCCAATGGGCCCAGCTCGCCGTGATCGGCAAGATCGCGCTGCTGGGGGCGAGCAACGGCCTGTTCTACCTGGGCGCCTTCGATCTGCTCGATGGCGGCCAGCGCCTGGGGCTCTACTCCGGGGTCTATCTGGTGCTGTCGCTGATCCTGATGATGGGGCGCCGGGTCATCCCGTTCTTTATCGAGCGCGGGCTGGATGGTGCCTTTACGCCGGTGAACCGGGACTGGCTGGACCGTCTCGCCCTGGTGCTGTTGCTCGCTTTCTGGCTGGTGGAGGTGTTCCTGCCATGGGCACCGGTCGCGGCGGGGCTGGCGGCTGGGCTGGCCGTGGCGCATGGCATGCGCTGGACGGGCTGGCATACGCCGGCGCTGTGGCGCAAGCCACTGCTGTGGGTGCTGATGATGGCCTACGGCTGGATCGTGATCGGCTTTGCCCTGCGGGCCGTGGCCGAATTCACGCCCCTCAGCCCGATGGCCGCGCTGCACGCCTTCACCTACGGGGGTATCGGCATGATGACCCTGGGGATGATGACGCGCGTCGCCCTGGGCCATACCGGACGTAACGTGTTTGACCCGCCGCGGGTCCTCGGGCTGCTCTTCGGCCTGCTGGCCATCGGGGCGCTGGTACGGGTGGCCGGCCCCCTGCTCTGGCCGGCCTTGACCGCCAGCTGGATGAGCGCCTCGCAACTCCTGTGGATCGCGGCCTTCGCCGGGTTTCTCTGGGTTTATGCCCCGATGCTGGTCAAACCACGCATCGACGGGCGTTACGGCTAGCTACCGAACTGTCGAGGCCGGACTGCGGCAACCGATTGGCTTGACGAGCTTGTCCGGGCTGGAAGGGCTCGTTGAAGGTCCTGGACGGCCCGACCTGGGCGTCGAAACCGGCGTTGGGTGAAGGCCGGACGACGTTTACCACCCGGAGGCCGAGTGGTTGCGGGCTCGCAGGGGCCAGACAGGCCTGGAGGATCAGGCGCGGGCGGTTGCCCTCCGGCGGTCGCGGGAGCCGAAGGACGGGGGCGACCGGGAATTCGCGCACCGGGCAGCAGTAGCCGAACCCTCGGCACAAAAAAACGCCCGGGATGGTCCCGGGCGTCCTGGTCTGCATGCCGGGCAAACCGCCCGGTTCAGACCGCGCTTACTGCTGGTACTGCTCCAGATCGAAGCGGTCGGCGTTCATCACCTTGGTCCAGGCCCTGACGAAGTCGTTCACGAACTTCTCCTCGTTGTCGTCCTGGGCGTACACCTCGGCGTAGCTGCGCAGGATGGAGTTGGAGCCGAACACCAGGTCGATGCGGCTGGCGGTCCACTTCACCTGGTCGCTCTTGCGGTCACGGACCTCGTAGATGCCGCTGTCCGCAGACTTCCAGGCATTGGCCATGTCGGTCAGGTTGACGAAGAAGTCGTTGGTCAACTGGCCTTCACGGCCGGTGAACACGCCATGCTTGCTGCCGCCATGGTTGGTGCCGAGCACGCGCATCCCGCCGATCAGCACGGTCATCTCCGGCGCGGTCAGGCCCATCAGCTGGGCACGATCGAGCAGCATCTCCTCCGGCTTGACCACGTAGTCCTTCTTCAGCCAGTTGCGGAAGCCATCCGCCAGCGGCTCCAGCGGCGCGAAGGAGTCGGCATCGACCATCTCGGCGCTGGCATCGCCACGCCCCGGAATGAACGGCACCAGGACATCGTATCCGGCCGCCCGGGCGGCCTGCTCGATGCCCACGCTGCCACCCAGCACGATCAGGTCGGCCACGCTGGCGCCGGTCTCGGCGGAGAGCTGCTCGTAGACCTTGAGCACCCGGTCCAGGCGCTGCGGCTCGTTGCCCTCCCAGTCCTTCTGCGGGGCCAGGCGGATATGGGCACCGTTGGCGCCGCCGCGCATGTCGGAGCCGCGGAAGGTGCGGGCGCTGTCCCAGGCCGTGCTGACCATCTCGGCGATGCTGAGGCCGCTCTCGGCGATCTTCTTCTTGGTCGCCTCGACGCAGTAGTCGGTGTTGCCGGCCGGCACCGGGTCCTGCCAGATCAGGTCTTCCTGCGGCGCTTCCGGACCGATGTAGCGGGTCTTCGGGCCCAGGTCACGGTGGGTCAGCTTGAACCAGGCGCGGGCGAAGCAGTCCTGGAAGTACGCGGGATCGGCCATGAACTTCTCGCAGATGGCCCGGTACTTCGGATCCATCTTCATCGCCATGTCGGCGTCGGTCATGATCGGGTTGTGGCGGATGGAGGGATCGCTGGCATCTACCGGCTTGTCCTCCTCCTTCATCTCGATCGGCTCCCACTGCCAGGCGCCGGCGGGGCTCTTCTTCAGCTCCCACTCATGGCCGAACAGCAGGTCGAAGTACCCCATGTCGAACTTCGTCGGATGGGTGGTCCAGGCACCCTCGATGCCCGAGGAGACGGCGTTGGCGGCCTTGCCCTGCATGTTGGGATTCTTCCAGCCGAAGCCCTGTTCCTCGACATCGGCCCCTTCGGGATCCGGACCCAGCGCACCGGCATCGCCATTGCCGTGGCACTTGCCCACGGTGTGGCCGCCGGCGGTCAGCGCCGCGGTCTCTTCATCGTTCATGGCCATGCGGGCGAAGGTCTCGCGGACCTGCTCGCCGGTCTTGAGGGGGTCGGGCTTGCCGTTGACCCCTTCCGGGTTCACATAGATCAGGCCCATCTGGACGGCTGCCAGGGGGTTCTCCATGGTGTCGGGCTTGTCGACGTCGCCGTAGCGCTCGTCGGAGGGTGCCAGCCATTCCTTCTCCGCGCCCCAGTACGTGTCCTTCTCGGGATGCCAGATGTCCTCGCGCCCGAAGGAGAAGCCGAAGGTCTTCAGACCCATGTTCTCGTAGGCCACGGTACCGGCCAGGATGATCAGATCCGCCCAGCTGATCTTGTTGCCGTATTTCTTCTTGATCGGCCACAGCAGGCGGCGCGCCTTGTCCAGGCTGACGTTATCCGGCCAGCTGTTGATCGGCGCGAAACGCTGGTTGCCGGTGCCGCCGCCACCGCGGCCATCGGCAATACGGTAGGTGCCGGCCGCGTGCCAGGACATGCGGATCATCAGCCCGCCGTAATGGCCCCAGTCGGCCGGCCACCACGCCTGGCTCTCGGTCATCAGCGCGTGCATATCCTTCTTCAGGGCGTCGAAGTCGAGCTTCTTGACCTCTTCCCGGTAGTCGAAGTCCTCGCCCATCGGGTTGGTCTTGCGGTCATGCTGATGGAGGATGTCCAGGTTCAGCGCTTCCGGCCACCAGTCCATGACCGAGTGGCCGGCGGCGGTCTCGCCGCCATGCATGACCGGGCATTTGCCCATGTTCTGATGCTCACCCATATCGTTCTCCATTTTTTCGCTGCGTTCAGCTGGTTCGTGTTTCGGAAGCCGTCATCCATGTGTCATCGATGACTTTCCTCAGGGACCGCAAGCCGTTCCGACCCTGGGCCACCTTCGGCCAGGGTGGGCTTCACTGTCCACCTGCCCTTGAAGCTAGGCCCCACGAACCATTAGTTCCAGTTGATATTCACCATGATCGAGATAGTCTCCCGCTATTTTTCCGTGAGCGCCTCTATAGCGCGATGGGCTACAAGATGCTCTCGATCGCGCGGCGCAGCTTGGCGGACCCGGGGCCAGCCTGGCTGGGGAAGTGCGCCACCACCCGACCCTCTCGGTCCACCACGTACTTGTAGAAGTTCCAGCGCGGGGCGGCGGCCTGGCGCGCCAGTTCGCGGAAGATCGGGTGGGCGTCCGCGCCGCGCACACTGATCGGCCTGAACATGTCGAAGGTGACGCCGAAGTTCTCGAAGCACACCCGGGCGGTCTCGGCCTCGTCGTCGGCCTCCTGATTGAAGTCGTGGGAGGGGAAGCCCACCACCTTCAGCCCCTGGTCCCGGTAGTCCTGATGCAACTGTTCCAGCCCACCGAACTGGTCGGTGTAACCACAATGGCTGGCGGTATTGATGATCAGCAGCGGATGGCCCTGGAAGCGTTCCTGCAGGCTGACAATCTCGGACGCGTGCAGCCGGCCCAGCTCGTGCTGGAACAAGGCCTCGGTATCGGGCTCCGTGGCGGTTGCGCAGGCCATCGGCAGCACCAGCAACAGGGAAGCGAACAGGGGCGCAAAACGGGACATCGCAAGTCTCCACAGGGGCTCGACCTTCAGACCAGCGGCGCACCTGCGGGTTCTGTGGAGGGCTGGTTCGTGACCGCCAGCCCGGGGCCACGATGGCGCCGAACATCCTCCATTTCGGTGCTCCCTTTTGGACATGCCATGGCCTCACGGGCATGACGGGCGTACCCTTGATCGCAGACATCAACGAAGTCTCTAGCCGATGATTGCCTACACCCGCCCGCTCCTGCTGCTCGCCATCATCCTGCCGCTGACCACGGGCTGCACGGCCGTGAAGGTCGCCGGTGCCACGGGAAGCGCCGCCGTCAGCGTCACCACCGGCGCCGCAAAGGCGACCGGCAAGACCGCCGGAGCGGTGGGACGTGCCATCACTCCGGGCAGCAAGCAGGACAAGGACGACGACTGAGATACCGGCCGGCCGGCCGGGGACGGACGCAAGCCGCGAACTGCGTTTACTCGGCGCGCCTGAGCGCAACGGCCGCTCCAAGGGCTCGCACGCTGGGCCCTGGGCCGGAAACGGCGCCCTTGCACTCCGAGAGCATGCGGCCGAGGGGGATGGCCGCCCCGTTTCTGGGCTTGCCGGGCCCGCGTAACGGTCGCAGGTCTTATCCACCGACGCCTTCACCTCCCCGCTCGCATGGCAGCCCTGCCCGCCACCAGGCGAGCATGCCGCCGCGAAGCTGGCGGGCCTCGTAGCCGCGGGCCCGCAGCTTGCGCACGGCAGGGATGCTGCGGTGTGCACTGAGGCAGATGGCCACCACGGGACGATCGGGATCGAGTTCCAGGTCCGCCAGGCGTTGCCTGGAAAACTGCGTGATCGGGAGGTGACGCGCGCCCGGGATACGACTCCGACGATGCTCGACACCGGTGCGCACATCCAGCACTTGCACCTGGGCATTCTCCATCGCCTGCGCCAGTTCCTCGGGGCTCATTTCCGGCACGCGGCCGAACGGCCACCACTGGCTCAAACCCATCGTGATCACCTCCTGTCCACAGGCAAGAACGCGGTCGAACTTTGTCTTGTGCCCCGTACCTAATTCGCGACGCGGCGAGGATGGGCTGTTCTCAGCACTGACCGCGCGAAAAACCATCGCCGAAAGGAAAATCATTATGGATCATCACGACGAAGAGTTTCTCCGTCGGGCGCAAGCCGCGCGCGCTCGCATCAAGGAGATCGAGCCGCAACAGGTAGACGCCAGCCTGGCATCCGGTGCGGTGGCCATCGATGTGCGCGAACCCGGGGAGTACCAGAAAGGCAGCCTGCCGAGCGCCCGCAATGTAGCGCTGGATTCCATCACGCGTCAGATCGAGGGAGTCGCACCAGACAAGGACGCGCCCATGGTCTGTTTCTGCAATGGTGGAAACCGCGGGGCATTGGCGACGGCCCAGCTGGTGGATCTGGGCTATACCAATGTCCAGTCCATCGCCGGGGGACTGCGCGCCTACCAGAAGGCAAACGACACCTAAGAGAGCTCCGCCTGACGACCGGGCGGCCTGGGGGTCCAGCTTCGGATTTTCCGACCTTGCCCGTTGCCCCATCTTAAAGAAACGCTGATTCGCCACGAGGGTCAGCCAGGTCCAAGGACCGTGCGGGCCCGGGTGTGTCCAGCACCCGGTGGCCGAAGGTGGCCCTGGAGCGCAGCGGTACGCGCCCAGCGGCTCCACGCGCCTCCTTCTTCGTCATCCCGGAAACCGCGTAGCGGTTATCCGGGATCTCGGCGGCGGCTGGGGTTGCCCCGACGGGGGAGATCCCGGATAACCGCTACGCTCCGGCCGGGATGACAGTGCAGGGGCAAGGGCCCCGGGGGGAGTGACATTCCCAAAAGGCCCGGATTAAAGCACCCTGCGACGGGCCATTGTCGTCCCCGGATGATCCCCGTGACTGGCTGACTCTCGTTGTTAGTCAGGAAAGGGGAAGACGGGGCAGATCTCGGTCTGCGCCCGCGCGAGGGCTCACAGTCGTTGGCAGGTGTACTGTTCGCCGGACGCGTGCTCGACCACGAGGCGCGTGGGCGATTCGGTGACGATCCGTGTGACCTCCGTATGCGGGAGTTCCGGTAGCCGCGTAGTGATCTGCCGGATCAGCTGGCGCTGGAGTTCGACACCTGATGGGGAGCCGGGCGACAGGTCCAGGGCTTCCACGGTGAGCGTGAGCTGCTGCTCCTCGCGCTGCCACTGCCCCTCGCTGGTCGCGATCAGCGTGAGCGGCCACAGGCCGAACTGGGCCACGGCATCGCCCTCGCTCTTGTACCGCCCGTCCGGATGCAGACGGGAGCGCGTATCGAGCTGCAGATTCAGCTGGCTCGAGCCAATGGCGGCCAGTTGCATTACGGCAGGACAGGCCCAGTCGCCGTCCAGCTCCGTGGTGTCCGCCCAGGCTGCGCCGGCGAAAACCAGAGAGATGCAAAGGCCCAGCACGGGCCACGATCGATTCATCAAACGTGTCTCTCCAATCCAGTCTGGCTTTCCGGCACGGGCCGTAGGCGCGGGCAAAGGGCAAGGTTTGACCCCGTAGGGCTTCGGTTATGCGCCTGCTCCCCTCCAGCGCCCCGAATTCGTGGGGCTTCAACCGATTGCCACGGCCTCTTCGAGGCCCGCAATCACACGGCACTGCGGGGTTATTGGTTCGGCTTTGGATACGCGCCCCACCCTCGCCTGCGCGGGTCCACGCCGCAGATTGAGCCGAGTACGGTGCGCTGATCGCAGGACGCCCCGTGCGGACTCTGGGTGTGACCGACTGCTTCGTCGGTTCGATGTCACACATAAGCGTTAGTCGTCCGTTATGTTACGCTGCGCGGGAGCCTCGCGCGCCCTGAAGGCGCTCTTGACGGGGCCCGACCAGGAGAGACTGCGGTGCGATCAGTCACGCATGCACACCTTCCCGCGCTGGCCTTGGTAATGGCCGGCTTTCTGCCCTTGGCACTCCCGCTGCCGGCCCTTGCCGACGACGGTGGGTATCGGCTGCTCAAGCTGGATGGCTACAAGGTGAAGTGGGGAGACCAGCAGTTAGGGGTGGGGGCCAGCATCAGCTATGCCTTTGCCGGGGAGGCGCTACGGTTCGATGATGCGCACAACTGCCGCGATCTCGCACCGATTGACGAGCTTCTGGGCGAAGCCCTCTCCATGGAGACGCTGGATCGCGAGGCCGCGGCGGCGTTTCGGGTTTGGGAGCGCGCGGCCGGTCTGTCATTCCACAAGGTGAGCGATACCCGGGAGGCGGATATCATCCTCGGTGCCCAGGGGCAGCCGCGTGGACGGGCATTCGCCAACGTAGCCTACGCACCCGATGCGGAAGTGGATGTGCGCACCATCGAACAGTCGCTGGTGTGCCTGAATCCAGCACACGAGTGGAAGGTCGGATTCGACGGCAACAAGGATGTCTACGACATCCGCTATACGCTGACTCACGAGATCGGTCACGCCATCGGCCTGGACCATCCCGGGCCATCCGGGCAGGTGATGGGATTCAGGTACACCGAGGACTTCGCCGACCTGCAGCCCGGCGATCTGCGCGGAGTCCAGCGGCTCTACGGGCGCCCCGCCGATACCCTCGACACCCAACTGGCCGAGATGCCGACCGAGGACGGGGAAAGCGCATTCACCAGCGACCTCTTCCTTGACCCGAACGGCCGCATCGTGCCCGTGACCGGTGTCGATAGCGGCCTTGGCATCGGCGAGAAATAGCCCCGAGTCAATTCCGGGGCAGGTCTTTCCCATGCCCCTGCTCCACCACGAGCGGCCCCCACCCGTGGCACGTCAACCGATTGCCGCGGCCCCTGCGGGGCCCCGCAATGACGGGGTTTCGGAAATTCGGGGCAGGTCTTGCCCCCTTGCCCCCGCTCCACCGTAATTCGCCCACCCCCTTGGTACTTCAACCGATTGCCGCGGCCTCTGCGAGGCCTCGCAATGACGCGGTTTGTTCAGGCGGTCCGCCCTCTGACCGCTGGCGTGCTGTGGATACCGCAATCGCCCGGAGGCCGGGGCGCCACAGCGGGTTGCCTGGCAGCGCCGGAGATCAACCGGTCTTACCGCTGCGGGCATGGCCCCGCACCTCGCGACCCGCGCCGTGAAAACCTGAAAACGGCGCGGAAACTCGAGCAGATGGAAAGGAGCCGGGACGCCAAGGTGTGGCAACGCACAGAACCCCGGAGCGACTGCACCGCAGCATGCAGTCTCATCCACTTGTCACGAAGGAAAGTCGCCATGGCATCTGTCGAGCCCACTCTGGCGGGGCGTTCCGCCACATCGGGAATGCATGACCCATTCACCACGGACATCGGTAACGAGGCACGGCGCTCCGGCGTTTCCTGGGGCGCGGTGATCGCAGGCGCCGTGGTCGCTACGGCGCTGTCGCTCAGTTTCCTGCTCCTGGGCACGGGCCTGGGATTCTCGGCGGTCTCGCCGTGGGCCGGAGAGGGCGTGTCGGCCGAGGGCATCGGGTTCGCAAGCATCGTCTGGCTGATACTCGTGCACATCATCGCCGGCGCCATGGGCGGCTACCTGGCCGGCCGACTGCGCACCCAGTGGACCGATCTGCATACCGACGAAGTATTCTTCCGGGATACCGCACACGGCTTCCTCGTCTGGGCGCTTAGCGTGGTCGTCACGGCGGCTCTGCTCGTTTCCGCCTCCACGGCGATCATCGGCAGCACCGCCCAGGCCGGTGCTTCGGCTGTCGGGGCGGCGGCTACGACTGGCGGCGCTGCCATGATGGCAGGCGCTAATGGGCAGACCGAAGGAGACGCCACCGGCCCGCTCGACTATTTCGCGGATATCTTGTTTCGCCCAGAGCGTGCCAGGGCGGCTCCCGACGCCGGCGCAACCGACTCCGACAGAACCGCCATGCGCACCGAGGCGGTACGTATTCTCGCCCGCGGGTGGGACGATATGTCGGATGGCGACAGGGCGTATCTCGCGCAACTGATCGCGCAGAACACCGACGTCAGCCAGTCCCAGGCGGAGAACCGGATCCGCGAAGTCCAGGCGCAGATGGAGGAACTGGAAATGCAGGCGCGACAGGTGGCCGATGAGGCCCGAAGCGCGATGGCGAAACTTTCTCTGTGGACGTTCCTGGGACTGCTGATCGGGGCGTTCAGCGCCAGCTTCGCCGCCACGATCGGCGGTCGGCAGCGCGACAGCGTCCACTATTGAACCGTACAGATTGCTGCCAATCAGCGAGGTAGATCAAGATGAAATTCATACTGCTTTGGTTTCTGGGCATCCCGATTCCCGTCCTCATCCTGCTAGCCATCCTGCTTTAACGGCTGCGCGAGGCCCCCTGCTACAGGGGGCCTCGCCTTTTGCGAACCCCCGAAGCAATGATCACTCTTCGAGGGATCCCCTTGGCGCAGCGCGCCCCAGGCCTGCACCGGTCTTGCACCTGAAGACCACCCGCGGCCCGCGGGACAGGACGCCGCATACGTGGCCGGTTACCGTAGAGTGACCGTACCGATGGGCCAAGGCGGGGCCGGCTCCCGGCAAGGGGCTCATTACCGGAGACAGGACCCCGAAAATTGAGTGCGGATAAACCCTCGGCAATACGTGGATCGGAAGGCATTTGAAAGACAAACCCCTGCCGTTTTGCCCCTCTTCTGCCTGGTGGCTGACCGCATGGCTGGCCGGCGGGATGCTGCTTGCTGGCTGCGCCGGCGGGCCGCCATCGGCGGAGTCACCCGCCGCCACGGGTGCCGCGCCGCAGGAGCAGCCCGCCGCCGCGGCAGACGGACCCGCGGAGGGGTTCGCCAGCCTCCGGGACGAGATCCACTACTACCTCGAACGCCTGTCGGATCGCGCGTTCACCGAGACCTACGGGGGCGAGGAGCATCCGCGTACCTGGTACACCGCGGCCGAGGCGCTCGGCCGGATCGGTGCGCCGGCGGTCCCGCATCTCGTGCCCTATCTCGATTCCGATGACCCGTGGGAACTGAAACTGGCGCTGTACGCCCTGATGCTGGCTTCGCAGGACCCGGTGGTGACCTCGCAAACCGGCGGCGAGTACATCCGCCTGGGGACCGTCCTCGACGAGCGCGAGAACGTGGCCAACCGCGCTATCGCCCGCGACTGGTGGGAACGCTGGGGCCACCTCTGGGATTAGCAAGCGCATCCGCGCTCGAACGAGCAACACGGCACGGGTGACGAAGCGCTTACTGGATAGACGATACGGGACCGACATGGCAACGCCCCCGCCAGGGTCAGCGCGACGCGGTGTCCGACACACGCATCAACGCACAACACGCGTTCGGCAAGCGCAGGAGGCCCGAATGGGAATATCGGCGCGGGCAGTGGCAAGGTCCAGGCGCTGCTTGATGATGGTGGCCTCCTCGTTGCGTCCGAGGCGCATCAGGCACTCGTGGTAGCCGTGCAGCGCCCAGACATTATCCAGATGCTGGTACGGCCGCGGTAGCGCGGGGTCAAAGCCGAGGTCCTCACGGTATAGCTGCGCTGCCGCCGCGACCTCGCCCTGTTCCAGAAGCAACGCGCCACAGGCGTGGCGAGTCGGCTGCATCCACCCCCAGGGTTCGTCAAAGGGAAGCCCATCGTCCTGCTTGATGGCCTGGCGCAGGAAGGCGAAGGCCTCGTCGTAGTTGGCCTTGCGGTACTCCAGCTCTCCGTTCAGCATCGCACGGGCGATCGCGAGAATATCGCGGCAGCGATTGTTGAACAGGTAGCGAGTGTCGGGCATGCATGCCGCGGCGGCCTCGAAGCGCACGCGCTGTTCCTCACCCTCCTCGATGCGACCGGTGGCGGCGTTGGCCACGCCCTTCGCGTAGTGGGTCAGCGCGGTGCTGAACGCATACAGCTCGGGGTCGGCAGGCAGCGGGGTGTCGATCAGTTCCTGCCAGCGCCCGAACCGCACCATTACGTGCAGGTGCATCGGCACGAAGGACTCCAGCCAGTCGGCCATTGGTGGCGATTCGATCCGCAGAAGGGCCTCCGGAATGGTGGCGCGCAACCCCTCCGCTGCCTCGCACGCGTCGGTATATCGGCCTTGGAACATCGCGCCGTACAGCTTGAAGTGGTAGTTGTGAGAGCGGTAAAGGGTGTAGAAATTGATGGCGCCTTCGCGCTCCAGATACTTGCTGTCGGCCGCGATTGCCTCATTGTTGATCCGCACCACGTTGTCGTACTGACCGCACAGCACGTCGATGTGCGAGGCCATGTGTTGGAGGTGGCCCGCGTCCGGCACCAACCCACGCAGCCGGTCGCAAACCCGCAGGGCGCGCTCCGGGTGCGGCGACATCTCCATCAGGTGTACGTAGTAGTGGAGGATGCCGGGGTGCCTGCGCGCCTCTTCGCGATAGAGCGCAGTCTCCAGCACCTCGGTGGCCTCGACCGTGCTGGCACCTTCCGCCGGGGCGTTGGCCTTCAGGTCCCACAACTGCCAGGGAGTGCGGTTCAGCAGGGCCTCGGCAAACAGGGCCACCACATCGAGGTCTTCGCCGTGTTCGCGGTACACCGCGCGCATGGCATCGGCGTAGTCGTCACTCCAGCGCTCGAGTGCGCCCACAGCTGGCGGCTCTGCCGTCTGGCAGCGTACCTGCAGCGCGTTGATCAGCGCCTGCTCCACCGGACTGCTGGTGGCAGCCTGCTGCGCCCGGGCCAGTGCCGTCGATCCGCGTGACAGGGAGTCTGCCAGCTCCGAATCGGCGAACGCCTCCCACGGCTTGTTGTAGTTCGGGCCAAGCGCCCAGGCGATGCCCCACCACGCCATCGCGCACTCGGGGTCATGCTCAATGGCCGTTTCGAAGCAACGGATGGCCTCCTCGTGGTTGAATCCATAGCCCCACAAGAGCCCGCGATTGAACCAGAGCCGAGCCTCCGGCGACGGTGAAGAAATACCCCGACGGTAGGGCCCAAGGTCGTAATAGCGTTTCATGATCCGCCTCCAACATCGTTCCGGATCATTACTTCAGATCATAGGCCGAAGAGACCCGAGCTGCTGCCGGTAGACGCCGGGCCGGAAGAAGGCGAATGCCACGGGTGGCTCCCGGATCGAATCTTGGCCGTTGCCTCTCCCTGCGCGACCGTAAGGAGACCAACTTCGTGGCACTTCGGCCGATTGCCACGACCTCTGCGAGGCCTCGCAATGACGTTGCCCTGGCGTTTCGGCACGTGGGGAGATGAGCGCCCTGCCCTCGCCATCCGGGGCTTGTTGGGCCATGCTCCATGCTGCGGGCAGATGAAGACGGGGCCCGTGTCGCGGCGCCGGGCAGGAGCCGTTACCTCGAACGACAAGGAGCATGCGCATGAACCTGGAGAAGGTGATCTTCGGCTTTTTCATCATCCTGGCGTTCACGCTGAACTTCGGGTTCTTTCTCGGCGAGATCGATGATCCGGCGCACCACAATGTGTACGAGCTGTTCGCAGCCATCGTGGTAAACGTCATCGCGACGGCCCTGAAGCTGGGGGACCGGACGCAGACCGGGGCGTTGCTGCTGGCCAGTTCGCTGGTCGCGGTGCTGCAGTTGATCGCGGCCGCGGCGGTATGGGCCTATGCGAGCCACGTGCATGCCGGGGGCATGGATGCGATGTTCATGGCCAGCATCGTCTCCCTGGCGGGCGGGGCCATGGTGGCCAACCTGATCTCCGTGCTGCTGCTGATCGCGGATACGGTGGCGCTGCGCCGCTGACGGCGGCCGCGAGCGCTACAGACACCACGAGCCGTGGGGCCCACGATCAACAAGGTGCTGTTCCTGTTCCTGCGGCGCATGCGGGCACCCCTGCTTGCGCTGACGGCGGCCTACGCGATCTCCGTTCTCGGCCTGGTGCTGATACCCGGCGTGGACGATCAGGGGGAGCCCTGGCGCATGGATTTCTTCCATGCGTTCTACTTCGTGACCTACATGGCCACCACCATCGGCTTCGGCGAGATCCCCCACGCCTTCACCGAGGCGCAGAGGATGTGGACGGTGTTTGCCGTTTACCTGTCGGTGGTGGCCTGGCTGTATGCGATCGGCAAGATCCTTGCACTGATCCAGGACCCGGCCTTCCGCCTGGCCGTCAGCCAGCATGCGTTCGACCGCACGATCCGCAAGCTGCAGCGACCGTTCCATATCGTGTGCGGTTATGGCGACACCGGGGCCCTGGTGGTGCGTTCCCTGCTCGGGCGCAATGGCTTTGCCGTGGTGATCGACCAGAACCCGGACCGCATCAACGAGCTGGTCCTGGAGGATTACCCGCTGCAGATCCCCGGTCTGTGCGCGGATGCCAGCATCGCCAATCGCCTGCTCGATGCCGGGCTCCTCAACCCACACTGCCAGGGTGTGGTGGCGCTGACCAGCGACGATGCGGTGAACCTGCGGATCGCCATTGCCGCCAAACTTCTCAACCCGGAGCGCCCCGTGATCTGCCGTGCCGAGAGCCACGACACAGAGAAGAACATGGCCTCGTTCGGGACTGACCAGATCATCAACCCGTTCGACATCTTCGGCCAGCGCCTCGCCCTCGCGCTGCATTCCCCCGCGCATCACCTGTTGCACGAGTGGCTTGGGAGTATCCCCGGGAGCCCGCTGCCGATGCCGATCGACCCGCCCTGCGGTCGCTGGATCCTGTGCGGCTTCGGGCGCTTCGGCAAGGCCGTGCATGCCGGGCTGATCCAGGAGGGCGTGGAGGTAACCCTGGTGGAAACGGACCCCGAGGGCGCGGACTGTCCGCCCGACTGCATCAAGGGCCGCGGCACCGAGGCGGACACCCTGCACGAGGCCGGCATCGAGAGCGCCTCCGGGATCGTGGCCGGAACCGGCCGCGACGACTACAACCTGTCCATCGTGATGACCGCGCGCGAGCTGAACCCGGAGCTGTTCATGGTCGGACGCCAGAACCGCGAGTGCGATTCGCTCCTGTTCGCGGCGGCCGACCTGCCGCTGGTGATGCGCCACGACCGGGTGATCGCCGAGGCGATCCTGGCCCATCTGACCTCGCCGCTCCTGCCGCGCTTCCTGGAACTGAGCCGCAACCAGACAACCGACTGGGCGAACGAGCGAGTCAGCTCCATCACGGCCGTGGTCGGCGACCGTGTGCCGGCCATCTGGACCGAGCAACTGGATGAGGGGACAGCCCCGGCCCTCCTTGCCCATCTGGAGCAGGAGCCGGTGACCCTGGGCCAGTTGCTACGCGCCGACCATCCCGTGCGCCAGCGACACGCCTGCATTGTGCTGCTACTACGGCGCGAAGCCGGAGGCGAGGATATCCTCGCGCCCGACGACAACACGCCCCTGCAACCCGGCGACCACCTGCTGTTCTGCGGCCGCTTCGCGAGCGCCCTCACGATCTCCCACACCCTGCGCGACCCCCACGCCCTGCGCTACCTGCTGACCGGCGAAGATACCCCCGAAGGCTGGATCTGCCGTGCCCTCCGCGCGGCCCGCAGACAACCGGCCTGAGGCACGCAAGGCAGACCCGCCAACACGCAAGTCCGTAAACGCGCATCGACAGAGGCAAACGATTGGGGACCGATACCGTTCCGCCCCCACACCCGGTCATCCCGGACACCGCAAAGCGGTGAGCCGGGACCTCCCCGCCCGGGCTCTTCAACCCGGAGATCCCGGCTCTGCGCTGCGCTCTGGCCTGGATGACGGGATGTGTTTTGTCACGAGTGACCGTGCCAGGTGTTGCCTTACCCCCAACGAAGCTAATCGGCGCCCAGGCCACGAGTGAAAAAGAGGTGGCCCCGCGGTTCCAGGCGTTGTTCGTGGCGGACCGAAGGCTCCCGGCATAATGCCCGCGCAGCAATCAGGAACGACCGCTGAACAAGGTAGACCGTCCGATGGCGACCGTGAAAAGTACCTGTTACGAGTGCGATGCCAACTGTGCCATCGACGTCACCCTGGACGCCGTCGGCGAGCCGGTCGCCATTGACGGCCCCGACTGCCCGCGCTGCTACGTCCAGCTCGACCGGCGCAACCATCCGGAGCGCTTGCTGTACCCGCTGCGGCGAACGGGCCCGCGCGGCAGCGGCCAGTTCGAGCGCATCTCCTGGGACGAGGCACTGGACACCATCGCCGAGCGCCTGCGCGCCACCCGCGAGGAACACGGGGCCCCGGCGGCGGCCTTCTTCGCCGGCTATACCAAGGAGGCCCGGCCGCAGCTCCAGCGCCTGGCACATGCCTTCGGCTCGCCCAACTACCTGACCGAGAGTGGCTGCTGCTTCTCCTCCACCAAGGTGGCGGAGGAGGTGACCTTCGGCACCAAGATCAAGACCTCCTCCACCGTCGCCTCGGATGCCACCCGCTGCCTGCTGGTGTGGTCCACCAACCCGCGCGGTTCCATCCCGCCGTTCCACCAGCACCCCCTGGCTGAGGCCCGCCCGGGCTGCGCGACCGTGGTGGTCGACCCGCGGGTGACCCCGCTGGCGGAGCAGGCCGAGGTGCACCTGCAGATCCGCCCGGGTACCGATGGCGCGCTGGCGCTGGGCATGCATTACCTGATCTTCGAAAACGGCTGGCAGGACCAGGCCTTCCTCGACGAATGGGGCAGCGGCGTGCAGGCCTTCCGCGACTACGTGGGCGAATTCCCGCCGGAGCGTGTCGCACAGATCTGCGGCATCGACGCGGCCGATCTGCGCCGCGCCGCCGAGCTCTATGCCGCCAACGCGCCGGCGCAGATCATGCTTTCGCCCACCGCCACCGTGCAGCATTCCAACGGCTTCCAGAACCACCGCGCGGTGATCCTGCTGGCCGCGGTGACCGGCAACATCGACCGCGAGGGCGGCAACCGCTTCTTCAACGACAAGGTCACACCCAGGCCCATCGACCTGTTCGACCACTGCAAGCAGAACCTCCCGCCGCGCATCGGCGACGAGACCTTTCCGGTGTGGACGGCCCACTGGCCGGCGGCACAGAGCATGCTGCTGCCGGATGCCATCCTCGAGGGGCAGCCACAGCCGGTCCGCGCCCTGCTGGCGATGGGCATCAACACCGCGATGTGGCCGAACTCCAGGCGCATGGAGCAGGCACTGGGCGCGCTGGATTTCTTCGCCGCCTCCGACTTCTTCCACAACCCGGCCACGCGCATGGCCGACATCGTGCTGCCGGCCGCCACCAGCCTGGAGCGGGCGGCGCTGATCGCCTACCCCGGCTGCAACTTCCGCGGCGAGCTGCGCTACCGCCACGCCGCCGTTGCCCCGCGCGGCGAGGCGCGCCCGGATGGCGAGGTGTTCCTGGAGCTGGGCGTGCGCCTGGGGATGGCAGAGCAGTTCTGGAACGGCGACCTGGAGGCCAGCTGGGCCGAGGCCGCCGAGGGCATACCGGAGACCATCCGCGAACAGGTCTATAACGACCCGGACGGCGTCACCGTGTTCGCCAGGGCACTGGACGACATGCTTGCGCAGGGCTTCGAGGAAGGCGACCGCCAGTACCGGATCGACGGGTTTCGCACGGTCAGCGGCAAGGTGGAGTTCGACGCCGCGGAACTGCGCGCGGCCGGGCACGACGGCCTGCCGGTCTACCGTGAACCGGCGGAGAGCCCGGTTTCCACGCCGGAGCTCGCCCGCGACTATCCGCTGGTGCTGACCAGCGGCGCCCGCCACAAGCACGCCACCCACTCGCAGCACCAGCAGCTGGAGCGCATGCGCCGGGCGATGCCGGAGCCGCTGGTGGAGTTGCACCCGATGGATGCCGCCGCGCGCGGGATCGTCAACGGCGACACGGTAGAGGTGCGCTCGCCACGTGGGCGCGTGGCGTTCGTGGCCAAGGTCACGGACCGCATCAAGCCCGGCGTGGCGCACTGCCAGCACGGCTGGAACCACGCCAACGTGAACGAGCTCACCGACGACCGCTCGCTGGACCCGATCAGCGGGTTTCCCGCGTTCAAGTCGCTACTGTGCGAAGTGGAGCGCCTGGCGGCGGGCCACGCAAAACGCCAAGCGGAGGCCGGGTAGTGCCGTTTGTCGGTGTCCTCCCCGAACGCGAGCATATCTTCCGGCCCGAGCCGTGCCGGGAGGTGGCCGTGTCCGACGCCGCCGCCTGGCGGCTCAATCCGGACCACCGGCCTGTCTATGACAAACTGCATCTGGCCCTGGATGCCGGACTGACCGCCGCGCCCTGCGGCGTGGCACCCACGGACCTCGGCATCGCGGCGGACGCCGAGGTGTTCGTCAAGCCGATCACCAACCTGGCCGGCATGGGGCTGAACGCACGCACCATGCCGGCCGGCGACGTGCCGGCAGAGCCCGGCAGCTTCTGGTGCCAGCGCCTGCAAGGTACCCACACCAGCACCGACTGCCTGGTGGAGAACGGCGCGGCCCGCTGGTTTGCCCACACCCGCGGTTCGGAGGCGAAGGACGCCGCCCGCCCGATCTACTGGGAGATCGGCGCCGCCGCGCCCGAGATCGAGCCCCGGATCACCGACTGGGTACGCCGCAACCTGGCCGGCTACAGCGGCCTCTGCAACATCGAACTGATCGGCGGCCGGCCGATCGAGGCCCACCTGCGCGGCTCCAACGGCTTCTTCGACTTCTACGGCCCGGAGTTCATTTCAGCCTGGGTCGCGCTGGCCGACGGCGAGGCGTTCACCCCGCCACCGCCCATCCCCGGCGGCTTCGTGATCTCGGTGTTCGGCGAGGCCGACCTGCGCGATGACGACTTCCGGGCCGCCGAGGCGGCCGGCGTGAACCTGCAGCCCGATCCCTCCACCCCGGGCCGCGCCGCCATCCTGCGCTGCCGTGACCGCGAGGCCGGCTTCGCCATCTACCGACGACTCACCGGGCACACGCTGTAGCCAAGGCGCACCGCTTCCGGGGCTGGCGCAATACCAGGATCAGGCGTGACAGGTCGAGACAGGGCAAAGGGTTGGGACCGTCCCCATTCCGCGCCCCCACCTGCGTCATCCCGGACACCGCAACGCGGTGAGCCGGGATCTCCGCCGCCTCTCCAGCCCGAAGATCCCGGCTCTGCGCTCCGGGCCGGCGAGGCTGGCGGCCACGCCGGGGCGTTGCCCGACGGCTCGCTCAGCGCACGGAGAGCCGCATGGTCATGGCGTGGGTTGCGCCCGCGGCAAGCGGGTAGGCGTCGTCGAGGGCGTTGGCGACTTCGACGCAGACCGTCTTGCGGTACTGGTCGTCGGGCATGTCCGCGAACGACTGGACACCTTCCGGGCCGGGGTTCCAGAGCACGCTGCTGGCGCTGTTCTCGCGTTCGATGACGATCTCGCGCGCGTTGTCCCGGTCCTCGATCACGAGTGTGCCCGGTTGGCCGACGAACACCTGCTCCATCGGGGTCGTCATGGCGACGTCGCCGGACTGCGTCCCGCGTTCACCGTCCGCCAGCTTGTCGATCCGCGTGGTCCCATCCAGCCCGCGCACCACCAGGCCCTCGGCCTCGCCCACGCCGAAGTAGGTGTGGAAGGCCTCCGACACGCGCCACTCGCGATCGCTGCGGTTCTCGCCCTCCAGCGTCATCTCCAGGGCCTCGCCCAGGGTGACGTGCAGGCGCAGCGAGAACTCCAGCGGCCAGGCCTTGCGGATGTCGTCGTCCGGGGTCAGCACGAACACGACGTGCGTGGCATCGCCGACCGATTCCACGGACTCGACATCCCAGAACGCATAGCGGGCGATCCCGTGGCCCTTCTTGTATTCGTCGCTCGGGTCGGGCCCCAGCGCGGCCGGATCGTACGGGCCGAACCATGGCCAGCAGACGGGGACCCCGCCGCGCACCGGTTTCTTGCCGTCGTACAACGCGGTATCGCTCACCCACAGCACGTCGGCACCACCCTTCGGGCGATAGCTCAGCAGCGTCGCGCCGAAGGTCGTCAGGGTCGCGCTGCCGTGCGCGTTCTCGATATCGACCATCACCAGCGCATCCTGCTGACGAAATCGCACTTCGGGATGCGGAAACTGTTCCGTGAGCGCTGCAACCGTCATCTGATCTCTCCTGTCCGACAAGGGCCGAAGCGTAGCAGACCCCGTGGCGCACCGAGTGCCTGCACGGGCGCCGGGATCAAGGGCGCCGGATCAGGTCGGGCCTTCTGCCCCGGCATTGCCACCGACCGGCGGCCAGCACGCTCCGACCGATTGCCACGGCCTCTGCGAGGCCTCGCAATGACGGGTGTGGGTACGGCTGTCAGGCGGGTAGCGGCAGCCGGCCCTGGTAGTGGAACTGGGTCAGGGGAAAGTCGTGCAGGGCGCCGTCGCGGGGCTTGAGGAAACGGACGTGGTCGGCGGTGAGCTGGCACAGCCAGGGATCCTGGCGCGTGGGTTTGTTGCGGGTAAACGGGCGCGCATTGAAGAGCCCGAGGTTCAGGCCGGCCTCGTGATCGCGGACGGACGGGTATTCGAACAGGTCGATGCCGGCCTCGCGCAGCGCGGCGCCCAGGGCCTGGGTGGCCTGATAGTCGGCGGGATGACGCAACAGGTCCGCGTGTTCAGCGAACGGGGGCTGATGGAGCTGCAAGCCATTGGGGCTCTGGTAGCGTGCGGCGAACAACGTGTGCTGGGTATCGAGCTTTCGCGGTGGCGGGGTCGCCATGCCATGCCAGAACACAAACCGGTAGTAGGCCGCCTCGGCGAGGACCGTGCGCTCGCGCAGGGCGCCGTAGAACAGGCTGGGCTCGTGGCGACGACCGAAGCGCGATCCGTGACGTAGCGGCGGATAGCGAAACGGCGTCGCCAGCAGGTAGTGCAGCCGTTCCGTACCCGGACGCCGGGGCGGCTTGGTGGCCTCCAGCATCTCTTCCAGAACGGCCTGGCGGTCGAGCGAGCTGACGATCTGGTTGGTGGCGACCTGCTCCTGGCTCTCGACCAGGCGCAGGACCTCCCCCCTCAGCGTGACACGCGGCGCCGCTTCGACCAGGGCATCCCAGTCCGGCATGTCAGGTTGCCCTCATAGCTTGCCGCGGATCGCGTCGAGATATTCCAGAACGCCCACCAAACCCTGAACCGTGCGGATCTGCTCGGCGGGCACCCCTCCGGTGTGGTGGTTGTGCGTCTGCATCCAGTGTTTCATCGCACCGACATCCCCGCCGGTGAGGACATAGAGCGCGCGATAGCAGCGAATCAGCAACAGCGCCAACTCACCCGGCTTGCTGGCCGGGTCGATGTTGCCCCGACTGATATCCGTGCGCCCGCGCCCGACCACCTCGCCCAGCTCCGCCTGGGTCAGGCCCAGCGCCTTGCCGGCATTGACCAGCGCCTCGCGCAGGACCTCGGAACGTTCCGGGGCCAGAAGCTCTGCAGTGCTCATGGCTCACCTCCAGACAAACAGCATTAAGCACATAATAGCACTCCATGTGCATGCTGCACATTCAAACCCTGCGCGACCTTTGGCCATCCGGCACCGCACGCGCCCATCGGTCCGGCCGCGCGAGACGCAACCGCGTGTTCGAGTGCTACGATCGGCGCGACGGATTCATTACGCCCTGACCCAGACTCATGCAGGTCGGGGCACCACCGGAGAGGACGCCATGCTGATCACGCTGCTGTTGATGATTGTGTTGCTGCTGGTGGCGGGCGCCTTGCTGATCTGGCAGGCGAGCATCATCTTCAGCCTGGAGATCGCGGACGGAACGCTACGGGTGCGGCGCGGCGACCCGCCGATGCACTTCGAACATGCGGCGCGGGATATCGTCCGCCGCTACGGCATCGAGAACGGCCGCCTGACGGCCGTTCGCACCGGCAAGGGTCTGCGCCTGCGCAGCTCGTCCTCCATCCCGAAGGAGGCGCACGGTGAACTGCAGGCCGCACTCCAGCGTGTAAAGGTGGGCCAGAAGCGCCGCAAGAAGCGCCGGTAACGCGACCGGGCCGGACCGACGCCACCGCAAAACGTGGCCGGCATCAGTCAGCGGCTGCTAGCAGACTGGCGTTGCCGCCAGCGGCGGTGGTGTCGATGCACAGGTGGCGCTCCACCACATAGCGCTCCGGCGCGATCAGGGCGGTCTCCAGTGCAATGATGGGCCCGTCGCGCAGTGCCAGCGCCTTGCGCAACTGGCGGGTCCACTCGCTGCTACCGACCGCGGCGACCGCTACCAAACCGTTGAGTACAGCCAGCGTTTCCGGCTCGACGACGCCGTCGATCCCCTGCAGCGGGACGTCGGCCTTTCGCAGCGCCCGCGCAGCGCGTTCGGCACCCGGGGCCACCATGACCACCGGACACCCCGCCCCCAGCGCCTGCACCGCCTGCGCCAGTGAAACCTCTGCACCCGGCCCCAGGCACAGCACCGGACCGCGGGGATAGAGACGCAGGCGATTACTCTCGCCGGTCGGCCCCGGCAGCGTCTGCGGACTCGTGTCGAGCGCCGCGGTCTCCGCCAGGGTCTGGCGCAACAGCCCCGCGCGCTCCGGCAGCGCCTTGCGCAGCACCTCCATCCGGTCGGTGCGCGCGGCCCAGTCACCGGCATCCAGCGCGTCCAGGGCCCGCTGCAGGACCGTGCGCGCGACGCCTTCGCCCCCCGGCTCCGGCGCGGCGGGTGCCTCCGCAGGTGTGCCGGGCCGGCGCCCGAAACGGGTCAGGTACAGCGGCCCGCCGGCCTTCGGGCCGGTGCCGGAGAGCCCCTCGCCGCCGAACGGCTGAGAGCCGACGATGGCACCGATCTGGTTGCGGTTCACGTACTGGTTGCCCACGCGCAGACGCTCGACCACCTGCTGCACGCGATCGTCAATGCGGGTATGCAGGCCGAAGGTCAGGCCGTAGCCGCGGGCATTGATGGCATCCACCACGGCGTCCAGGTCCCGCGCGCGAAAGCGCGCGACGTGCAGCACGGGGCCGAATACCTCGCGCTCCAGGGCCTCGATCCCCGGGAGCCGGACGATAGTGGGGGCGACAAAGCGTCCGGTCTCCGGCACCGGCAGCGACTTCACCAGCCGTCCCTGCTCCTCCTGCGCCTTCAGGTAGTCGCGGATATCCGCCTGTGCCTCGGCATCGATCACCGGCGAGACGTCGGTCGCCAGTTGCCAGGGATCGCCGATGGTCAGCGCGTCCATCGCGCCCTGCAGCATCTCCAGCAACCGGTCATGGGCCTCGTCCTGTACGTAGAGCATGCGCAGCGCGGAGCAGCGCTGCCCGGCGGACTGGAAGGCGGAGGCAAGGATGTCGCGCACCGCCTGTTCGGTCAGCGCGGAGCTGTCGACGATCATCGCGTTCAACCCGCCGGTCTCGGCGATCAGGACGGCGTCCGGCCCGGCGTTGTCCGCCAGGCTGCGATGGATCCGCTGCGCCACCTCGGTGGAGCCGGTGAAGCAGACCCCACTGATGCGCGGATCGGCGGTGAGCGGCCCGCCGACGGACGGGCCGTCACCCGGCAACAGCTGCAGGGCGGTCTCCGGCAGGCCGGCCTTGCGCATCAGCTCCACCGCGCGGGTGGCGATCAGCGGGGTCTGCTCGGCCGGCTTGGCCAGCACGGTATTGCCCATCGCCAGGGCCGCGGCGACCTGCCCGGTGAAGATCGCCAGCGGGAAGTTCCACGGGCTGATGCAAACGAACACCCCGCGCGGCTCCAGCTCCGCCTCCTGTTCCAGCCGTTCGGCCTCGCCGGCGTAGTAGCGCAGGAAGTCGACCGCCTCGCGCACCTCGGCGATGCCGTCCCATACGGTCTTGCCGGCCTCGCGGTTGGCCAGCGCGATCAGTTCGGGGGCGTGCGCCTCGTAACGCTCCGCGATGGCGCGCAGCAGGTCCGCCCGTGCCGCGACCGGGTGCGCCGACCAGTCGACAAACCCCATCAATGCGGCGCGCAGGGCGTGCTCGATCTCCGCCGCCGTGGTCTCGCGCACCTCCCCCACCAGGTTCTCGGGATCAGCGGGTGAAACCGCGGCGCGGGGTTCGCCCTGTGGCGCATGCCCCGCGGCCAGCATCGGCGCCGCCTGCCAGCGCGTCCGCGCGAAGGACTCGCGCGCCTCGAGCAGCGGCAGGATGGAGGCGGGCTCGTTAACGCAGTAGCCACGCGAGTTCTGCCGCTGCGGCTGGTAGAGATCGGCCGGGTCGCGGATGGCCGGGTTGGCGATGGTGTCGCCGAGGGCATCCAGCTCGGCGAGCGGGTCGCGGGCGATCTCCGCCGGCGCGATGGCGCTGTCCACCACCTGGTTGACGAAAGAGCTGTTGGCGCCGTTTTCCAGCAGGCGACGCACGAGATAAGCCAGCAGGTCACGATGCGCGCCCACCGGGGCGTAGATGCGGCAGCGGGTGCCGGCCGTTGCCTTGACGATGGCGTGCACCGACTCGCCCATGCCGTGCAGGCGCTGGAACTCGAAGCCGTCGCGATCGTCTCCGGCCATGGCCAACACCACCGCACAGGTATGCGCGTTGTGGGTGGCGAACTGTGGGTAGATGCGGTCGCGCCGGTCCAGCAGCATCTGCGCGCAGGCGATGTAGCTGACATCGGTATTCACCTTGCGCGTGAACACCGGGAAGTGTTCCACACCCCGTTCCTGCGCCAGCTTGATCTCGGTATCCCAGTAGGCGCCCTTGACCAGGCGCACCATGATCCGCCGCTCCAGGTGCTCCGCCAGCGCGTAAAGCGCCTCGATCACCGGCGCCGCGCGGCGGCCGTAGGCCTGCACGACCACGCCGAAGCCGTCCCAGCCGGCCAGTTCCGGATCCGCCAGCAGGGCCTCGATCACGTCCAGCGACAACTCCAGGCGATCCTGCTCCTCGGCGTCGATGTTGAAACCGATTCCGGCCCGCGCCGCCTGCCGTGCCAGTTCCCGCGCCCGCGGCACGAGTTCCGCCATCACCGTCGCGCGGTGGGTGTACTCGTAACGGGGATGCAGCGCGGAAAGCTTGACCGAGACGCCGGGACTGGAACGCACGTCGCCCTGCGCCTGCTTCGCGATCTCCGCGATAGCCGTGGCATAGGCCTCGTGATAGCGCCGGGCGTCGGCATCGGTACGCGCCGCCTCGCCGAGCATGTCGTAGGAATAGGTGTAGCCCTCGCGCTCCATCTCGCGCGCGTTGCGCATCCCCTGGGCAATCGTCTCGCCGAGCACGAACTGGCGCCCCAGCAGCTTCATCGACTGCGCCACGGCAGTACGCACCAGCGGCTCGCCGACCCGCCGGATCAGCTCGCGCAATGCGGCGGCCGGGCGCTGCGGGTCGTCGCTCAGCACCTTGCCGGTCAGCATCAGGGCCCAGGTGGAGGTATTCACCAGCGACGACGAGGAATGCCCGAGGTGGGCGCCCCAGTCGGAGGGCTCGATCTTGTCCTGGATCAGCTCGTCGATGGTCTCGGCGTCCGGCACCCGCAGCAGGGCCTCCGCCAGACACATCAGACCGACACCCTCCTCGGTGGACAGGCCGTACTCGGCGAGAAAGCTCTCCAGCATCGACGGCGATGTGTCGGCGCGCACCCGCTCGACGATGCGCGCGCCCTCGGCCGCGATACGGGCGCGGGCCTCGGCATCCAGCCGGATGGCGGCCCGCAGGTCGCGCAACACGGCCGCCTCGTCGGCCCCGTATGCCGCCCGGATGCGGGCACGATACGGGTCGAGGACAGTGTCCTGCTGGGATTCGGGCTGCTGCATCGGCCTGCTCCCGTGTAAAGGGGGTCCCTGTACCCGGCCCGGGCGCCTTCGGTCACCTTACCCGGTGAAAGCGCAGGCCCGGGCGCAGGGCATCACAGGTGACCGGTCTTCACGTAGATCAGCGTCTCCTCCTCCACCCAGGGGTCGTGCTGACTCGAATGCGGGCTGCGGATCCACGTGCCGGCGGGATAGCGCCCGTGCTCGTCGATGAATTCGCCGGACAGCACCAGGATCTCCTCCCCGCCCCAGTGCCGGTGGGGCTGGAAATGCTCCCCCGCCGGCCAGTGCACCAGTGCGGTGTGTTCGGCACCGAAGCTGTGCAGATGCAGGACGCGCAAGCCGCCGATGCCCGGCTGGAAGGGCGCCGAGTGGGTATCCACCACCACCTTCTCGCGGTCCTCGGGCGCGAACTGCTCCAGCTTCACGAACAGCGTGCAGCCGGGATCCGAGTGCGGCGTGTGGCGGGAACCCGGCGGATTGCGCAGGTAGGTGCCGGCGGGATAGTCACCGGTTTCGTCGGAGAACACGCCGTCCAGTACCAGGATCTCCTCGCCCAGCGCATGCGTGTGCGGCGGGAAGCGGGCTCCGGGCTGGAACTGCACGATGCTGGTGGCGCGGCCCGCTTCCGCCTGCTCGCGTTCCAGCGGCTTGCGCACCACGCCGTCGGCACGGCTGCCGCTCCAGGGCTGCGCCGCCGTCTCCACGACCACCGGCCGGTTCAGATCCAGGTTCAGGGCTCCCGTCATGCGCGCTCCGACCGTCTTTTCAATCGAACACAGCCCCGGCCGGTTAGTTCCTTTCCGGCAAGGGCACGGGCGTTCAGTGGTGGTGACCTTCGTGGCCGTGATGCTCAGGCCCCGGACGATCTTCCGCCTCGCCGTGATAACCGCGGGCCTGCCGATAGCGCGCCTTCTGCTCGTCGCTGAGCAATGCGTCCATCTTCAGGTGGTAGGACAGGTGCAGGTGGCGCAGGCGACCGCGCAGCTCGCCGATCTCGACCGTGAGCGTCTCGATGGTCTCGCTGGAGATCCCGCCCTCCGCAAAGCGCGCGTCCAGTTCCCTTTCACCCTCCACGATGCGCCGGCCCAGTTCGCGCGCCTGCTCCCGCATGGTCTCGAACAGCCGCTCGGTCTCGCGGTGTTGTTCGGCCGTCAAGTTCAGTTCCTCGGCCACCTCCAGCACATGCAGCGGGCCCGGGTAGCCGTGCAGCTCGGCCGGCAGCGCCATCCCCATGCCGCGCCCTTCCAGGAGGTCTTCGGTCTCCTGCGCGGAGAGTGCCTTGATCTCGCGCTCCTGCAACCCGGAATACGGATTGGCCGCGGCCGATGCGGACATCACCAGCGCAAGGCTCGCGCCCATCAACCCCGAAAAAGCGATAACACGATGCATGCAGGAATCCCCTGGCAAGAAATGGCGTCTGGATTGTAGCGCCCAGACCAATCACGGGACACCGAACCGCTCACGGACGTCTAGACTCCGGATCGATACTCATAAAAAGGCAAAAGGACGCGACATGCTGATTATCGGATTGATTGTGGTCGTCGCCGCGCTGGTGTTCGCCACCGCGAAACTGCGCGTACATCCGTTCCTCGCCCTGCTGATCGCCGCCTTCGCGATGGCACTCATCGGCGGTATCGCGCCGCGCGAGGCGATCAGTGTCATCAACGACGGTTTCGGCAGCACCCTGGGCTACATCGGCATCGTGATCGCCCTGGGCACGATCATCGGGGTCATCCTCGACCGCACCGGAGCGGCCGTGGTGATGGCGGAGGCGATCATCCGCACGCTGTCCGACCGCTTCCCCACCCTGACGGTCTCGATCATCGGCTACATCGTATCCATCCCGGTGTTCTGCGACTCCGGCTACGTCATCCTGAACTCGCTGAAGAACGCGCTGGCCAAGACCGCCGGCATCTCGGTGGTGGCCATGAGTGTCGCGCTGGCGACCGGGCTGTTCGCCACGCACAACTTCGTGCCGCCCACCCCCGGCCCGATTGCGGCCGCCAGCAACATCGGCATCGCCGATGCCCTGGGCCTGGTGATCCTGGTGGGGCTGTTCGTCTCCGCTGTCGCGGCCGCGGTGGGCTGGCTGTGGGCCAGCCGCTACGCGCATGCCAATGACGAAGAGCTGCTGGAACCGGACCCGATCAGCGAGGCCACCGGGCAGGAGGTCGAGAGGGAAGAGATCAAGCTGGAGCACCGCCCGACGACCCTGGGCGCGTTCATGCCGATCCTGGCGCCGATCGTGCTGATCTCCATCGGCTCCGTCGCCTTGCTGGCCACCCGCGACACCGAGGCCGGGATATTCGCCAACGCACTGATCTTCCTCGGCACCCCGGTCGTGGCGCTGGCCATCGGCGTGATCTTCGCGCTACTGCTGATCAAGGGCGCCGGCATCAAGGACCGCTTCCACCAGATGACGGTCGACGCCATCCTGCTGGCGGCCCCGATCATCCTGATCACCGGGGCCGGGGGCGCGTTTGGCAACGTGCTGCGCGAGACGCCGATCGGCGACCAGCTGGGTGACCTGCTGAGCGGTCTGGGCCTGGGCCTGCTGGTGCCGTTCCTGATCGCGGCGGCGCTGAAGTCCGCCCAGGGCTCGTCCACCGTGGCCCTGGTCACCGCCTCCAGCATGATCGCGCCGATGCTGGCCTCGCTGGGGCTGGATTCGACCATGGGCATGGTCCTGGCCGTGATGGCGGTGGGTGCCGGTGCGATGACCGTCTCGCACGCCAACGACAGCTTCTTCTGGGTGGTCACCCAGTTCAGCCGCATGAAGGTGTCCACCGCGTACAAGGTGTTCACCACCGCCACGCTGCTACAGGGCATCAGCGCGATGATCACCATCTACATCCTGGGCCTGATCTTTGTCTGAACGACTGCGGGTCGTCGTTTGCCCGGACAGCTACAAGGGCAGCCTGGAGGCCGAGGACGTGGCCGCCGCCATGGCCCGCGGGGTGCACGCCGCCCGACCGGATGCCCGGGTACGCTCCCTGCCCATGGCGGATGGCGGCGAGGGGACGGCGCGGCTGGTCAGCCACACCCTTGGCTGGGCCTGGCACCTGTCGGATGTGACCGGCCCCACCGGCGCCCACCTGAGCGCTGGCTGGGGCTGCGATCACCGCGAGCAGCGGGCCGTGATCGATGTCGCCTCCGCCTGCGGGCTGGACCGGATCCCCGACGACCGGCACGACCCCTGGCAGCTCCATAGCTTCGGCGTCGGCGAGCTAATGCGGGCGGCCCTGGACGCCGGCGCCGAACACCTGATGATCGGCCTCGGCGGCAGCGGCACGGTGGATGGCGGCGCGGGCATGCTGGCCGCCCTGGGCGTGTGCTTCCTGGATGCCGAGGGACACGCGCTTGCGCCCCACCCGGCGGGCCTGGCCGATCTCGCGCGGGTCGACTTCGACGCACTGGACCCGCGCCTGGGCCGCATCGACATCACCGTGCTGAACGATGTCGACAACCCGCTGACCGGGCCGCATGGCGCGGCGGCGGTATTCGGCCCGCAAAAAGGCCTGAAGGCGGCCGACATCCCGGCGATGGATGGGCACATGGAGCACCTGGCCCGTTGCATTGATGCCGCCGGGCACCTCCATCGTCCCACCGACACCCCGGGCGCCGGCGCCGCCGGCGGACTGGGCTTCGCACTGGACTGCGTCCTCGGCGGTAGCGCGCGCATGGGCGCGGGCTACCTGGCCGAACTGATCGGGCTGGATGCCGCGATCCGCGAGGCCGACCTGGTCATCACCGGCGAGGGCCAGCTGGACGGCCAGACCTCGCACGGCAAGGTGGTAGCAGAAGTCGTGCGCCGCGCCCGGGAACTGCAGGTCCCCGTGGTGGCGATCGCCGGCTCCATCGCCTGCGACGAGGCCGAGATCGCCGACTTCGGCCTGAGCGACGCCCGCGCCCTGTGCGACGGCAGCATCACCCTGGACCAGGCCCTGGCCCGCCCCGCACACTACATCGCCGAGCGCACCCGTGCCCTGATCGAGGCGGCCGAACCGGGTGTCCGACCGTGAATCAGCGGAATGCTCCCGCCTGAAAGGAACGTGTTCGGTTGATCCGGGTCCGATTCGCGGCACGGAGCGATACGAACCCAAAGGAAGACCCCATGACCGAGCTGGATGACGCACTTTTTCGCCCCTACCGCCTGGGCCCGCTGGAGCTGCCGAACCGGGTGCTGATGTCCCCGCTGACGCGCTCGCGCGCCGGGCAGCCAGGCGACGTGCCCACTGATCTGAACGCCGAGTACTACGCGCAGCGTGCCGGTGCCGGCCTGATCATCAGCGAGGCGACGCAGGTCTCGCCGCAGGGCAAGGGGTATGCGTTCACCCCGGGCATCCACTCGCAGGAGCAGGTGGACGGATGGCGCAAGGTCACCGAGGCCGTGCATGGCGCCGGGGGACGCATCCAGGCGCAGCTGTGGCACGTCGGCCGCATCTCGCGCCCGGAGCTACAACCCGACGGTCAGAAGCCAGTCGCCCCTTCCGCGATCCAGCCGGAGGGCGCCTATACCTTCATCAGTGCCGAATCCGGCATGGTTGAAGTACTGGAGCCGCGCGCGCTGGAACTCGACGAGCTGCCGGGCATCGTGGAGCAGTATCGCCAGGGCGCGCAGAATGCCAAGGCGGCGGGTTTCGACGGGGTGCAGATCCACGCCGCCAACGGCTACCTGCTGGACCAGTTCATCCGCAGTGGCAGCAACCACCGCACCGACGCCTACGGGGGCTCGGTGGAGAACCGCATCCGTCTGCCGCTGGAGGTGGTGCGCGCGGTGATCGAGATCTGGGGGCCGGAGCGCGTGGGCATCCGCGTGAGCCCGACCGGCAGTTTCAACGGCATGCACGATGATGATCCGCTGGCGACCTACAGCGCCTTCGCCGAGGCCCTGGACGCCACCGGCATCGCCTACATCGAGGTGGTGGAGGACTCCTTCCAGGGCAACCACGAAACCGGCCGCCCGGAATCCATCATCGACGCCATCCGCTCGCGCTTCAGCCGGACCTACATCGGCAACGGCGCCTACAGCGCCGACGAGGCCCGCGAACGCATCGCTGCCGGCCGCTGTGACCTGGTCACCTTCGGCCGCCCGTTCATCGCCAACCCGGACCTGCCCGAGCGCTTCCGCCAGGGCGCCCCGCTCAACGAGTGGGACGAAGCCACCTTCTACGGCGGCGACGAACACGGCTACACCGACTACCCGGCGATGTCCGGCTGAAACTGGCCCCCAGCGCGCCGTTTGCGCAACCCATGCACGCGTGGCGTCTTGCCCTCGTCCGGGTCCCGGCGTAGATTGCGGCGCGATGCGCACTGCCAACCGTCATACGTGGCTGCACGCCCTGCTGGTCCTGAGCCTGGTGCTGTCCGTGCCCCTGCTGCAGGGGGCGGGGCTGCACCTGCACGTGGGCGACGCGCACGACGCATCGCCGCATGCGGCGCACGATTCCGGGCACGCCCACCATCACGACGAGTCGGCCGAGGTCGACCTGACTCCGCAGGCCACTGGCAAGCCGGTAACCGTTATCGATCTGCCCGGCGCGGCGCTGCCAACAACGGCCGGCGACCGGTCCGTGGCGACCCCGCGCGCACCTCCTCGCATCGCGGACCTTACCCACCCCCTTCGCGCATCCCCTCCCTGGCTCGCACCACCCCTGCGCGGGCCGCCCGCCTGACCCATTGATTCGAACGTAGCGCGCTGACGCCTCCCCGGGGGCGCAGCCTGGATTGTCATCAATGGGGAGTGCTTCCCATGCCGTATTCGGTTTTTGCCTGGTCGGTCGCTGGACTGATCGGACTGCTTTGCATACCCGCTGCGCTCGCGGACACGGGACGCTGGACCCTGGACCGGGCGGTCACTCACGGATTGTCCGTGGCCCCCGAGGCCGAGGCCTTCGAACACCGCATTGACGCCCAGCGCGGCGCGCGGGATCAGGCGGGGCGCTGGCCCAACCCGACACTGGAGGCCGAGGCATCGGACCGCATGGGGCTGGAAGACCAGCGCGGCGGTTACGCGCTGAGCGCGATTGCCGTCACCCAGCCGCTCCCGCTATGGGGGCAGATCGGACATCGGCGTGATGCCGCCGCCGCCCGACTCGCCGCGACCGAGGGGCAGGCCCACGCCGAGCGCCTGGAGCTGGAAGGCTACATCGGCGCGGCATTTCATGCCTGGCAACAGGCGGAGACGGCGCTTGAACGGGCGCGCGAGCGTCTGGACGAGGCCCAGCGCCTGGAGCGCATTGCCCGACTGCGACAGGAACGCGGCGACCTGTCCGAGCGCGAGCGTCTGCGCATCGACCTGTTCCGCTCCGAGGCCGTGCGCCAGCTGGAGGCCGCCGAGGGCGAGCGGACCGAGGCCCGCGCCACCCTGGCCGCCTGGCTCGACCGGCGCCCCACCGAGCTGGGCACCGCCCCCGCCTTCGACGACCCGCCCCCGGCACCCGCCAGGATCGAACCACAGACGGTAGTGGACCAGCACCCCGCCCTGCGGGCCGCGTCCGAACAGCAACAGGCCGCGCAATTGGAGATTGCCCGCGCACGTGCCGAAGGGCGCCCGGATATCGGCATCCGGCTGTTTCAGGAGCGCGACGTGATCGACGGCCGCCGGGAGACCTCCACCGGCGTGGCGCTGCAGCTCGAGCTGCCGCTATGGGACCGCAACCAGGGACGCGTCCGCGAATCCGTGGCGGACCATTACACGCGCCAGACCGAGGTCCGGGCCCTGCGCCGCGACCTGACCCGACAGGTCGAGGTCGGCCGCGTGCACCTGGCGCACCTGCTGGACGAACTCGATCGCCACCGCAACCAGACGCTGGCGCCCGCCCGGCGGGTACGCGACCTGACCTACCGAGGCTACGAGAGCGGCGAAGCCTCTTTGCTGGAAGTGCTCGAGGCCTACAACACCCATTTCAACGCGATCGAGCAGGAACAGGATCTGCTCGCCCAGAGTTGGGCGGAGTGGCGCGAACTGCGCATCGCAGCGGGGCTCGGCCTCGTGGAGGACACCCGATGACACACCCGATGACACACCCGATCACCCACCGGATCGCACGTCTCGTCACCCTGCTGGTCCTGGGCTTGGCGACCGGCCCCATCCTGGCCGAGGACCTCGAGATCACCCACTGGGATGCGGGACTGGAATGGTTCGTGGAGGCCGGGCCCCTGGAGCCCGGGGCCTCGGAGACCTTCCTGGTCCACGCCACCTGGCTGGACGACTTCCGTCCAGTCACCACCGGGGAACTGACCCTGCAGATGCATAACCGCTACGGGGAGGTATTCAGCGAAGCCACTGCCCATCTCGACCGCGAGGGCATCTTCGCCGTCACCCTGCAACTGCCGGAAGCCGGGCGCTATTACCTGACCGGCGTGCACGAAGATGCCGACGGCCTCCGCGAAAGCACCCTTGGGCAGGTGACGGTCCCCGGCGGGCACCGCCATGACCACCAGGATGACCATGCGCACCCCGGCGACGAGGGGCACGCCCACGACGAGGATGACCACGGGCACGCGCACGACGACGAGGGACACGCACACGATGCCGACGACACCATTACCTTCCTCAAGGAGACGCAGTGGCGTATGCGGTTTGCCACGGCCCCAGCCCGTTACGAGCCGTTCGCCGAACGCATCGAGGTCCCCGGGACGATCCGCGAGGTACCCAGCCAACGCACCCGACTGGTCGCACCAGCCGATGGGATCATTACGGCGGACGGGGACTGGCCGGCGCCCGGGCGCGAGGTGCACGCTGGCGACAGCCTGATGCGCCTGGCGGTGTTGCCGGACAGCGGCACCTCCAGCGGCCTGGCCCTGGAACTCGCCCGGGCACAGGAACGCCTGACCGCGGCCGAGGCCGACCTGGAACGTCTGACGGGTCTTGCCGAGGAGGGCGTGATCGCCGACAGCCGGGTAGTGGAAGCCCGTCGCGAGCGCAACACCGCGCGGGCCGAGCTGGACGACGCCCGCGATCGCCAGGAACGGCTCGACGGCAGCGCCGTTTCCGGGACGCTTGCCCTGCGCGCCCCGGCTGGCGGCCGGGTGGAATCCCTGGATATCAGCCCCGGGGAGATCGTACAGGCCGGCCAACGCCTGGCCAGCCTGCTGGACGGCGAACATCTGTGGCTGGTGGCGCACCTCTATCCGGCGGATCTTGCGCGGGTCACGTCGCTGGCCGATCCAGCCGTGCGCCAACCGGGCAGTCGCGAGTGGCGGGCCGTCGGGGGTGAACCGGTGTGGGAAGGCGGGGCCTTCGATGGCCCGGGGCAAACGCTTCCGGTCGCCTTCGCCCTGGAAGCCGCAGACGCCCGGTACCGTCCCGGCATGCCGGTGACGATCTCGCTCGCGGCCGGGACGCCCCGCCATCGCGTCACGCTCCCGGTCGGGGCGTTGATCGACGACGACGGTGTGCCGATCGTAATCGTGCAAACCGGGGGCGAATCGTTCGAACGACGCCCGGTCCATACCGGGGCCCGCTCCGCCGGACGAGTGGAGATCCTCTCCGGCATCGAGGCGGATGAGCGCGTGGTGACCCGGGGCGCCTATGCGGTCCTGCTGGCGGGCCGGGATTCCGATGGGATTGGCCACGGCCACGCGCACTAAGGGGACGGCGACATGCTGGATCGACTGATTCGATGGTCCCTCGCCAACCGTCTGCTGGTGATGGCCGGGGCCCTGGGCATCCTGCTGCTGGGGGCCTGGCAGGCAAGCCAGGCCCCCATCGACGTGTTCCCCGATCTGACCGCGCCCACCGTGACCGTGATGACCGAGGCTCCCGGCCTGGCCGCGGAGGAGGTGGAACAACAGGTCAGCTACCTGATCGAGTCCGCGGTGAGCGGCGCGGCCGGGGTGCGCCGTGTGCGATCGCAGTCCGTGGCCGGATTCTCGCTGGTGTGGGTGGAGTTCGAGTGGGGCGAGGCGATCTACCAGGCCCGGCAGGTGGTCAACGAACGCCTGGGCCGCGTGCAAACGCAACTGCCCGCAGGGGTCGCCGCCCCGCAGCTGGGGCCGATCAGTTCGGTCATGGGCGAGATCGCCTATCTGGGCGTACGCGACGAGGCGCGCGAGGACGGCATGCGCGCCCGCGAGGTCGCGGACTGGGTAGTGGCGCGCCAGCTGGAGGCCATCCCCGGTGTGGCCCAGGTGACCACCCTGGGCGGCCAGGTCCGCCAGTACCAGGTGCAGGTATCCCCCGAGCGCCTCGCGGCGTTCAACCTGAATCTCGTGGAGGTCCGCGACGCTGTGGAGCAGGCCAGCCGCAATGCGGGCGGCGACCGGCTGAGCGACGGCGGGCAGGACTACCTGATCCGTTTTCTCGGTCGCGCCGAACGCCTGGATGAGATCGAGCAGGCCGTGGTCGCCGTACGCGACGACATGCCGATCCTGGTGCGACATGTCGCGGAGGTCGCGATGGGTCCGGGCATCCCGGTCGGTGATGGCGGCGTGAATGGGCACCCCGGCGTGGTCGTGGCCGTCTCCAAGCAACCGGATGCCGACACCCTCGAACTGACCCGGTCGATCAACGAAACACTTGCGCGGCTGGAAGCGGGGCTGCCAAAGGGCATCACCCTCGAACCCAACCTGTTCCGTCAGGCCGATTTCATCCAGACGGCCGTGTCCAACGTCGCCGAGGCCCTGCGCGACGGCGCGATCTTCGTGGTGCTGATCCTGCTGGTGTTCCTGCTGAGCGTACGGATCACGCTGATCTCGGTCCTCGCCATTCCATTGTCGCTGACCATCGCCCTGCTGGCCCTGCAGGCACTGGGCATCACGATCAACACCATGACCCTGGGGGGCATGACCATCGCCATCGGCGCGCTGGTCGACGACGCCATCATCTTCGTGGAGAACATCTATCGCCGCCTGCGCGAGAATGGCGGCGACCGCGATCCCGCCAGCCTGGACGAGACCGTGCGCCAGGCCTGCTCGGAGATGCGCTATCCGGTGGTCTTCTCCACCGTCATCATCATGCTGGTGTTCGCCCCGCTGTTCTTCCTGAGCGGGGTAGAGGGTCGCCTGTTGCAGCCGCTGGGGGTGGCCTACCTGATCGCGATCGCCGCATCGCTGATGGTGGCCCTGACCGTGACGCCGGTGCTCGCCCGCTGGCTGCTGCCCGCGATCGCGCGCCGCAATGCCGGGCGCGAACCGCCGGTGGCCGCCCTGCTGCAACGCGGCTACCGCCCGCTGCTGCGCGCCACGCTCCGTTTCCGGCGCAGCATCCTCGCGCTCTCCACCATCCTCGCCGTGGCCACGCTGGCGGCCACGCTGCTGCTGGGGCGATCGTTCCTGCCCGACTTCAACGAGGGCAGCCTGACCATCGAGATGGCCACGCCGCCCGGAACCAGCCTGGAAACCTCGGCGGAGATGGCCGGCCAGGTCGAGCGCTGGCTGTTGGAGCAGGATGCGATCCTGTCCGCCGCCCGCCGCACCGGACGTGCCGAGGGGGCCGAGCATACCCAACCACCCCACCTCAGCGAACTGGATGTCCGTCTGGGCCCTCTGTCGCAGGGGAAGGAGGCGTTCCTCGAAGAGCTGCGCGCGGGACTGGCCGCCTTCCCCGGGCAGTTCAACATCGGCCAGCCGATCTCGCACCGCATCGACCATATGCTCACCGGCGTGCGCGCAAACCTGTCGGTGAAGGTCTTCGGCCCCGGGCTGGGCGAGTTGCAACGCCTGGCGAAGCAGGTCGAGGCGACCCTGGACGGGATCGACGGCATCGTCGACCTGGCGGTCGAGCCCGTCGCGGCGGTTCCCCAGGTCCGGCTGCATGCCGACCGCACCGCCCTCGCCCGCTACGGCCTGACCGTGGCGGACGCCGCCGAGACCGTCGAGACCGCCTGGCGTGGCGCGCGCGTCGCGCAGATCTTCGAGGGCGAACGACGCTTCGACCTGGTCGTGCGCCTGCCGGCGGAACAGCGGGTGATCGACGGCCTGGCGGACATCCCGATCCGCACGCCGACCGGACACCACATCCGTCTGGGTGAGGTCGCCGAACCCCGGATCGAACGCGGCCCCAACCAGATCAACCGGGAGAATGCCGAACGCCGCCTGGTGGTCAGTGCGAACGTGGCGGGCCGCGACCTGCATGGCGCCGCCCGCGAGGTTCGCACCGCCATCGACGAGCGGGTGGCGCTGCCCGAGGGGTATCGCGTGGAGCTGGGCGGCCAGTTCGAGGCCGAGGCACAGGCCACCCGGACCATCGCCATCGTATCCGCCGGCGTCCTGGTCGCCATGCTGCTGGTGCTGCAGCTGGCCCTGCGCTCGCTGACCCTGGTGCTGCTGGTGATGGTCAACATCCCGCTGGCCCTGATCGGCGGGGTGATCGCGGTGTTCGCGATGGGCGGCGTGATGACCATCGCGGCCCTGGTCGGCTTCATCACCCTGTTCGGCATCGCCGTGCGCAACGGGCTGCTGCTGATCAGCCGCTATCAGAGCCTGGCGGCCGAAGGCGTGCCGCTGGACGAGGCCGTGGAACGCGGGGCGCTGGAGCGGCTGACCCCGATCCTGATGACCGCGCTGACCGCCGCGCTGGCGCTGATCCCGCTGGCCCTGGGCCTGGGCGAGACCGGCACCGAGATCCAGGCCCCGATGGCCATCGTAATCCTCGGCGGCCTGCTCAGCTCCACCGCCCTCAACATGCTGGTGCTGCCTGCCCTGTACCACTGGCTGCGCTCGCGCCCGTCGGCGCGGGCCTGACGCCGTTTCGGACCAATCGCTGTGACGTCATGACGTCACAGCATTATGATGGCCATGGTAGCAAGCATCACGGAGGCCCCGATGAACGAGCCAAACAAACGTTCCTCCGTCTATTTCGAACCCGACTTGCACCGGGCACTGCGCCTGAAGGCCGCCTCCACGCAATGTTCGGTCTCCGATCTGGTCAATCGTGCCGTGCGCCAGACACTGATCGAGGATCAGGAGGATTTGCAGGCGTTCGAAGATCGCGTCGCAGAGCCAACCATGACCTACGAGGCACTCCTCGACGACCTGAAGGCGCATGGCAAGCTTTGAGGTTGTCGTCCGTCAATCCGTCGCCAAGGATCTGCGACGGATTGACGACAAGGAGGTACGCCGCATCCTGGAACGCATCGCGTCACTGGCGGATGCCCCCCGCCCACCGGGCAGCGAGAAGCTGTCCGCCCAAGGAGCGATACCGTGTGCGGCAGGGCGTCTACCGCATCCTCTACGAGATCAAGGACGACCAGCTGATCATCACAGTGGTGAAAATAGGCCACGGCCGTGAAGTCTATCGCTGAAGTGCGGATATCAGACGGCGACGTCGGCCAGGTGGCCCTTGCCCTCCAGCCAGGAGCGGCGTTCGGAGGCGCGTTTCTTGCCGAGCAGCATGTCCATCAGCTGCATGGTGTCGTCGGCGGCGTCGAGGGTGAGCTGCACCAGGCGCCGGGTGTCCGGGTTCATGGTGGTCTCGCGCAGCTGTAGCGGGTTCATCTCGCCCAGCCCCTTGAAACGGGTCACGGAGATCTTGCCCTTCAGTTTTTCTGCCTCGATGCGCTCCAGCACGCCAGCCTTCTCGTCGTCGTCCAGGGCGTAGAAGGTCTGCTTGCCGACGTCTACACGATAAAGCGGCGGCATGGCGATATACACGTGCCCCCGCTCCACCAGCGGCCGGAAGTGCTTCAGGAACAATGCGCACAAGAGCGTGGCGATATGCGCGCCGTCGGAGTCGGCATCGGCCAGGATGCAGACCTTGCCGTAGCGCAGCCCGTCCAGGCTGGCCTGGCCCGGGTCCACGCCCAGGGCCACGGAGATGTCGTGGATCTCCTGCGAGCCGAGCACCTGGTCCGGGTCCACCTCCCAGGAATTCAGGATCTTGCCGCGCAGCGGCATGATCGCCTGGAAATCGCGATCGCGCGCCTGCTTGGCGGAGCCGCCAGCCGAGTCGCCCTCGACCAGGAACAGCTCGGTGCGCTCGAGGTCCTGGCTGGCGCAGTCGGCCAGCTTGCCCGGCAGGGTCGGGCCCTGGGTAATCTTCTTGCGCACCACCTTGCGGCCGGCGCGCTGGCGCTTCTGTGCGTTCTGGATCGAGAGTTCCGCGATGCGCTCGCCCTGCTGCGGGTGCTGGTTCAGCCACAGGCTGAAGGCGTCCTTGACCACGCCGGAGACAAACGGCGCGGCCTGGCGCGAGGACAGCCGCTCCTTGGTCTGCCCGGCGAACTGCGGATCCTGCATCTTGAACGACAGCACGCTGGCCACCCGCTCCCAGACGTCCTCCGGGGCCAGCTTGATACCGCGCGGGAGGAGACTGCGAAACTCGCAGAACTCGCGGACCGCTTCGGTCAGGCCGGTACGTAGGCCGTTCACATGGGTACCGCCCTGGGTAGTCGGGATGAGGTTCACGTAGCTCTCGCTGACCACCTCGCCGCCCTCCGGCAGCCAGGTCACGGCCCAGTCGGCGGCCTCGGTCGCGCCGGCGATCGAACCCATGAACGGCTCCTCCGGCAGGCGCTCCAGGCCGTCCAGGGCCTCCACCAGGTAGTCACGCAGTCCGGCGGCGTAGCACCATTCGCAGGCCTCGCCAGTCGTCTCGTCACGGAAGGTTACGGTCAGGCCCGGGCACAGCACGGCCTTGGCGCGCAGGATGTGCTTGAGTCGGGGCACCGAGAACCGCGGCGAATCGAAGTACTGCGGGTCCGGCCAGAAATGCAGCGTGGTGCCGGTATTGCGCTTGCCGACGTCGCCGACCGCCTCCAGGTCCTGCGTCTTGTAACCGCCGGCGAAGGCCATGCGGTACTCGCGCCCGTCACGCTTGATCTGGATCTCCAGCCGCTTCGACAGCGCGTTCACCACCGACACGCCAACCCCGTGCAGGCCGCCGGAGAACTGGTAGTTCTTGTCCGAGAACTTCCCGCCCGCGTGCAGGGTGGACAGGATCACCTCGACCCCCGGGCGCTTTTCGCGCGGATGCAGGTCTACCGGCATGCCGCGGCCGTCGTCGCTGACCGAGACCGAGTCGTCCTTGTGCAGGATCACATCGATGCGCTTGGCGTGGCCGCTGATCGCCTCGTCCACCGAGTTGTCGATCACCTCCTGCGCCAGGTGGTTCGGGCGGGTCGTGTCGGTGTACATGCCCGGGCGCTTGCGCACCGGGTCCAGCCCCTCGAGGACCTCGATATCGGATGCGGAATAGCTCACGTGATGGTTCCTGTGTCGATTGCGCACTCGCGGATGCGCGAAGGGTAGCAAATCAGGGCTGCTTGCAATCGCCCCCATGATCCCAACAATGCTGTGCAGATTTCGTATTCAAGTGTTTCAGGAGGGTTCCCATGGCAGAAGCCGCAAGCGCAACCGGCGACGATATCCTCGACGTCACGCAGGAAAACTTCCAGCAAGCGGTGCTGGACGAGTCCCACCAGCGCCCGGTGGTCGTGGATTTCTGGGCCGCCTGGTGCGGACCGTGCCAGCAGTTGATGCCGCTACTTCAGCAGCTCGCCACGCAGTACGCCGGCAAGTTCCGCCTGGCCAAGGTCAACAGCGACGAGCAGCAGGCCCTGGCACAGCAATACGGTGTGCGCAGCCTGCCGACCGTCATGATCTTTCGCCACGGCAAGCCGGCGGATCAGTTCATGGGCGTGCAGCCGGAGCCGAACATCCGCGCGATGATCGACCAGTACCTGGAGAAGCCCTCCGACAAGCTGATCGAACAGGCGCGCGAGCAGGCCAAGACCGGCGACGTGGACGGCGCCCTGGCGACCCTCAAGGCCGCACTGGAGGAGGACCCCGACAACGGCGACCTGCGCATCGAGCTGGCGCGCGCCCTGGCCCAGTCCGGCGATCCCGAGGCGGCCGAGACCGAACTCGCCAAACTGCCGCTGGATCAAAGCGAGAAGGAAGAGGCCAAGACCCTGCGCGCCCGCCTGGTGTTTGCCAAGACGGCGGCCGGCGTCGACCCGCAGGCGCTGGCGAAAGAACTGCAGACAGGCGACCCGCGCCCCGAGGCGCTGGAGCAGATGGCCGCCTACGCGATGCTCTCCGGACGCGCCGAGGAGGCGCTGGGGCTATACCTGCAACTCATCAAGCAGCACCGCGCCTATAACGATGGGGCCGGCCAGCAGGGCCTGCTGGCCGCGTTCAAGGTGCTGGGGGATGACCACCCGCTGGTCGGGCAGTATCGACGGCAGATGGCGTCGCTGCTCTACTGAACACGGCCCGGTTGCCGGCGCAGCATCCCTCCAACCGGCTACGGCCTCGACCACGCCCCATCGGCCAGAGGCTGGCCTCCTACACGTCGGCACCCCCGGAGCCGAGCCCCTTCGGTGATCGGGCCGTGGCCAAGCCCATCGGCCCGAGCTTCCTCCCTGCGGAGGTAACCGCAGGCGCGGGCGGAGGCTTCGCGAGCAAGCTCGCTCCCACAGGGGGCTTCCCACCGGTTGCACGACCTATTGCCTGGCGACGACCTCGCCGGTGAGTTGGGTGCCGGCGGCAAGGGTGGAGTAGATGGTGCCCTTCTGCACGTTGCGGTGCAGCAGCTCGACCATTTCCTCATCGGCATCGGTGCCGACTTCGACGCGATACTCGATCTTCGCGATGGCCGGTGGGTCGTCCTGGCGCCAGCCGCGCAACTGGATGGAGATGCTGTCCACCTCCATACGCAGCATCGGCAGGGCGCGCTGGATGCCGCGCACCATGCAGGCACCGAGTGACGCCAGCAAAAGCTCCGGCGGACTCAGGGCATCGTCGCGCCCGTCCATGTCGGTGTCCAGGGTGACCTCGGCCTGCTTGGCGTGTGCCAGGCTGCCGTGCGCGTCCACCCGTTCGACGTTCAGCTGATACTCAAGCATGTCATCTCCATCCAGGAGCCGGATTGCAATGCGCGATCCGGACAACCCGGGATATCAGTTACTGCCGAGGATGCGCTCGATCACCGCCTGCGGTTCCTGGTAGCCGGACATCTGTTGTCCGCTCTCCGTGATCAGTGCCGGGGTGCCGCGCAGCCCAAGTTGCTGGCCCATGGCCATGTGCTGATCCTGCGGCGTGGCGCAGCTGCCGTCGATGTCGTTCAGCTTGTCGCCTTCCTTGGCACGGTCCATCGCGTCTTCGCGGTCATCCGCGCACCAGATGCGATCCATGATCTCCGGAGAATCGCGACCGAGGACCGGGAACATCAGGTAGCGCACCTTGATGCCAGCCGCCAGATACTCCGGCAGGTCCTGGTGCATTTCGCGGCAGTAGGGGCAGTTCGGGTCGGTGAAGATGTTCAGCACACCGCGAGTGTCACCGTTCGGCGAGTAGGTCACCAGCTCGCTGTCGCCGATGGCGGCGAACATGTCGGCGCGCACCCCGCTGAGCGCGGCCTGGGTTAGGTTCTCGCGGGTGTCCAGATCGACCAGGTTGCCCTGAATCAGATAGCGGCCGTCCCCGGACACATAGAGGATATCGGTGCCGTAGCGCACCTCGTAGATGCCAGCCATCGGGGTCTCCCGGATGCTGTCGGCCTCGGCATCCGGAATCACCCGGGCCATGGTTTCCTCGATGGCATCGGTCGCCATGACCGGGGTGCTGAACACGGCCAGGGCCGCGGCAAGGGGAAGAACGCGTTTCAGGAGCATGGATTCTCTCGTGTCAGTACAGAAAACAGAGCCAGTCTAGCAGCCCCCACGCGGGGAACCTGCGAAAGCTGGCAAGAGTGCGTAATAGACGTCAGCCGCGGGGATGATGTTCCGCATGCAGGCTTTGCAGACGGGCGCGTGCGACGTGGGTATAGATTTGCGTGGTCGAGAGGCTGCTGTGGCCCAGCAGCATCTGCACCACGCGCAGGTCCGCCCCGTGATCGAGCAGGTGGGTCGCGAAGGCGTGGCGCAGGGTATGCGGCGACAATGGCGATTCGATGCCGGCACTCCGTGCATGAGCCTTGATACGGTACCAGAAGGCCTGGCGCGTCAGCCCGCGCCCGCGGCGGGTGACAAACACCGCCTCGCAGGGCGGGTGGCCATCCATCAGGTCCGGCCGCGCCTCGCGCTGGAAACGGGCCAGCCAGTGCGCCGCCTCCTCGCCCAGCGGCACCAGGCGTTCCTTGTCGCCCTTGCCGGTGATGCGCACCACGCCCTGACGGCTGTTCACCTCCGACTGCTCCAGGCCCACCAGTTCCGACACGCGCAGGCCAGTGGCGTACATCAGCTCCAGCATCGCGCGGTCGCGCAGGCCCACAGCGGTCTCGAGGTCGGGCGCCTGCAACAGGGCGTCCACCTGGGCCTCGGACAGACTGGCCGGTAACGGGCGTCCGGCGCGGGGCGATTCGATCCCGGCACTGGGGTCATCCTCGCGCTCGCCCTGATAGACCCGATAGCGATAGAAACGCCGGATGCTGGACAGCGCCCGGGTAATGGACTTCGGCCGGGCCCCGGCCTGCATGCGCGCGCTGATGTACCCCAGCAGGTCGGGCGCCCCGGCGGTCTCCAGGTCCACGCCCCTGGGCTCCAGCCAGTGCGCCAGGCCCTCCAGGTCGCGGCGGTACGCCGCCAGGGTGTGATCGGAGAGCCCCTCGACCGCCCAGAGCTCGTCCAGGAAACGATCGAGGGGCGACGAGGTCGTCTCGGCGCTGGTCACGCGTTACGGCTGGCCGCCCCCGGGATTGCCCGGATTGCCCGGTGCCCCCGGGGTCTCGGCGCGGAATTTTCCGGCCAGGCTCTCGAACACCTTGGTCAGTTCCAGCGGCAGCGGGAAGAAGATGCTGTTGGCGGTGCCGTTGGTCGACATGTCGGCCATGGTCTGCAGGTAGCGCAGCTGCAGCGCGGCCGGGCTCGCTTCCATCTTCTGCGCGGCCTGCACCAGCTTCTCGGCCGCCTGCAGTTCGCCCTCGGCGTGGATGACCTTGGCGCGGCGTTCGCGCTCGGCCTCGGCCTGGCGGGCGATCGCACGGATCATCGAGTCGTCCAGGTCGACGTGCTTGATCTCGACGTTGGTGACCTTGATGCCCCAGGCGTCGGTCTGCGAGTCGAGGATCTCCTGGATGTCGTTGTTCAGCTTGTCGCGCTCGGAGAGCATCTCGTCGAGATCATGCTTGCCGAGGACCGAGCGCAATGTGGTCTGCGCCAGCTGGCTGGTCGCGGCGTAGTAGTCCTCCACCTGGATCACCGACTTGGCCGAATCCACCACGCGGAAGTACAGCACCGCGTTGACCCGTACCGTCACGTTGTCCTGGGAGATCACGTCCTGACTGGGCACATCGAGGGTGATGATGCGCAGGTCGATCCGCACGATCTGCTGGATGCCCGGGATGACGATGATCAGGCCCGGACCCTTGACTGCCTGGAACCGCCCCAGAAAGAAGATGACGCCACGCTCGTACTCGCGCAGCACCTTGATCGACATCACGATGATGGCGATCAGGATGACTAGCGGAACGACAAAGAAACCGAGATCGTTCATGTCCTGCTCCTTCTACGTTGTGAGTACTGCACCGACCGGTCAGCCGGTCGATGCAGTGCCCGGGGTGTCCTCTTCGGTCGCGGGTTCGACCTGCAACTTGAGTCCGTCGATGGCGGTCACCCGCACCTTCTGCCCCTCGCGCACGGGTGCCGAGGTCTCCGCGTTCCACTGCTCGCTGTGGACCCAGACCCGGCCGCTGCGTTCAAAGTCCTCGCGTGCCTCGCCGACCATGCCGATCATCTCTTCATAACCGGTGGCGGGCTTCTTGCCACGCAGCTTGAACAACCGGCCCAACACCCAGACCGACAGGATGCCGATGGCGATGGCCGTGCCAATCACCAGCGGCAGAGCCACATTCAGGTTGGGATCGTCCCACAAAATAATCGAACCGGTCGTAAACGCCACGATTCCTCCTATGCCCAGGGCCCCGAAACTGGGCACAAAGGCCTCCGCGATCATGAAGATCATCCCCAGCAGCATCAGCGCCAGACCCGCATAGTTCACCGGCATCACCTGCAGCGCGAAGAACGCCAGGATCAGCGCGATCGAGCCGATCACGCCGGGATAGATCGCGCCCGGATTGGCCAGCTCGAAGATGATGCCGTAGATCCCCAGCAGCATCAGGATATAGGCAATGTTCGGGTTGGTGATCACGGACAGCAACTGGGTGCGCCAGTCCGGGTCCATGCGCACGATCTCCAGTCCCTCGGTGGAGAGTGTGCGCTCACCGTCGTGCATGCGCACGGTATGCCCGTCGATCTGGGCGAGCAGGTCGTCCAGGTTGTCCGCCACAAAGTCGATGACGTTCTGCTCCAGCGCCGCGGAGGCGGTCAGGTTGGAACCCTCGCGTACCGTCTCCTCCGCCCAGTCGGCGTTGCGATCATAACGCTCGGCCAGACCGCGGATGTACGAGACCGCGTCCTCCAGCACCTTCCGCCCCATCGCATCGTCGCCACGCCGCGGGGCCGCCTCGTCCTCCAGCAGCTCTTCCTCGCTGGCCGGCTCCACCTCGCCGTCAGGCGCTCCGTTTTCGCCCGCTGGCGCCTCGTCCGCATCGTCGTCGCTGCGTTCGTCGCCACGGGCCTCGTCGGCGTCCTCGTCGTCGCGGGCGTCCTCGCCCGCTTCCGGCGGATCCATGCCCGGGAGCCCACCGCCCCCCATCTGCACCGGCGTGGCCGACCCCAGATTGGTGGCCGGGGTCATGGCCGCAACATGCGACCCATAGAGCATGTAGGTCCCGGCACTGGCCGCGCGCGAGCCGGCCGGGTGGACATACGTCACCACCGGCACGTCCGATTGCAGGATGTTCTTGATGATGCTGCGCATACTGGAATCCAGTCCGCCGGGGGTATCCAGCATCAGGATCAGGATCTCGGCGTCTTCCGCCTCCGCGCGTTCAATGCCGCGACGGATGTAATCGCCGGTGGCCGGGCCGATGGCGTCCTCCACGGTCAGCATCAGGCCGTGGCGATCCCCGGTATCGGCCATACTCGCCGCGACCAGCCAGCCCGCACCGAGCACCAGCAAGGCCAGCCACAACAGATGTCGCCAAGGGCGCCATCCGCCCTGTCCCGCGTTGCGCCCGAATGGAACCCGCATGGGCTTCCTCTCCCGTCAGGATGGATTCGTCGTACACTGCGTGCGCACACGCGACAGCCGACACCACCACGATAAACCAAAGGCCGGACCGGCGCCGAACCCGCAGACCCGCATGGAAACGCAGGCAATGCAGACCCCGCCCGAAACCCTCACCGCCGTGATCCTGGCCGGCGGCCAGGGCCGCCGCATGGGCGGGTGCAACAAGGGCTGGGTCGAGTACCACGGGCGCCCGCTGATCGAACACGCGATCGAGCGCCTGCAGCCCCAGGCCGCACAGCTGGCCATCAGCAGCAATACCGATATCGACCGCTATCGGGCGCTGGGGTTTCCCTGTCTGTGCGATCGGCACCCGGATTACCGCGGCCCGCTGGCCGGGATCGCGGCGACCTTCGCAGCCTTCCCCGGCCAGAGCCTCCTGTGCGCCCCGGTGGACGCCCCGCATTGCCCGCGGGATCTCGGCGAACGCCTGCAACAGGCCGTGGACCGGGAACACGCCCCGGCCGCGGTCGCCCACGACGGCGAACGGCTGCAGCCGCTGTTCGCGCTGCTGCGCCCGACCCTGGCGCAGGCCCTGCTGGACGACCTGGAGCGCGGGTCCCTGGCCGCGGGACGCTGGTTCCGCGACATGGGTGCAATCCCCGTCGATTTTTCCGATCAGCCGCAGGCGTTCGCCAACATCAACACACCGGATGACCTGGGGCGGGACTGATCATGATCGCTATACTTTCGATCCCGAACCGCAGTGCCCGGGAACGACGCCCATGACCGAACCGACCATCCCTTCGCCCCTGCCCCGCATCGCCTTCGCCGCCTGGAGCGGCAGCGGCAAGACCACCCTGCTCAAGGGCGTGATCCCGGCCCTGCGCGCCCGCGGCCTGCGCCCGGCAATGATCAAGCACGCCCACCACGAGTTCGACGTGGACAAGCCGGGCAAGGACAGCTTTGAGCTGCGCCACTCCGGGGCGGACCAGATGCTGGTCGCCTCCGGGCGGCGCTACGCCCTGATGGTGGAGACGCCGGAGACCGACGACGGCCGCGTGCCGGATCTGGACATGCTGTGCGCGCGGCTGGACCCGCGACGCTCCGACCTGATCCTGGTCGAGGGCTTCAAGCAGTGGGACCTGCCGAAGATCGAGGTGCACCGCCCGTCGGTCGGCAAGCCGCCGCTGTACCGCGAGGTCGCCGGGGTGATCGCGGTGGCCACCGATGCCCCGACCCTGGACTTCGACGGCCCACTGCTGCCGGTCAACGACCCCGACGCAGTGGCTGCCTTCATCATCGACTACCTGAATATCCATCCCTGAAGCGGAGACATCCCATGCCCGAGGCTGCCCCCGGTTGCGACGAATTCGACCCCAGCGCCAAGACCCTGGAACAGGCCCGTGCCGCGATCCTGGAGGCCTGCCGGACGATCACCCAGAGCGAACAGGTCACGCTGGAAGAGGCCCTCGGGCGCACCCTGGCCCAGCCGATTCACGCACGCATCGACGTGCCACCGGCGGCGGTCTCGGCCATGGATGGCTACGCCCTGCGCGCCGCGGACGCAACGGACGGGGCCTGTCTCGCACTGATGGGCACATCGGCGGCCGGGCATCCCTGGGATGGCGAGCTGCAGCCCGGCCAGTGCCTGCGCATCCTGACCGGCGCGGTCGTCCCGGCCGGGGCCGAACTGGTCATCATGCAGGAGCAGGTGCAGCGGGACGGGGAATCGATCACCCTGCAAAACGGCGGCCTGACAACGGGACACAACATCCGTGGACCGGGCAGTGACACCGCCGCCGGCAGCCCGCTATATGCTTCCGGGCAGCGCATCGGCGCCGCCGAGATCGGGGTCCTGGCCAGTCAGGGTATCGCCCGGGTAAGCGTGCTGCGCCGGCCGCGCGTGGCCTTCTTCTCGACCGGGGACGAACTGGTCCCCGTCGATCAACCGCTGGGCCCGGGACAGATCCACGACAGCAACCGCCACACCCTGCGCGCGCTGCTGAGCGCCTATCCGGTGGAGGTACTGGACTACGGCGTGATCCGCGACACCGAGGCGGAGGTCTCACGAGCCCTGACCCGGGCCGGTGCGGACGCGGACATGATCATCACCACCGGGGGCGTCTCGGTGGGCGATGCCGATCACGTGACCCGCGTACTGCAGGCCTCGGGACAAGTCGGTTTCTGGAAGCTGGCGATCAAGCCCGGACGGCCACTGGCATTCGGACAGTTCGGCCGCGCGCATTTCTTCGGCTTGCCCGGCAACCCGGTGGCAGTGATGACCACCTTCGCCCTGCTGGTACGCCCGGCCTTGCTGCAGCTGGCCGGGCGCGACGCGACCGAGCCACAGACCCTGAACGCCCGCCTGCTGGAGGATCTGTACAAGACCCCGGGGCGCAAGGACTTCCAGCGCGCGTTACTCGAGACTGACGACCGCGGCTGGGTGGTCCGCGCCGCCGGCGGCCAGGGCTCGCACCAGCTGCGTGCGATGAGCGAGGCCAACGCCTACGTGGTTTTGCCCCGCGAGTCCAGCGGGGCCCGGGCGGGGGACTGGGTGGAGGTGCTGCCGTTCCGGGAGATCTTCCCGGAGGTGTGATCCGGGTTGCCGGCCGCGCTCAGGGGGACTGGACGAGCGCGGCGAATTCCCGCTCCAGCAGGGCCTCGTCACCCAGGTTGAGCTCGACCAGGCGCCGCAGGTGCGAGGCGGATTCGAGCGGCATCGCCTCGATCTCCACGCCCAGCCACAGGCCTTCGTGCCAGCACACGCGGCCCTCGACGGTGATGCGCGCCTCGCCGCTGAGCGGGATATCGACGCTGACCTCGTCCCCATCGGCCAGGACCGGAAGATCCGCGCCCTCCAGCAGCACCCCCTTCAGGGAGATATCCTCCACGCGAACCGCGCAGTCCCCGCCGTCGGTGAGCAGGGTAGCCGGAAATTCCAGAGGGATACGTTGAAAGCGTCGCTCCATACGGCAAGACTACGCCCACTCCGCGCCTGCGGCCAAATCCAGAACCATCCGGGAATCCCATGACCGAAACCGCCGCCTCGTCCGTCGACGGCCAGCCGACCAGCCTGCTCCGCCGCCTGGCCGCCATCGTCTACGATGCCCTGCTGCTGGTGGCGATCTGGATGGTCCTTGGCCTGCTGGTGGTTGTCCTCGGCAATACCACCGGGCTGTACTCGCCGCGTGTGCACTTCGTGCTCAACCTGATCGTGGCCTGGGGCTTCTTCTACTGGTTCTGGACCCGCACCGGACAGACGCTTGGCATGCAGGCCTGGAACATCCAGCTGCGCACCGAGAGGGGCCACGCAGTCAATGCCTGGCAGGCGACGCTGCGCTACCTGGTCGCGGTCGCCCAGTGGCTGGTGATCCTGATGGCCATCTGGGCGGTGCGCGAGCACGGCGCCGTGGCGATCACCGTGGTCACGGCGGCGGCGCTGTTCGCGCTCGGCCTGTCGCAGTTCCACCCGCGCCGCTGGATGCTGCACGACTGGCTCTCCAGCACCGAACTGGTACGCATCCAGGGTCTCGCCAAGCCGCGCTGGAAACAGAACCGCAAGAGCTGATCTCGGACCGGTTGTTTGTTTCACCACGAAGCACACGAAGACACGAAGAAGGGCGCTTCGTGGTGAACAGCCATCAGGGGGCGAGCCAGAGGCCGAGGTCGTCCAGGGCCTCGGCAATCTCGTCGGCGATGCGACGGTAACCGCGGGCGTTGGGGTGCACGGGGTCGGCGCGCAGCTCGCGCTCGGACAACACGCCGGAGAGCACGCCCTCGATCAGGGCCACCTGTTCCTCGCGGGCGAGTTCGCGATAGATCGGATCGTCCCGCAGGCGCCCGGTGGCGGCCCCCAGGGCCGAGGCCCGCGGCACCCCCAGCAACAATGGCTGGGCCCCGTGTTCATGCACCGCTGCCACCAGGGCGCGCAAATCCTCCTTGACCGCGGCGGGATCGCGCTGGCGCAGAAAGTCGTTGCCGCCCAGCCAGATCAGCACCAGGTCCGGCTGGTGTTCGCGCAGGCTGGGCTCCAGGCGCCCGCGGGCGCTATTGGCGCGGTCGCCCGGCACCCCGTCGTTGATGAGCGTCCAGCCGGTGATCGCCGCCAGCCGCGCCGGATAGTCCTCGCCCGAGCCCGCCCCGGTCCCGTGGGTCACGCTGTCGCCGAAGGCGAGCACCGTGGCCTGGCGCGGGAGTGGCTCGAAGTCGCCCGGGCCCGCGCCACCACAGGCCGCCAGAAGGGCCGCCAGCACGATCAGGAACCCGCCGCGCAGCCAGCCCCTCATGTCTGACGCCCCATGCGTTGCAGTGCCACCAGCGCAAGGATCAGGAACAGCACCACCGGCAGGCTCGCCGCAACCACCGGGGGCAGGTTGTAGACCAGCCCCAGATGGGTCATCGCGCGCATCACGATGGCGAACGACACGCCGATGGCGATGCCGATGAACAGGCGCCGCCCGGCACCACCCTCGCGCTGCGAGCCGAACAGGAACGGGATCGCCAGCAGCAGCATCACGAAGGTGCTGGCCGGCAGGGTCAGTCGCTGCCAGAACGCGACCTCGTAGGGGGCCGAGTCCAGGCGATTTTCCTGCAGGTAGTCGATATAGCGCGCCAGGTTCTGCGCCGCCATCTGGCTCGGCTCGACCACCAGTACGTCGAAGTACTCCGGCGCGATCAGGCGCTCGATGGTCTCCTCCTCCAGGCGTTCGGCCTCGACGCGCTCCAGCGACAGCCGCGAACGCTCCACGCCCTGCAGCCGCCAGGCCCCGTCCTCGTACTGCGCGCTCTGGGCGCGCGTGATCTCGCGCGGCTCGCGGTTCGCATCCACCTCGATGATGCGTACGCCGATCAGGCGATTGCCCGGCAACACCGCATCCGCCTGCACCATGCGCTGGCCATCGCGCGCCCAGAGCCCGATGGGGCTCACACTCAGCTGTTCATCGAAGGCGCTGGCCTTCAGGTTCTGTGCGCGGCTCTCGGCGGCCGGGGCGAAGAATTCGCCGACCACCACCATCACCACCACGACCACCAGCCCGGCCTGCATCACCCAGCCGATGAAGCGCCCAAGCGTCATCCCGGCGGCCCGCATCGCGGTCAGCTCGCTGTTGGCAGCCAGATTGCCCAGCCACAGCAGTCCGCCCAGCAGCGCCGCCGGGGGCAGCATGTCGTACATCCGCCGCGGCAGGGTCAGCGCCACATACAGCAGCGCCTCGGTCAGGCCATAGTTGCCACGCCCGGTGTCACGCAGCTCGTCAATCAGCGCGAAGACCGCATCCAGCGCCACCAGCAGGACCACGGCCAGCGCCGTCCCGATCAGGACCTGACGCATGATGTAGCGACCCAGTACGCTCGTCACGAAGCCACCTCGTCACGCTCCACGCGGCGAGGGCCGCCACCCGCTCCCCGGCCAAGGCCCAGCATGCCCTTGCGCCAGGCCAGCCATAGCCAGAAAACCAGCATCAGCCCGTGCGTCCACCAGAGCCCCAGGGCCAGTGGCGTACGGCCATCCGCCAGCTGCCCCTGACCCAGGATCAGGAAGTTCGCGTACAGCACGTAGACCCCGATGGCCGCCGGGATGCGGGCATAACGCCCGGAACGGGGCGGCACCTGGGCCAGCGGCAGTGCAATCAGGGTCAGCACCAGGATGGACAGTGGCATCGCAATGCGCCATTCGAGCTCCGCACGATAGTCCGGCCGATCACGCTCCGCCCACAGTTGGAGCGTCGACATCGCGTTCAGCGAGCGCCGCCCGGCCCCGGCATCCGGTTCGGTGATCTGGGTCCGCAGTCGCTCGAACTCGAGCATGCGGAAGCTGCCCTCGCCGGGCACGCCGACATGGCGATAGCCGTTCTCGAGGATCAGGAAACCACTGCCCTCAGCCCCCGGGTCGGGGATCGCGCGCTCGGCTACGGTCACCTGCGCCTCGCCGTCGACCTCGCGGTAGATGAACACCTCCAGCAGGGCCTCGCGGTCCTCGCTCAAGCGCTCGGCGAAGAAGACCTGCTCGCCAACCCGCGAGCGCAGGAAGCGCCCGGGCGTGATGCCGACCAGGTCGGAGCGTGTCTCGGCGAGGTCGCGCAGTTGATCGATCTGGGCCTCGGTGCGTGGCACCACCAGCGTCATCAGCACCAGCAACAGCAGCGTGGCTGGCGCAGCCACCCAGAACAGCGCGCGATAAAACGCGGCGAAGGACATGCCGCTGGCCTGCAGCGCCACCAGCTCGCTGTCGCGCTGCAACCGGCCCAGCACCAGCATGAAGGCCAGGAACAGCGCCACCGGCCAAAGGAACACAATGCCCTTGAACGCGCCGAAGGCGACCATGCCCGGCAGGAAATCCACGGGGATACTGCCCTCGGCGACATCGCGCAGCACCCGCCCCAACACGCCGCCGATGATCACCAACAACAGCACGACGGTGACCGCGGTCTGCGTGACCAGCAGCTCGCGGGCGATAAGACGCTCGGCGCGGCGCAGGATCATGCGCGCATTACCCCGCGGCCCGCGCGGCGCGTGGTCGGGCGCCGCTTGGCGCTGGTACCATGATCGAACTCATTTTCGGGAGGCATTCATGCAATTCTCCGTCACCACCTCGACCCTCGACAAACCCCGCGCCGGCATCCGCGCCGCCGGGATCGCCCACAAGCGCAAGCCGGCCGCGGGCGCCACCGCCCTGGATGCCGCGCGCGATGGCGAGATCACCGCCCTGCTGAAGGCCGGCGAGATGGACGGCGAGGCCGGCAGCCGGCTGTTGCTGCCTACCGGTGGAGGCAAGGGTAACGCACTCCTGATCGGCCTGGGCGCGAAGAAAGACTTCGACGCCCGCGCCGCGCGCAAGGCGGCGCAGACGTTGGCGGCCGCCCTGGTCGAGCGCCCCGCCACCAGCGCGGTGATCGCGGTGGCGGACTTCCAGCCTCGCGGCAAGGACATCGCCTGGGTGGTGCACACCCTGGTCGCGGCGATCTCGGATGCCGCCTACCGCTTCACCCCGTTCAAGGGCAAGGAGAAGACCACCCCGGTGAAGCTGGAGAAGATCCAGCTCAGCGTGGAGCGCGACGAGGCCGAGGCGGCGAAGCGCGCCTGCAGCGAGGCTGCGGCGATCGCCACCGGCGTCAATCGCGCCAAGGACCTGGGCAATACCCCGCCGAATGTCTGCTACCCGGAGAGCCTGGCCGACACCGCGCGCGAAATGGCGAAGCAGAACAAGAAGCTGAAGACCACGGTGCTGGACGAGAAGGACCTGGAGAAACTCGGCGCCGGCGCAATCCTGGCCGTAGGCAAGGGCTCCGAGCGCGCGCCGCGCCTGATCGCCATGGAATACTCCGGCGGCACCAAGGGCGACGCCCCGGTGGTCCTGGTCGGCAAGGGCATCACCTTCGACACCGGCGGCATCTCGCTCAAGCCCGGTGCCGAGATGGACGAGATGAAGTACGACATGTGTGGCGCGGCCAGCGTGTTCGGCGTGATCGAGGCCTGCTGCGAACTGGAACTGCCGATCAATGTGATCGGCGTGGTGACCAGCGCCGAGAACATGCCCGACGGCCGCGCGACCCGCCCCGGCGATATCATCACTACCCTGTCCGGGCAGACGGTGGAGATCCTGAACACCGACGCCGAGGGCCGCCTGGTCCTGGCCGACGCCCTGACCTGGGTCGAGCGCTACAAGCCGAAGGCGGTGATCGACATCGCCACCCTGACCGGTGCCTGCATCATCGCACTGGGGCACCAGGGCGCGGCCGTGCTCGGCAACAACGAGCGCCTGGCCAAGGGCCTGCTGGCCGCCGGCGAGGAGAGCGGCGATCGCGCCTGGCAGCTCCCGCTGTGGCCGGAGTACCAGGAACAGCTGAAGAGCAATTTCGCCGACATGGCCAACATCGGCGGGCGCCCGGCCGGCACCATCACCGCCGCCTGCTTCCTGTCGCGCTATACCGAGGACTACACCTGGGCGCATGTCGACATCGCCGGCGTGGCCTGGAAGAGCGGCAAGGAAAAGGGCGCAACCGGGCGCCCGGTGCCGATGCTGATGCGCTACCTGCTCGACCAGGCCTGATCGCGGTCCGGCGGGCATGACCCACGTCAGCTTCTACCTGCTCGAGGACCCGGCCCCGGAGGCACGCCTGCGCTTCGTCTGCCGTCTGGCAAAGAAGGCCAGCGGGCAGGGACATCGAGTACATATCCATACCGGCTCGCCGGAGCTGACGCGCACCCTGGATGAATGGTTGTGGACCTTCGAGGACACGGCCTTCCTGCCGCACAGCACCGACGTGCGCGACACGGATGTCCCGGTCTCCCTGCACGAGGCGCATGCGCCGTCGGATCGTTGCGACGTGCTGATCAACCTCGCCCCCGAGGTCCCGGAGTACTGTGGGCGTTTCGAACGGGTCGCCGACATCGTCGGTGGCGACGAGACGGGACGCGAGGCCGGCCGTAGCCGCTACCGCTTCTTCAAGGAGCGCGGCTACCCGCTGGAACACCACAAGATCCAGTAACGACCGCGGGAGACGCCGATCCGACGCGCGGCGGCGGGTCGGGGATCTCGCGCAGCCAGGCCTCCAGCTCGAACAGGGGCAACCCGACCACGTTGGTGTAGGAGCCCTCGATCCACTCGACAAAGGCGGCGCCGCGGCCCTGGATGGCGTAGGCACCGGCCTTGCCGCGCGGCTCGCCGGTCGCCCAGTAGGCCTCGATGTCGGCCGGGCTCAGCTCGCGCAGGCGTACCCGGGTCGTCACGTGACGGGCGCGCAGGGCCTCGCCGGGGCGCCAGAGGGCCATGCCGGACACGACCCGGTGCTCGCGCCCGGACAGCCGCCCGAGCATGGCGGCGGCGTCGGCGAAATCCGCGGGCTTGCCCAGTGCGTCGGCATCCACGGCGACCACGGTGTCGGCCGCCAGCACCCACTGGCCGGGCGCCAGGCGATCGCGCGCCGCCTCCGCCTTGGCGACGGCCAGGCGCTCGACCAGGGCCGCCGGCGTCTCGCCCGGCTGCGCGCTCTCGTCCACGTCCATCGGCGCCACCTCGAAGGCGAGCTGGACCTGCTCCAACAATTCCCGCCGACGCGGCGAGGCGGAGGCGAGCAACAGCGGCGGCGTCAGGCTCATGCGGGACTCAGGCGCGGTGATAGGGATGGTTGTTCAATAGCGACCAGGCGCGGTAAAGCTGCTCGGCGACCAGCACCCGCACCAGCATGTGCGGGAAGGTCAGCGGCGATAGCGACCAGGCCCATTCGGCGCGGGCACGCACGGCCTCGTCCAGCCCGGCGGCCCCGCCAATCACCAGCGCGACGTCGCGACCGTCCGCCTGCCAGTCCTCCAGGCGCTTGGCCACGCCCTTGGTGTCGACCGCCTTGCCGCGCTCATCCAGCAGGATCACGCGCGCACCCTCGGGAATCGCCTTCAGCAGGATCTCACCCTCGCGGCGCAGGAGCGTGGTGGTGTCCATCGACTTCGCGCCCGAGGGGCCCGCCAGCGCTTGCAGGTTCAGCTCCAGCTCGCGCGGCAGGCGCCCGGCGTATTCGGCGAAGCCGTCCGCCACCCAGTCGGGCATGCGCTTGCCGATCGCGATCAGGTCCAGGCGCATCGGGCGAAGCCTCGCTCGGCGTTCAGCGCCGCAGGCGCCGGACCCGCTCCAGGCTGGGGTCCTCGGGGGCGGCCTTTTCGGTGTCCGCGGCCTCCTCCGCCATCCAGAGCTTCTCCAGGTTGTAGAAGTCGCGGGTCTCCGGGAGCATCACGTGAACGATCACATCGTTCAGGTCCACCAGCACCCACTCCTGGCTCTCCTGACCCTCGACCCCCAGCGGCGGGATGCCGGCCTGCTTGGCCTCGGTGGCCACCGACTCGGCGGTGGACTGCACGTGACGCCCCGAAGTCCCGGAGGCGATCACCATGAAATCCGTCAGCGTGGTCTTGCCACGCACGTCGATGGTGCGGATGTTCTGTGCCTTCATGTCGTCCAGAGCGGTGGTCACCAGCTCCAGGAGTTGTTCGCTGTTCATTGTGTCGGTCATGTCCCGTGATTGCGGTTCGACCCGGCCCGGTACAGACCGTGGTCCTGGATGTAGCGATTGACGGCCCCGGGGAGCAGGAAGCGCGGGCTGCGCCCGGCCTGCAGTTCGTCCCGGATGGCGGTGGCGGAGATGTCGAGCTGGGTCACCGGCTGGAAGTAGACCAGCCCCCCGGGCGCCTTGCGCAGCGCCGCCGGGTCGTGCGTCGCGGCGTTCCCCAGCCAGCCGCCCAGATCGTGGGAGGCCGGGCTGCCGGGGCGGTGCGAGACCACGATATGCGCCAGCTCGAAGATCTGCTGCCAGCGGTTCCACGATGGCAGCCCGGCGAAGGCATCCATGCCCATGATCAGCACCAGCGGCGCGTCCGGCCCCAGCTCCTCGCGGAAACTGAGCAGGGTATCCACGGTGTAGGACGGCCCCTGACGATCCAGCTCGCGACGGTCGGCGACGAATCCCGGTACGTCCGCAATCGCCTGCTCCACCATCGCCAGGCGGTCGTCGCTGCCGGTTCCGGGGCTCGCACGATGCGGCGGTACGTGGCAGGGGATGAAGTGCACGCGCTCCAGCCCCAGGTGCTGCTGGATCTCCAGCGCCGGGCGCAGGTGGCCGAAGTGGATCGGGTCAAAGGTGCCACCAAGGATCCCGATCACGCGGGCATCGCCCCAGGGAGGCGCTGATTCAATCGCGCGTCTCCCTTAGCCACGTACATGGCCGTCGCCGAACACCACGTACTTGAGCGTGGTCAGCCCGTGCAGGCCCACCGGGCCCCGGGCATGCAGCTTGTCGGTGGAGATGCCGATCTCCGCGCCCAGGCCGTACTCGAAGCCGTCGGCGAAGCGGGTGGAGGCATTCACCATGACCGAGCTGGAGTCCACCGCGCGCAGGAAACGCCGGGCGCGGGTGTAGTCCTCGGTCACGATGCTGTCGGTATGGTGCGAGCCATAGGTATTGATGTGATCGATCGCCATATCGAGGTCGTCGACCACGCGGATCGCGAGGATCGGCCCCAGGTATTCCGCCACCCAGTCGTCCTCGGTGGCCTCCGCGATGTCGGCCCCGCTCTCGGCGAGAATGGCCCGGGTACGCGCGCAGCCGCGCAGGCTGACCTGGTGCTCGCCCAGCGCGGCCGCCAGGCGCGGCAGGAAGGCCTCGGCCTGGTCCGCGTGCACCAGCAGCGTCTCCATGGTGTTGCAGGTGCCGTAGCGCTGGGTCTTCGCGTTCACCGCGACGGCCAGCGCCTTGTCGGCATCCGCGCCGCCATCCACGTACACGTGGCAGACGCCGTCCAGGTGCTTGATCACCGGGATCTGCGACTCGTTGCTGACCCGTTCGATCAGGCCCTTGCCGCCGCGCGGGACAATCACGTCCACGTACTGCGGCATGCGCAGCAGCGCCCCGACCGCCGCGCGGTCGGTGGTCGGCACCACCTGCACCGCCTCGCGCGGCAACCCCGCCTGCTCCAGCCCGGCCTGGATGATCGCAGCCAGGGCCTGATTGGAATGCAGCGACTCGGAGCCGCCACGCAGGATCGCCGCATTACCCGACTTCAGGCACAGCGCGGCGGCGTCGATGGTCACGTTCGGCCGCGACTCGTAGATGATCCCGATCACGCCCAGCGGCACGCGCATCTGGCCGACCTGGATACCGCTCGGCTGGTAGGCCATATCGGAGATCGTGCCCACCGGGTCGGGCAGCCCGGCTACCTGGCGGCAGCCCTCGATCATGGTATCGATGCGGGCATCGGTCAGCGCCAGGCGATCCAGCATCGCGGCGTCCAGGCCGCGCTCGCGCCCGGCCTCCAGGTCACGGCTGTTGGCCTCATTCAGCTCGGCGCGGCGCGCGGCGATGCCCTCGGCGATCGCATGCAGTGCGGCGTTCTTCGCCCCCGGCTCGGCCTCGGCCATACGCCGCGATGCGGCGCGCGCAGCGCGGCCGAGCGCCTCGACCTGGGCGACCACGCCGCTGGTAGCGGCGGATTCAGTGGGGTTCACGGCAGCGTTCATGCAGTCAGACTCGTTGAGAATTCAGTGCGGGTTCGGGTCGGGTCAGCGGCCGCCCCGCCATACGGGCCACCAAGTCTAGCAACCCCTGCCGGGCATTGCCGTTTTCCTGACCCTTGATGACCCGATCCACGCGCGCGGCCTCGCCCAGCAGGCCCCGCGCCGCGCTCAGGTCCAGGCGCGACATTGCCTGGCGCAGGGCCTTCTGGCCGTCGCCAAAGCTGCCCTGGAACGCCTCGCGGTCGGGCGCGCCGGCCGCCTTGCGCTCCATCGCCTGCACCAGCAGCCGGCATTCGCGCGCCAGCGCCCACAGGATCAGCGGCTCCGCCTGCCCCTCGTCCAGCAGCCCCTCCAGCATGCGCAGGGCGTGGCGGACATCACCGCGCAGCGCGGTCGGGGCCAGGGCAAACAGCTCGAAGCGGGCGGAATCCGTGGTGGCCTCCGCCAGCACGGTCTCGTCGATCTCGGTCGCGCCGGCCAGTGCCAGCTTCTCGATCTCCTGGCGCGCGGCCAGCAGGTTGCCCTCCACCCGCGCGACCAGCAACGCCAGCGCCGGGTCGGTGATGCGCAGACCGTTCTTCTGCAGCCGCGCACGGATCCAGCTACCCAGCTGGGCCGGCGGCACCGGGCGCGCGTGGATCACCACCGCACGGTTCTCCAGGGCCTTGAACCAGGCCGCCCGCCGCATGTCGCGATCCGGCCGCGGCAACTGCAGCAGCAGAACCAGGTCAGCCTGCGGGTCGCCGGCGTAGGCCTTCAGGTGGTCGCCACCGGTCTTGCCCGGCTTGCCGGTCGCCAGGCGCACGTCCAGCACCGTGCGCTCGGCAAACAGCGACCGGTCGCGGATCGCGGCCTCGAACGGGCCCCAGTCCGATTGCGCGGTCAGGTCCAGCACCGTGCGCTCCAGGAAGCCCTGCTCGCGGGCGGCAGCGCGGATCGCATCGGCCGCCTCGATCGCCTGCAACGGCTCCTCGGCCAGCAACAGGTAGATCGGCGCGAGCCCGCGCGCCAGATCCTGCTCCAGGCGGGCGATATCCAGCGCCATTACGGGGCCGGGTCCTCCGCGGCTTCGCGCAGGCTGCCGTCCGGCTCGATCAGGGCGGCGATCCGGCGCTGCAGCTGGCTGACGATGTCGCGGTCCATCGCCTCGCGCAGGGTGGATTCGCGCTCGCCCCGGCTGAGCACCGCGGTGCCATCGAACAGATAGATGCGCGAGGCGCGCATTGGCCCCAGGTCGACCGCCTCCCCGTCCACCGGGCGCAGGCGCGCGTCGACCGTGCGCACCAGTTCGTACTCGGACACCCGCGCGGCCTCGGTCACCGACAGGGTGCGGCGCTGATCGTTGACCGAACGGATCTCCAGGATCGCACCCTGCCCCTCCGGGCGCTGGCGCACGACGTCCACGCCCGAGGAGCCCAGGGTCACGGCCAGTTCGCGGTACAGCGAGTCGCGCGCATTGATGCCAGTGATCTGCACCGGATTCAGTGTCTCCGGCCACTCGCTACTGCCACGCAGCTGAAAGCCGCAGGCGGCCAGCGCGGCCACCAGGACCAGTACCAGACCCGCGCGCAAAAGGACGCTCATTGCGGCTTCACCACGAAGTTGACCAGACGGCCGGGAATGACGATCACCTTGATCACATCCTGCCCCTCGATATGGCGCTGCACGTTTTCGTCGTTGCGCGCAACGGTCTCGATCGCGTCCTTGTCGGCCCCGGACGGGACCGCAATCTCGGCACGGCGCTTGCCGTTCACCTGCACCGCCAGGGTCTCCTGCGCGGCCTGGCGTGCGGCCTCGTCGACCTGCGGCCATTGCGTGGCGGCCACCAGCTCGTCGTAACCCAGGGCCCGCCACAGCGTTTGGGTCACGTGCGGGATGATCGGGGCCAGCATGCGCACGATGCCCTCCAGCGCCTCCTGGCGAACGGCCGCGGCCCCGGCGGCGTCCTGCGGGAACTTGCCGAGGTCGTTCAGCAGTTCCATGTTCGCCGCCACCGCGGTGTTGAAGGTCTGGCGCCGGCCGATGTCGTCGGTAACCTTGGCGATGGTGTCGTGCAGCTTGCGTCGCAGTTCGCGCCCGGCATCGTCCAGCGCGTCCGTGTCCAGCGCGCCGGGCATCTCGCCGCCCACGTGCTCGTGGACCGCGCGCCACAGGCGCTTGATGAAGCGATGCGCGCCCTCCACGCCGGAGTCGGACCATTCCAGCGACAGGTCCGGGGGTGCGGCGAACATGGTGAACAGCCGCGCGGTATCCGCGCCGAAGCGCTCGATCAGGGCCTGCGGGTCCACACCGTTGTTCTTTGACTTGGACATCTTCTCCATGCCGCCGACCACGACCGGAGCCCCGTCCTCGCGGTGGCGCGCGGCCTTCACCGAGCCGTCCTCGGCACGCTCCAGTTCGACGTCCGCCGGGTTGATCCAGTCCTTCCCGCCGTCACTGCGCTCGCGATAGAAGGTTGGTGCGATCACCATGCCCTGGGTCAGCAAGCGGGTGAACGGCTCGTCGGAGGCCAGCAGGCCCTCGTCGCGCAGCAGCTTGTGGAAGAAGCGCGCGTACAGCAGGTGCAGCACCGCGTGCTCGATGCCGCCGACGTATTGATCCACCGGCAGCCAGTGGTCGGCGCGCGCATCCAGCATGGCCGTGTCGTTGTCGGCACAGGCGTAGCGGGCGAAGTACCAGCTGGATTCGAAGAAGGTGTCGAAGGTATCGGTCTCGCGCCGCGCCGGATTCCCGCATTCCGGGCACGGCGTCTCGAAGAATTCGGGCATGCGCGCCAGCGGCGAGCCCGCCCCGTCCGGGATCACGTCTTCCGGCAGGCGCACCGGCAGATCCGCTTCCGGGACCGGCACGGCGCCACAGGCCTCGCAGTGGATCACCGGGATCGGGCAACCCCAGTAGCGCTGGCGCGAGATGCCCCAGTCGCGCAGGCGGTAGTTGCGCCGGCGCCGGCCCAGCCCGGCCTGCTCCAGGTGTTCGGCGATCGCGGCCTTGGCCGCCTCCGATGCCTGGCCATCGAAATCGCCCGAGTTCACCAGCACGCCAGCCTCGGTGAACGCGGCCTGCTGCACATCGACCGTGGCGCCATCCGCCGGGGCGATCACCTGGCGGATCGGCAGGCCATATTTCGTCGCGAACTCGTGGTCGCGCTCGTCATGCGCGGGCACGGCCATCACCGCGCCGGTGCCGTATTCCATCAGCACGAAGTTGGCGACCCAGACCGGGACATCCTCGCCGGTCAGCGGGTGGCGGGCGGTGAAGCCCAGCGCGCGGCCCTTCTTCTCCATCGTGGCCAGGTCCGCCTCGGCCACCCCGCCCTGCGCGCAATCCGCGACAAACGCGGCCAGCTCGGCGTCCTGCTCCGCCAGCGCCTGCACCCGCGGGTGCTCCGGCGCCAGCGCCATGTAGGAGACGCCGAACAGGGTATCCGGGCGCGTGGTGTAGACGGCCAGCGCCTCGCCACCGTCCACCGCGAACTCGAGCTCCACGCCCTCGGAACGCCCGATCCAGTTGCGCTGCATGGTGCGCACCTGGTCCGGCCAGCCGTCCAGCTCGTCCAGGGCCTCCAGCAGCTCGTCGGCGTAGTCGGTAATCCGCAGGAACCACTGCGGCATCTCGCGGCGCTCGACGACCGCCCCGGAGCGCCAGCCTCGGCCCTCGATCACCTGTTCGTTGGCAAGCACGGTCTGGTCCACCGGGTCCCAGTTCACGGTCGCCTTCTTGCGATAGACCAGGCCCTTCTTCAGCAGGCGCACGAACAGCCACTGTTCCCAGCGGTAGTAGTCGGCGTCGCAGGTGGCGAACTCGCGCGACCAGTCGTAGGCAAAGCCCAGGCGCTTGAGCTGGGTGCGCATCTGCTCGATGTTCTGCCGCGTCCAGGCCGCCGGCGGCACGTGGTTCTGCATCGCCGCGTTCTCGGCCGGCAGGCCGAAGGCGTCCCAGCCCATCGGCTGCAGCACGCTCCGCCCCTGCATGCGCTGGAAGCGCGCGATCACGTCGCCGATGGTGTAGTTGCGCACATGCCCCATGTGCAGCTTGCCCGAGGGATACGGGAACATGGACAGGCAGTAGAACGGCTCGCCGGCGGCATCCTCGCGCGCACGGAAGCAGTCGGCCTCCTCCCACTGGCGCTGCACCTGCGCCTCGATCATCTCCGGGGAATACTGCTCCTGCATGTGGCCCACCTGCCCTGTGTGTTCGCGTGAAACAAAGAACTGCGCAGAATACCAGTCGCCCCCACCCCCTCCAAGCGGCTGGGATACGGCCCGGCCACCCCTCGCCACACGTCTTCGATGTGATATCCGTCACGCAACTCCGGGAACAGTACCCCTACCTGACTGCCACAAGACCTACATTCAAAGAAAGCGGTTGGCAAAACGTTCCAAGGAGGCAGGTTATGAGCGAAGAGAAAGACGTGGTCCCCATGCTCCAGCGCGCCTATCCCGAGGACTTGGGGGAAACGGTCCCCGAACACACGCCGGAGACGGATTCCCCGGCCATCCGCGAGATCGCGACGGAGGACCTGGGCACCTGGCTCGGCAAGGGCTGGCGGGACCTCTGGCAGATGCCAGTGGCCCTGGTGCACGGCCTGGTGATCACCCTGGCCGCGCTGATCCTGCTGGGCCTGTCCTGGAATCAGCCATGGATGGCCTTCTCGCTTCTGGCCGGCATCCTGCTCCTCGGACCCGTACTCGCCGTCGGTGTGAACTACCTCGCGCTGCAGAAAGAGCGCGGCGAGCCGGGCGGTTCCGGCCTCGGCTGGCTGGGGCCGATGGGTGGCTCGATCTGGGCCTTTGCCGCGCTGCTGGCCATCCTGTTCGTGATCTGGGCCAGCTTTGTGTGGATGTGGATCGCGGTGCTCAACATCGGCGAAATCGCGGTCATGGGGCAGTTGCATCACCTGGTGGGCGCGATGCTCAGCAGCGGCGCCGGCATTATCTCGCTGGTCGGGGTGGTGGTGGCCGCCATCGTCTTCGGCCTGGCGGTATTCGCTCTCAGCCTGGTCACGATCCCGGCCCTGCTGGATCACCGGATACGCGATGATGCCCCGCAAAAGAGCCTGATCGAATCGATCGGGGTCAGCCTGAAGGCCTTCAGCCACAACCCGGGTACGCTGATCCTGTGGGGCCTGATCATCACCGCGCTGTTCATGGTCTCGGTGGCGACTGCGCTGCTGGCGCTGATCGTGATCTTCCCCTGGCTGGGCTTTGCCATGTGGCACGGCTACCGGGATCTGGTCGACGCCCGTTAATCCCCAGCGACGCCCCACGCGATGGGTCCGACCCCGCGTCGGGCCCATGCCAGTCCACCTCGCGCTCCATCTCGGGTCGGCGGACGGAAGCTCCGGGGGACACCAATTGATGCCCCCTCAGGCATCCTCCCCGGAGGGGCCGCCCGGCGTGGCTTCCGCATCGTCATCGCGGGACCCGCGCCGATGGCTCAAACGCGCAAACGCCGCCAGGCGATCGGCGACCACGCGGTTGAAGCTGCCCGCCGGGAACCCCCCCCACGCGCCGCGTTCACCCGCCGTCATCCCGGTCAGGAGCTCGATGGCCTCGTCCACCGTGGCTACGGGGTAGACATGGAATCGTCCCTCCGCGATCGCCTCGCGGACGTCGTGGCGCAGCATCAGGTTCTCGACATTACTCCCCGGCAACAGCACACCGTGACCATCCAGTTCGCCGGCCTCGCGACAGACGTCGAAGAAGCCCTCGATCTTCTCGTTGACCCCACCCACGGCCTGGACCTCGCCATGCTGGTTGAGCGAGCCGGTAACCGCCAGCGACTGGCGCAACGGGATCCGCGCGATCGCCGACAACAACGCGCAGGTCTCGGCCACCGAGGCGGAATCCCCCTCGATGTCGCCATACGACTGCTCGAAGGCCAGGCTGGCGGACAGCGAGAGCTCGCTGTCCTCGGCATAGTGGCTGGCGATGAACCGGGACAGGATCATCACCGCCTTGCTGTGCACCGGGCCACCCAGCTTGGCCTCGCGTTCGATGTCGACCACATGGCCCTTGCCCGAGCGCGCGGTCGCGGTGATCCGGATTGGCCGCCCGAACATCGCGTCGCCCAGCTGCAGCAGCGACAGCCCGTTGACCTGGGCAATCTGCGCCCCGCTGGTGGCGATCAGCACCACCCCGCGACGGATCTGCTCCAGGCTGCGGCGCTGTAGCCGCGCACCGCGCTCCTGGCGTTCCCGGATGGCCTGTTCGACATGCCCGGCGCCGACGACGTCCGCGCCGGCCTTCCTCGCCCAGTGGTCGGCCTCCAGCAGCAGGTCGCGCAGGGTGCGATCGTGGGCCGACAGCTTGCACTGGTCGCCGGCCAGACGGCTGGCATGCTCGATCACGCGCGCCACCGCCTCGCGGTTCAGCGGCCGTAGTTCGACACGCCGCGCCATCGTGGCCAGCATGCGCGCATACAGCACATGACTGGCGTCGCTGCGGTCCAAGTCGTCCTCGAAGTCGGCCTCGACCTTGAACAACTCAAGGAAGTCCGGATCGAACGCGGACAGCAGGTAGTACAACAGGCGATCACCGATCAGCACCACCTTCGGGGTCACCGGAATGGGATCCGGCTCCAGCCCCACCGCACTCACCAGCCCGAACAGGCGCTCCAGGGACTCGATGCGGATCTCGCCGGAAAACAGGACCCGTTTGAGGCTCTCCCAGGCCAGCGGCTGCGTCAGCACACGCCGGGCATCCACGATCAGGTAACCGCCACTGGCCCGGTGCAGGGCCCCGGCGCGCACCAGCGAGAAATCGGTAACCAGGGCCCCCTCGTGCACCTGGTGCTCGATCAGGCCGGTCAAGTGCTGATGATTCGGCAGGTCCTCGTAGATCACCGGGGCGCCCCGCGTGTCCGCGTGATCCACCAGCAGGTTGATGCGAAACCGTTCCAGCAGCCCCTCGGGCGGGGCATGGCTACGGCCGCCGCGAAACGCCTCCGCGTGTCTCACCACCTCGTCGAGGATCGCCTCCAGATGCTCGACCACCGCCGGCCGGTGCGACCATTTCTCCTTCAACTCGTGGATCGGACCGCCCAGGGCCCATTGCAGCATCTCCGCATTCAGGGCCCGAATCTTCTCCTGCAGCTCCTTGCGCAGGCGAGGCACCTGGTGCATGACCTGCTGCAACTTCTCCTGCAGCTCCTCGACCTTCTCGTCGATGCGCCCGCGTTCCTCCTCGGACAGTGCGTCGTATTCCTCCGGCTTGAGGATCTCCCCATCGCGCATCGGCGCGAACGAGAAGGTGTGTGGCGCGCTGATCAGGGCAATGTCGTGCGCCTCGGCCTCTTCCTGCACCTTGCGCGCGCCCTCGGTCTGGGCCTCTTCAGACGCATCCTTCAGCTCCTGCAGGCGCCGCTGGTATTCCTCGCTCTCGAACGCGGCCGGGATACTGGCATGCAGGTCTTCGATCAGACGGTCCAGGTCCGCCTGAAGGGTTCGGCCCTCGCCGGCCGCTAGACGAACGGCCCGCGGACACTCCGGCTGCTGAAAGTTGAACACGTAGCCCCAGTCCGGCGGGGCAGACTCGTCGGCCGCGCGGCGCTCCAGAAAGCGTCGCACCAGGTCGTGCCGCCCGCTGCCTGCCGGCCCCAGCACGAACAGGTTGAAACCATTGCCACGCATCGACGCACCGAATTCGAGCGCACGCAGCACGCGTTCCTGGCCACAGGGCAACTCGAGCGCCTCCAGCGTCTCGGTGGTCTCGAAATCCAGATGCTCTGGCGGGCACCGCTGATAGACCTGCTCCGCGGTCAGGGATGCGGGTCGCGTCATATCCGTCTCCACTGTTGTTAGCCCCTACCTTGCGGGAGATGCAGCTCAATATGCACCCCCTGATTGCCGGTAACCAACGAAACCCGCTCCCGTGACACTGGTGCGGCCCGGCCATCGTGCTACCTTGGACGCATTGACCATCCGAAACGTCCCCGAACGGGACACACAGCCACATATCGATCAGCGAGGAGCAGCGCATGAGCGACAAACCCAGGGATACGGCCCCGGAACACGACCAGGAACGCGAGCACCGGTTGAGCGATGCCTACCACCGCATGCTGAACGAGGTCACCGAGGATCTCGAAAAGCTGGAGGACAAGACCAGCAAGGCGATCACCGAGGCTCTGGAGAACGCCCGCGACCGCGTGCAGAAGGCCAGTGACCTGACCCGCGAAGAGGCTCACGAGGTGATGGACTACCTGCGCCGCGACCTGCAGGATCTGGGCGCCTACCTCGACAACCGCAGCTCCGACTGGCGTGGCTGGCTACAGATCGATCTGGGTCTGATCGAGGCCAGCATCAAGAACGCCCTGGAACGCATCGCCGACCGCACCCGGATCGAGATCACCGAACTGACCGCGCGCGCCCAGGTGATGGGCGAGTGGCACACCGGCGAGATCACCGGCCCCGGCGAACTGCTCTGCAAGCAATGCGGCCATCCCGTGCACATGACGAAGGTCGGCCGCATCCCGCCGTGCTCCAACTGCCACAACACGACGTTCCGTCGCGGCCCCGGCGGGACCGAGGCCGAATAACCCGTCAGCGTCGGCGGCGACGGCCGACCGCGGCACCGGCAACCACCAGCACCAGCGCGGCCAGCACGGCCGGCCCCGCCCCGGTGGCGGTTGCCGGCGTCACGCCGTGGCGAGGCTGCAGCGTGCCCGTGACTACCTCGCGGGTGAAGATCCCCGAACGCTCGAGTATCCGGCCATCGGCATCAATCAGGGCCGAGATGCCGGTATTGGTTGCCCGGATCATCGGGCGCCCGGTCTCCACCGCCCGTACCCGGGCAATCTGCAGATGCTGGGCCGGGGCGAGGCTGTCGCCAAACCAGGCGTCGTTGGAGACGTTGACCAGGAAGCCGGCCTCCGGCAGCGCGGCGCGGATGTGGCGCGAATATGCCGCTTCGTAGCAGATGCTGACCCCGGCGGTCTGACCGGCCACCCGCATACGCCCGTCGCCGGTGCCCGGGGAAAGGTCGGACATCGGGATCGCCAGCAACCGGTCCAGCCAGTCGAGCTGGCCGCGCAACGGGATGTACTCGCCGAAGGGGACCAGCTGGCGCTTGTTGTAGCCGGCCCCGGTGGTCACGTTGACCACCGAGTTATACACATGGCGTCCGGCCGACGCATGGTCGAAGACCCCAGTCAGCAGTTCGCTGTCATGCTCCGCCAGCGACTGGGCGAGCTGCCCGAGTGGCTGCTGGACCTCGACATAGAACGCCGGGATCGCGGTCTCCGGCCAGACCACCAGGTCCACCTCACCCGCCTCGCGGGTCAGTTCCTCGTAGACCCCCAGCGAATACTCGATGCCATCGGCATCCCACTTGCGCGCCTGATCGATGTTGCCCTGGACCATGGCCACCGAGATCGTCTCGCCGCCCGGCTCCACCCAGCGCGCGAGCCCCAGCGACAACGAGGCGATCACCAGGGCCCCCACCAGGCCCGCGCCCAGCCAGCGCTGCCGGGTCAGAAACACCAGGACCAGCGCCACGGCCAGCAGGGCCACCACCAGCCCCGCCCCCAGCTCGCCGACCAGTGGCAGCCAGGGCTGCAGCGGCGTGTCGAGCACGGTGTGGCCGAACAGCAGCCAGGGGAAGCCGGAGAACAGCCAGGAACGCGCCAGCTCCATCAGCACCAGGCCACCGGCCAGCGCCAGCAAGCCGGCCGGACGCCCCAGTGGCAGGAAGCGCGCCGCCAATCCGGCCAGCAACGCCGGATAGCCCGCCAGGGCCAGTACGAATAGCACGGTAATCAGCGAGGCGACCACCAGTGGCGCCTGCCCGAACACCAACAGGCTATTGAAGATCCAGCTCACCCCCATCCCGAAGAATCCGAGGCCGAAGGCATAGCCCGTCCACGCGGCTCGGCGCGGTCGGGCACCCGGCAACAGGGCGAACCACACGGCCAGGGCCAACGGGGCGGCCAGGAACCAGCCAACCGGGGCAAAGGCCAGGGTTGCACCCGCCCCGGCCAGCAGGGCAACGAGCCCGGAGGCCCAGGGCGGCAGGCGTTCGACAAGGGTCTGCATGCCGATCAGGGGATGTGGCGGTCGTCCGGCTCCCGGGCCGGACCATCGAACGGCTGCGAGCCTTCACCGGTGGCAGCCTGCATGTCCGGCTCCGGCAGGCGCATCTCCAGCAGGTGCAGGCGCCGATTGTCGGCGCGCAGGACGCGGAACTGCATGCCATCCACGACGATCTGTTCGCCACGGCGCGGGACATGCCCGAAATGCGACAGCACCAGGCCCCCGATGGTGTCGAAGTCGTCCTCGCTGTAGGCGGTCTGGAAGTAGGCGTTGAACTCCTCCATCGGGGTCAGCGCCTTGATGGTGTAACGCCCGCCGGGGTGCTGCATGATCTGGGTCAGGTAGTCCTCGACATCGTGCTCGTCCTCGATCTCGCCAACGATCTGCTCCAGAACGTCCTCGATGGTCACCAGGCCGGCCACGCCGCCATACTCGTCCACCACGATCGCCATGTGGTTGCGGCTCAGGCGAAATTCCTTCAGCAACACGTTCAGACGCTTGCTCTCCGGCACGAACACCGCCGGGCGCAGGATCTCCTGCATATCGAAGGCGGCATCGTCCGGCTCGCCAAAGAAGCGCAGCAGGTCCTTGGCGAGCAGGACGCCGACCACCTCGTCGCGGTGATCCCCCACCACCGGCAGGCGCGAATGCGCGGAAGCGACCACGTCCGGGAGGAACTCGGAGAGCCCGGCGTCGCGGCGCACCACTTCCATCTGCGCGCGCGGGATCATGATGTCGCGCACCTGCATGTCGGCGACGTTGAGCACCCCCTCCAGCATGGTCAGGGCCTCGGGATCGACCAGCTCGCGGGCGTGGGCACCGCGCAGGCACTCGATCAGCTCGTGTCGGGTCGCCGGCTCGCGGCGCGGGCGCAGGATCTCGCCGGCGCGGATCAGCCAGCGCCGCCAGATCGGTTGTTCGTCGGGTTCGGGTTCAGGCATCGGGGGCGGTTCCGGCAGGATGCGGCGACAGGACGCGGGCCGGAGGGTCGGCATCGTAGGGGTTGGGATAGCCTAACCCGGCCAGGATCGAGGACTCAATTGCCTCCATCCGCGCGGCCTCGTCCGGCGTCTGGTGATCCATGCCCTGCAGGTGCAACATCCCGTGCACCACCATGTGGTGGTAATGGGCCGCCAGCGTCTTGCCCTGTTCCGCCGCCTCGCGCGCCAGCACCGGCACGCACAGGACGATATCACCGAGATAGGCGCTCGCCTCGGGCGGCAAGCCCGGCGGCAGCGCCGGCGCCGGGAATGACAGCACATTGGTCGCGTAGTCGCGTCCCCGGAAGGTGTGATTCAGCGACTGTCCCTCCTCGGCCTCCACCAGGCGCAGAGTGACTGTGGCCGCGCCCGCCCCGCGCCAGGCGGCGCGGGCCGCCCGGTGCAAGGTGGTGGGGCCGGGCAGACCGGCACGCGGAACAGCGTATTGCACCGCGATTTCAAGCGCCATCGGCACTCCGCCCGGAACCGGGCTCCGACTCCCCAGCCGGCTTGCCAGACGCATGGTCGTGGGCCTCGTAGGCCTCGACGATGCGCTGCACCAGCGGGTGGCGCACCACGTCACCGGCCTGGAAACGGGTGATATGCACCCCCTCCACGCCCTGCAGGATCTGCATCGCGTGCTTGAGGCCCGATCCCTGCCCCCGCGGCAGGTCCACCTGGGTGATGTCGCCGTTGACCACCGCAGTGGAGCCGAAGCCGATGCGGGTCAGGAACATCTTCATCTGCTCGAGGGTGGTGTTCTGCGCCTCGTCGAGGATGATGAAGGCCTCGTTCAGGGTGCGCCCGCGCATGTAGGCCAGCGGCGCGACTTCGATCACCTGGCGTTCCATCAAGCGTGCCGTCTGATCGAAGCCCATCAGTTCGTACAGGGCGTCGTACATCGGCCGCAGGTAAGGGTCGATCTTCTGCGCCAGATCGCCGGGCAAGAAGCCCAGGCGCTCGCCGGCCTCCACCGCCGGACGCACGAGCACCAGGCGCTGCACGCGGTCCTGCTCCAGTGCGGCGACCGCGGCGGCCACCGCAAGGTAGGTCTTGCCGGTCCCGGCCGGGCCGATGCCAAAACTGAGATCGTGCCGCGCGATCGCGGACAGGTATTTCGCCTGACGCGGGCCGCGACCACGGATCACCGCGCGTTTGAGCCGCAACGCGGGATCGTCGCCCGTGCCCTCGGGCTCCGCCAGCCCCTCAACATGGGCGGTCTGCAGCGCGGTATGCACCTGCTCCAGGCTGACCGGTTCTTCCTGCGCCATCCGGTGCAGGTCGTGGATCAAGGCCCCGGCCGCCTTCACGGCACCGCCCGGCCCGGTGAGATTGAAGCGCGGCCCGCGATTGTGCACCGCCACGCCCAGGCGTGACTCGATCAGGCGCAGGTGGGCATCCAGCGGCCCGGAGATCCGCGCGAGCGTCTCCTGGTCACCAGGCTCCAGGGTGAAATCCAGACGATTGGCCATGCTTCGGTTTCCCTAGGCGCCGACGGCAGCGGGCATTGTCCGCTCCACCGTACGCCCGCGCAGGGAATGTGCCAGGGCCTCGGTAATCTCGACCGGGATCAACTGCCCGATCAGGCCGGGGTCCCCGGCGAAGTTGACGATGCGGTTGTTCGCCGTGCGCGCGGCCAGTTCGCCGGGGTTGCGCTTGGCCGGACCCTCCACCAGTACCGGCTCGATGTTGCCCACCATGGACTCGTTTCGCGCGCGGCCGTTCTGCTCGATCAGGGCCTGCAACTCGGCCAGACGGGCCTTCTTGGTCGCCATCGGCACGTCATCCGGCAGCGATGCGGCCGGGGTGCCCGGGCGCGCGCTGTAGATAAAGCTGAAGGAGAAATCAAAATGCAGCTCCTCGATCAGCTTCATCGTCGCGGCGTGGTCGGCGTCGGTCTCGCCGGGGAAGCCGACGATGAAGTCCGAGGAGAGATCCAGGTCCGGGCGCGCCTCGCGCAGGCGGCGGATCTTGGACTTGTATTCCAGGATCGTGTGGCCGCGCTTCATCTGCGCCAGGATGCGGTCGGAGCCGCTTTGCACCGGCAGGTGCAGGTGACTGACCAGCTTCGGTTCGTCGGCAAAGGCCTGGATCAGCGAATCGGAAAACTCCACCGGGTGCGAGGTAGTGAAGCGGATACGTTCGATCCCGTCGACCGCCGCGACATAGTGGATCAGCAGGGCCAGGTCCGCAGTGTCGCCGTCATCCATCGGCCCGCGGTAGGCATTCACGTTCTGCCCCAGCAGGTTGATCTCCCTGACCCCCTGCGCGGCCAGCGCGACCACCTCGGCAATCACGTCGTCGAACGGGCGGCTGATCTCGTCGCCGCGCGTATAGGGCACCACGCAGAAGCTGCAGTACTTGGAGCAGCCTTCCATCACCGAGACGAACGCACTCGGACCGTCGGCCTTCGGCTCCGGCAGGCGGTCGAATTTCTCGATCTCGGGGAAGGAGATATCCACCACCGGGGCGCGCTCACGGCGCACCGACTGGATCATCGCCGGCAGGCGATGCAGGGTCTGCGGGCCGAATACCAGATCCACGTACGGGGCCCGGGCGCGCAGGGCATCGCCCTCCTGACTGGCAACACAACCGCCCACACCGATGATCACCTCCGGCCGGCGTTCCTTGATCTGCCGCCAGCGCCCCAGTAGCGAGAAGACCTTCTCCTGCGCCTTCTCGCGAATGGAGCAGGTGTTCATCAGCAGCAGGTCGGCCTGCTCCGGATCATCGGTACGCTCCGCCCCGTGCAGCTCACGCAGTGCGTCGAGCATGCGATCGGAGTCGTACTCGTTCATCTGACAGCCGTGCGTCTGGATGTAGACCTTGCGGATCATGCTCTCGGTACTTCGCTAGTGGGTGAACAGTGACTTATGTGTTTTCTAGAAAGGGACGTCGTCGTCATCGAAGCCGCCGCCGGAGGCCGGCGCGTTGCTGCGGTTGCCGCCTTGCTGGCCACCGCCGCCGTAGGCATTGCCGCCGCCATAACCCGGGTCCTGGTCGAAACCGCCACCACCGCCGCCACTGCCACCGCGACCGCCGATCAGCTGCATCTCGTTGGCCACGACCTCGGTGCTGTAACGATCATTACCGGATTGGTCCTGCCATTTGCGGGTCTGGATCTTGCCTTCGACATAGACCTGCGAGCCCTTGGACAGGTACTGCGCGGCGATATCCGCCAGGCGCCCGAACATCACCACCCGGTGCCATTCGGTGTTTTCGCGCTTCTCGCCGGAGTTCTTGTCGGTCCACTGCTCCGACGTCGCCAGACGCAGATTGGTGACGGTAACCCCGTTCGGGGTCTCGCGCTTTTCCGGGTCAGCCCCGAGGTTGCCGAGCAGGATGACTTTGTTGACGCCGCGGGCCATGGGGCCTCCTTGTGTCCAGCATGGAGAAACAGATTCGGTAGTGTAGCAGCCCACCCCGGCCGCGACAGTGCACCGGTCCGGGATGTGGACAGATTCGCGCGGCCAGTCGGGGAGGCATTGCGCGCGTTCTACGCGCCTGGCTTGCGCGCCAACCAGGCTGTCAGCTCGGGGGTGTCCGGGCCTCCTGGCTCCACCTTCAGGTACAAGGAACCGGCATCCGGTGACAGGTCCGCCTCGTGCACGCCGGGCCATGCGGCAAGCGCCCGCAGCAGTTCCGCGTCACGACCGGACCAGTGGTCGGGTACCGCGACCACCCGGTTCGACCGGTAGCGCGGATGCATCCCGCGGGCGATCCACCACCAGGCCAGCAGCAACGGCACCCCAGCAAGGAACACCCCGACCGGCCCGACCAGTGTCAGCAGGACACCTCCCAGCACGCCGCCGGCGAAGATCCCAAGGAACTGCGCGGTGGCAAAGCCGCCCATCGCCGTGCCCTTGTGGGCGACCGGCGCCACGCGCGCAACCAGCGACGGCAGTCCCGCCTCAAGCAGGTTGAAGGCGGCAAAGAACAGGACCATCAGCGCCGCCAGCGTCCACAGACCGCCGCCGTCGAGCACCAGCAGGGCCAGCAGGATCTGCACCCCGGCCAGCAGGGCGATCGCCCCGCGCAGCACGCTGTGCACGCGCCGGCGGCGCTCGCCGAAGATGATCCCCGGGAGCATCAGCGCGAACCCCGCCAGCAGCACCGGCACATAGAACTTCCAGTGGCTGGCACCCGCTAGCCCGAGCGTCTCCACCAGCAGCACCGGGATAACCAGAAAGTTCGCGGCCAGGACCAGGTGCAGCACGAAGATGCCGAGGTTCAGGCGCAACAGGTCCGGGGCGCGCAGCACGCGGGGCAGTGCCGACCAGACCGGCACCATGTCCGGGTGTGCCCGCGCCCGTGCCGGGGTTGGCACCCAAAGGAACAGGATCACGATCGCAACCAGCCCGAGCAATGCCGACAGGCCGAAGATCCCGGACAATCCCGCCGCCTGGTCCACCACCGGGCCCAGGGCCATCGCTGCGGTGAAGGTCAGGCCGATGGTCAGCCCGATCACGGCGAGGGCCCGCATACGCCGTTCCTCGCCGACCAGGTCCGCTGTCAGGGCCAGGATCACCGCTGCCACCGCACCCGCCCCCTGCAGGGCACGCCCGAGGATGATGCCGTGGATGGTCTCGGCGACCGCGGCGAGCACACTGCCAGCAACGAACAGCAACAGCCCGGCGAGGATCAGCGGCTTGCGGCCGACCCGGTCCGACAAGAGACCGAACGGGATCTGCAGCACGGCCTGGGTGAGTCCGTAGATCCCGAGCGCCAGGCCCATCAGCAGCGGGGTTGCGCCGGGGATACGGTCGGCATGCAGCATGAACACCGGCAGGACCATGAACAGGCCGGCCATGCGCACGCCATAAATCGCCGCCAGCCCAGTGGTGGCGCGCAGCTCGCGGGGATTCATGGCGTCCGGGACCGACGCAGGCAAGAAGAACTCTTCATGTCCGGGGAGTTTACCGGCAAGCGCGGCGGGGAAACCATGGCGAGCGCGGCCCGGGTGTTACCATGCATGGTTTGCGGCGCCCCAATGGAAACACTGATCCGTGTTTTCGCTAGCGCGCCGCGCGACGTAACCCAGTGGAGTCGATCCAGCCCCATGGACAGCATCAGCATTCGCGGCGCCCGCACCCATAACCTGAAGAACGTGGACCTCGACCTGCCGCGCGAACGGCTGATCGTGATTACCGGCGTTTCCGGTTCGGGCAAATCCTCGCTGGCCTTCGACACCCTGTTCGCCGAGGGCCAGCGCCGCTACGTGGAGAGCCTGTCGACCTACGCCCGGCAGTTCCTGTCGATGATGGAAAAGCCCGACGTCGACCAGATCGAGGGTCTGTCGCCGGCGATCTCCATCGAGCAGAAGAGTACCTCGCACAACCCGCGCTCCACCGTCGGGACCATCACCGAGATCTACGACTACCTGCGCCTGCTGTTCGCGCGCGCCGGCGAGCCGCGCTGCCCGGAACACGGCGAGACCCTGGCCGCCCAGACCATCTCGCAGATGGTCGACCAGGTACTCGATCTGCCAGAGGGCGACAAGGTCATGCTGTTGTCGCCGGTGGTCCGCGGCCGCAAGGGCGAACACCACAAGATGCTCGAGGCGATGCGCTCCCAGGGCTACCTGCGCGCGCGTATCAATGGCGAGATCCACGACCTCGACGCCCTGCCGGCGCTGGACCCCAAGCGCAAGCACAACATCGAGATCGTGATCGACCGCTTCCGCGTGCGCGAGGACCTGCGCCAGCGCCTGGCCGAGTCCTTCGAAACCGCCACCGAACTGGCCGATGGCCTGGCGCTGATCGCGTGGATGGACGAGCCGGAACGCGAGCCGATGATCTTCTCGGCGCGCTACGCCTGTCCGATTTGCGGCTATGCCCTGCGCGAGCTGGAGCCCCGGCTGTTCTCGTTCAACAACCCGGCAGGCGCCTGCCCCACCTGCGACGGCCTCGGTGTGCACCAGTTCTTCGACCCCGAACGGGTCGTGTCGCAGCCCGAGCTAAGCCTTGGTGGCGGGGCCGTACGGGGCTGGGATCGGCGCAACGCCTGGTACTTCAGCCTACTGACCAGTCTCGCCCGGCATTACGACTTCGACGTGGAGGCCCCCTGGCAGGAATTGCCGGCCGAGGTCCGCGCGGTGATCCTGCATGGTTCGGGCACGGAGAAGGTCAAGCTGTCGACCCCGGCCGCCAACGGCCAATTGCGCACCGACGAACGCGTGTTCGAGGGTGTGATCCCGAACCTGGAGCGGCGCTACCGCGAGACCGACTCCGCGGCAGTGCGCGAGGAACTGGGCCGCTACCAGGCGGAACAGCCCTGCCCCGACTGCCACGGCACGCGCCTCAACTCGGCCGCACGCAACGTCTTTGTCAGCGACATGACCCTGCCCGAGGTCACGCACATGAGCGTGGCCAACGCGCAGGCCTTTTTCGACGACCTCCGCCTGCCGGGACGCTTCGCCCAGATCGCCGAGAAGATCGTGCGCGAGATCTCCGCGCGCCTGGGGTTCCTCAACGATGTCGGCCTCGACTACCTGACCCTGGACCGCTCCGCCGACACGCTTTCCGGCGGCGAGGCCCAGCGTATCCGCCTCGCCTCGCAGATCGGCTCGGCCCTGGTCGGGGTGATGTACATCCTCGACGAGCCATCAATCGGGCTGCACCAGCGCGACAACGCACGCCTGCTGAAGACCCTGAGCCACCTCCGCGACCTCGGCAACACCGTCATCGTGGTGGAGCATGACGAGGATGCCATCCGCCAAGCCGATTATGTGGTGGACATCGGCCCCGGCGCGGGTCGCCACGGCGGCCGCATTGTGGCGTCGGGCACCCCGGAGGCGGTCGCGAATCATCCCGATTCCCTCACCGGCGCATACCTGCGCGGCACCCGCTGCATCCCGGTGCCGGACCAGCGGACGCAGCCCGACGCGGAGCGCGAGATCCGCGTAATCGGCGCGCGTGGCAACAACCTGAAGGGCGGTGATTTCGCCTTCCCCACCGGGCTGTTCACCTGCGTGACCGGGGTCTCGGGCTCCGGCAAGTCCACCCTGGTCAACAACACCCTTTACCCGGCCGTCGCCACCGCCCTCCATGGCGGGCGTCACCACATCGAGGATCACGACCGCATCGACGGCATGGAGTTGATCGACAAAGTGGTCGACATCGACCAGAGCCCGATCGGGCGTACCCCGCGCTCCAACCCGGCCACCTATACCGGCCTGTTTACGCCCATACGCGAACTGTTTGCCGCAACCGGCGAGGCCCGCTCGCGCGGCTACAAGCCCGGGCGCTTCTCGTTCAACGTCCGTGGCGGGCGCTGCGAGGCCTGCCAGGGCGATGGCGTGATCAAGGTGGAAATGCACTTCCTCCCGGACGTCTTCGTCCCCTGCGACGTCTGCAAGGGCCATCGCTATAACCGCGAGACCCTGGACGTGCGCTACAAGGGCAAGAATATCCACGAAGTCCTGGAGATGACCGTCGAAGAGGCCCTCGACTTCTTCCAGCCGGTACCGGTGATCCACCGCAAGCTCGAGATGCTGATGGAGGTGGGCCTGTCCTACATCCAGCTGGGGCAGAATGCCACCACCCTTTCCGGTGGCGAGGCCCAGCGCATCAAGCTCGCCCGCGAGCTCTCCAAGCGCGATACCGGTCGTACGCTCTACATCCTCGACGAGCCGACCACCGGCCTCCATTTCGAGGATATCGCCCAGCTCCTGCGCGTGCTCCACCGCCTCCGCGACCATGGCAATACCATCGTCGTGATCGAGCACAACCTCGACGTCATCAAGACCGCCGACTGGCTGATCGATATCGGCCCGGAAGGCGGCAGCGGCGGCGGTGAACTCCTCGTGGCAGGCACTCCCGAAGCGGTGGCCGCCACAGCCCACAGCCACACCGGGCAGTTCCTTGCACCGCTGCTCCCCGCCGCAAGCTCTTCTCACGCCGCCAACGGTTAACGACCCGCGGCCCTTTCCAGGTCCACTGGCTGCGCGCCTGCGCACCGTCCCCACAGACCGCGCTTCCCTCTCTCTTTCTAAATTCCCCGTTACCCAGACGCAAGAAAGCCGGCCCAAGGCCGGCTTTCCGAGCGCTCAACCTGCGAGCGCGCTTTCCTCTGGCGACGAACCCTCAGGCGGCTTCGCCTTCTCCGGCATCCAGTTCCGGACGATCCACGAGCTCAACGTAGGCCATCGGGGCATTATCACCCGCGCGGTTGCCGCACTTCAGGATCCGCAGGTAGCCACCGGGCCGCGCCTGGTAGCGCGGACCCAGCTCGGCGAACAGCTTGCCCACAATCTCCTTGTCACGAAGACGGGCAAACGCCAGCCGACGACCGTGAACGCTGTCTTCCTTGGCCAGCGTGATCAGCGGTTCGGCGACGCGACGCAGCTCTTTCGCCTTGGGCAGCGTGGTCTTGATCAGTTCGTGCCGGAACAGGGCCACGGACATGGCCTGAAACGTGGCCTTGCGGTGCGAGCTGTTGCGGCCAAGCTGACGGCCGGAATGACGATGACGCATGAGAGGCTTCCTCTAAAAAACGATGGGCGCGGGGCGCCGTGATTACTCGTTGTCGTCGCGCAGACCCGGCGGCGGCCAGTTCTCGAGACGCATGCCGAGCGACAGCCCGTGGGTCGCCAGCGTGTCCTTGATTTCAGTCAGCGACTTCTTGCCGAGGTTCGGCGCACGCAGCAGCTCGACCTCGGTGCGCTGGACGAGATCCCCAATGTAGTACAGGTTCTCGGCCTTCAGGCAGTTGGCCGAACGCACCGTCAGTTCCAGCTCGTCCACCGGACGCAGCAGCACCGGGTCGATCGCGCCACCCACGGCACCCGCCACTTCGGCCGACTCTTCTTGCAAGTCCACGAACGGCGCCAGCTGGCCCTGGAGGATCGTCGCGGCTTGACGCACGGCGTCATCCGGGGCGATCGCACCATTGGTTTCGAGCTCGAGCACCAGGCGATCCATATCGGTCCGCTGGGCCAGACGCGCGCTTTCGACGCGATAGGACACGCGGCGAATCGGGCTGAAGCTGGCGTCCAGCAACAGTCGACCAATACCCGTGTCATCCCCACCCTCGGCTTGCCGACGCGTGCTGACGGGTTCGTACCCGCGACCCGCGCGAGCCGTCAGAGTGATGTCCAGATCCACGTTCTTGGTGATCGTCGCGATCACGTGTTCCGGGTTCACCACCTCGACATCATGGTCGACCTGAATGTCGCCGGCCGTCACCACGCTCGGACCCTTCTTCCTCAGGGTCAGCGTGGACTCGTCGCGGCTGTGCATCCGCAGCGCAACACCCTTCAGGTTCAGCAGGATGTCGACAACATCTTCCTGTACCCCTTCGATGGTGGTGTACTCGTGCAGCACGCCTTCAATCCGGGCCTCGACAATGGCGGCACCCGGGATGGACGACAGCAACACACGTCGCAGGGCATTGCCCAGGGTGTGGCCGAAGCCGCGTTCCAGCGGCTCGAGGGCGACCTTGGCCTGATTCCGATTCTCGGCCTCGACCTCGATCTGCTGTTTCTTGACCAGTTCGTTCGACTGCATTGTGACTCCTGGCGCCAGGCCGAAAAACGATTACTTCGAGTACAGCTCGACGACGAGCGACTCGTTGATGTCCGCAGGCAGATCGGAACGATCCGGGACCGCCTTGAACGTACCCTCGAACTTGCTGGTGTCCACTTCGATCCAGCTCGGGAACCCGGTCTGCTCGGCCAGCGTCATCGAGTCCTGGATGCGCACCTGCTTGCGCGCCTTCTCCCGGACCGTAACCACGTCAGACGGCTGCACCTGGTAGGCCGCGATGTTGACCACCTGCCCGTTCACCTGGATCGCACGATGCGCAACCAGCTGGCGCGCTTCGGAGCGGGTGGAGCCGAAGCCCATGCGGTACACCACGTTATCCAGACGACCTTCCAGCAGCTTCAACAGGTTCTCACCCGTCGAGCCCTTGCGCTGAGCGGCCTTCTTGTAATAGTTGCGGAATTGCTTTTCCAGCACGCCGTAGATGCGGCGAAGCTTCTGCTTCTCGCGCAGCTGCACGGCGTAGTCCGACAGGCGAGTACGGCGTTCACCGTGCTGACCCGGCGGCTTGTCGAGCTTGCACTTTGTTTCCAGCGCACGGACCCCACTCTTCAGGCCCAGGTCCACGCCTTCACGGCGACTCAACTTGCATTTCGGTCCAATGTAACGAGCCATTCTTCAACTCCAGCCTTAAACGCGGCGTTTCTTGGGCGGCCGGCAGCCGTTGTGAGGGATCGGGGTTACATCACTGATGTTCGTGATCTTGAACCCGGCATTGTTCAGCGCACGTACCGCCGACTCGCGACCCGGACCCGGGCCCCGCACCATCACGTCGAGATTCTTCACGCCGTGTTCGGCCGCAGTCGTCCCGGCGCGCTCGGCCGCGATCTGCGCGGCGAACGGCGTCGATTTGCGGGAACCACGGAAGCCCGAACCACCGGAGGTGGCCCAGCTGATCGTGTTCCCCTGCCGGTCGGTGATCGTGATGATCGTGTTGTTGAACGTGGCGTACACATGAGCCACGCCCTCGGCGATATTTTTGCGGACCTTTTTCTTGGTCCGTGTTTGCGCTTGTGCCATGTACCTGAGATCCCAGTCTGATTACTTGCGAATCGGGCGACGCGGGCCCTTTCGGGTGCGTGCATTCGTCTGCGTCTGCTGACCGCGCAGCGGCAGGCCGCGACGGTGGCGCACGCCACGGTAGCAGCCCAGATCCATCAATCGCTTGATGTTCATGCTGACTTCCCGGCGCAGATCCCCTTCCACGGGGATCTTGTCGATCTGGGCGCGCAGAGCATCCACTTCGGCATCCGTCAGATCCCGCACCTTGATGTCCCGACGCACACCCGCCCCATCGCAGATCAGGCCGGCCCGAGTCGGGCCAATGCCATAGATCGCGGTCAGCGCGATTACCGTGTGCTTCTGGTCAGGAATATTGATTCCAGCGACGCGAGCCATCCAACTTCTCCATCAAAATCCGGCAAAGCCGGCTATAGTAGCAATGATTATGCGTTACGCCAAGCTTCAGCCCTGACGCTGCTTGTGGCGGGCGTCGGAACAGATCACCCGGACCACGCCATTACGCCGAATGACTTTGCAGTTCCGGCACATCGGCTTTACAGATGCACGTACCTTCATGGTCTTTCTCCTGGTCTAGCGGATCCCGGTCCCGCCGAAACCCTTCAGATTCGCTTTCTTCATCAAGCCTTCGTACTGGTGGGACACCAGATGCGACTGCAACTGCGCCATGAAATCCATCACCACGATCACGATGATCAGAAGCGAGGTCCCGCCAAAGTAGAAGGGCACGTTCCAATACAGGATCAGGAACTCCGGCAGCAGGCACACTGCGGTGATGTACACCGCCCCCACCGCCGTCAGTCGAGTCATGACCCCGTCAATGAATCTTTCGGTCTGGACACCTGGCCGGATCCCCGGAATGAAGGCGCCCTGCTTCTTCAGATTTTCCGCCGTATCGCGTGAGTTGAACACCAGCGCGGTATAGAAGAAGCAGAAGAAAATAATCGCGGCCGCATAGAACATCACGTACAGCGGCTGTCCCGGCGCCAGCGTCGTCGAGATCTCGCGCAGCCAGTCCATCCCTTCAGCCTGGCCGAACCATTGCCCCAACGTCGACGGGAACAGAATGATACTCGATGCGAAGATCGGCGGGATCACCCCGGCCATGTTCAGCTTCAGCGGCAGGTGCGAGGACTGGCCACCGACCATCTTCCTTCCCACCTGGCGCTTGGCGTAATTGATCGTCACTCGGCGTTGTCCGCGCTCGACGAACACCACGAAGGCGGTCACCGCCAGGGCCAAGACGATCAGAATCACCACGAATGCTGCCGCCAGTTCTCCGGTGCGGGCCAACTCCAGGGTTCCGCCAATCGCGCCCGGAAGCCCGGCGACGATACCGGCGAAGATGATGATCGAGATCCCGTTGCCAATGCCGCGTTCCGTAATCTGCTCACCCAGCCACATCAGGAACAGCGTCCCCGTCACCAGCGAGACCACCACGGTGAAGATAAAGATCGGGCCCGGGTTCAGGGCCATCGGCATCCCCTGGATGGTCTGACCATTCAAGGCAATCCCGATCCCGATACTCTGGAACAGCGCGAGCGCCACGGTCCCGTAGCGCGTGTACTGCGTAATCTTGCGCCGTCCCTGTTCGCCCTCTTTCTTCAACTGCTGGAGCGCCGGAACGGTCGCGGCCAGAAGCTGCATGATGATGGCGGCCGAGATGTACGGCATCACCCCCAGGGCGAAGATCGACAGGCGCTCCAGCGCCCCCCCGGAAAACATGTTGAACATGTCCAGGATGGTCCCGCTTTGCTGTTCGAAGAACTGCGAGACGGCCACCGGATTAATACCGGGCACCGGAATGAATGTACCGATCCGGTACACCACCAGGGCACCCAGAACGAACAGCAGGCGTTGGCGTAACTCGGTAAAACCGGTGAGCCCGCCACCGGAACGTGCTGTCGCTCCACGTGCCATTATTTAGGCCTCAACGCTCCCGCCAGCGGCTTCGATCGCCGCCCGCGCGCCCTTGGTGACGCCCACGCCCTTCACGGCACAGGCCTTCGAGACTTCACCGGAGGCGAAGATCTTGGCGCTCTGCGCATCGCTGCGCACGACGCCCGCAGCCTTCAGGGTGTCCAGGGTCACGTCGCCGTCGACCTTGGCCAGTTCGCTGAGACGCACTTCGGCCGAATACTGTTGCTTGCGCGAGCGGAAGCCCACCTTGGGCAGGCGACGCTGCAGCGGCATCTGGCCGCCTTCGAACCCGACCTTCGTGTAACCACCCGAGCGAGACTTCTGGCCCTTGTGGCCGCGGCCGCCGGTCTTGCCCAGACCGGAGCCAATCCCCCGACCGACGCGCTTCGCCGGCTTGCGGGCACCGTCGGGGCTGGAAATGTTATTCAGTCGCATGATTAGACTTCCTCTACCTTCAGCAGGTACGAGACCTTCTTGACCATGCCCAGGTTCTCGGGCGTGGCCTCGATGATCGCGCTGCTGTGGGTCTTGCGCAGCCCGAGTCCACGCACGCACGCCTTGTGCGTGGCGATACGGCCGGCGGTGCTGCGTACCAGTGTCAGTTTCAGCTTGCTCATGGCTTAGCTCTTCACTTCGTCGACGGACTTGCCGCGCTTGGCCGCAACCCGTTCCGGCGAGTTCACCATGGTGAGCCCGTCGATCGTTGCCTGCACGACGTTGATGGGGTTGCGCGAACCGACACACTTGGCCAGCACGTTACGCACGCCCGCTACTTCGAGCACTGCGCGCATCGCGCCCCCGGCGATGATCCCGGTACCCTCAGAAGCCGGCTGCATGTAGACGTTGGCCGCGCCATGATGCCCGTTCACCGCATAGTGCAGCGTGCCTTCGTTCAGCGACACATTGCGCATTTCCATGCGCGCCTGCTGCATTGCCTTCTGAATGGCCGCCGGCACCTCGCGCGCCTTCGCGTATCCGTATCCGACTCGTCCCTCGCCATCACCGACGACGGTCAGTGCGGCAAACCGGAACTGCCGGCCGCCCTTGACCACCTTCGCAACGCGGTTGACGCCAATCAGCTTTTCCTGCAGGCCGTCCTGCGCTTCGCTTACATCGTTACGTGCCATTTCTCTCTCCGCTCGATCGCGTTTGACTAGAACTGCAGGCCGCTTTCACGGGCGGCGTCGGCAAGTGCCTTCACCCGTCCGTGATAACGAAAACCCGCGCGGTCAAACGCGACCTGTTCGATCCCTGCTTTGCGCGCACGCTCCGCGATGGCCTGGCCCACGCGGGCGGCGGCCTCGGCGTTGCCGGTGGAACCCCCGGCATTCTTCAGATCCTTCTCCACGGTCGACGCCGCGGCAAGCACCGCGTCGCCCGAGGGGGCAATGATCTGCGCGTACATGTGGCGCGGCGTCCGGTGGATACAGAGACGATGCACCCCCAGCTCACGGATCTTGAACCGTGCGCGCCGCGCCCTCTTAAGTCTGGCCTCTTTCTTGTCCACTGGTGCCTACCTACTTCTTCTTGGCTTCTTTGCGCACGATGCGCTCGTCTTTGTACTTCACGCCCTTGCCCTTGTAGGGCTCCGGCGGGCGGAAGGCGCGAATATTCGCTGCCACCTGGCCCACCTTCTGGCGATCCGTTCCCTTGACCACGACCTCGGTTGGGGTCGGCGTCTCCACCGTCACGCCTTCCGGAATGTCGAAGTCGATCGGATGCGAGTACCCGAGCGTCAGGTTCAGCTTCGCGCCCTGCATTTGGGCGCGATAGCCGACGCCGACCAACTCCAGCGCCCGAACGAACCCTTCGCTCACCCCGTGGACATGATTGCCCAGGAGTGCCCGAATAGTACCCGCCAACGCGACATTCTTCGCGTTCTCCGTGGCCTTCACTCGAACCACCCCGTCCTCGACGGTAACGATCACGGCCTCGGGGCAGGTGAGCTGAAGCTCGCCCTTCGGACCCTTGATCTTGATCTCGCTGTCCGACTGCTCGACGGAGACGCCGTTCGGCAGCTTGATCGGCAGATTTGCAATGCGCGACATGGCTGATTCCTCAGTAAATCTTGCAGAGGACTTCGCCGCCCTGGCCTGCGGCCCGGGCAGCGCGGTCACTCATGACACCCTGTGGCGTGGAGACCACGGCAACCCCGAGACCGGCGTTAATCCGCGGCAGCTCGTCCTTGCCGCGATAAATCCGCAGGCCCGGACGCGAGATCCGCTCGACGGTCTCGATGACCGGCCGTCCCTCGAAGTACTTCAGCTTCACCACCAGTTTCTTCTGGGCAACTTCACCCTCGACCTGGATGTCGCCTACGAAACCCTCTTCGGCGAAGACCTTAAGGATACGCTCCTTGGCCTTGCTGAAAGGAATGGCGACCTGCTCCTTGTTCGCACGCTGGGCGTTGCGAACACGGGTGAGCATGTCGGAAATCGGATCGGTCATCATCGGTTCAAATCTCCTTACCAGCTCGCCTTGCGCAGGCCCGGAATCTCGCCCTTCATGGCGTGTTCGCGCAGCTTGTTGCGCCCCAGGCCAAACCGGCGGTAATACCCTTTCGGCCGACCAGTGACGCCGCACCGGTTCGTCTGCCGAACGCGCGCGGAATCACGCGGCAGCTTTTGCAGCGCATGCATGGCCGCCAGGCGTTCTTCGGACGACTTGGTCTCGTCGACCAGGATCGCCTTCAGCTCGGCCCGCTTGGCCGCGTACTTGTTGACCAGTCGCTCGCGCTTTTTCTCGCGTTCGAGCATCGATGTCTTTGCCATGTGCGCCTACCTCGGTTACTGCCGGAACGGGAATCGGAAGGCCTCCAAAAGGGCCTTGGCTTCCGCGTCCGTTCTTGCACTGGTGGTAATCGTGATGTCCATGCCGCGCAATTTGTCGACACGGTCGTAATCGATCTCCGGGAAGATGATCTGCTCCTTGATGCCCATGCTGTAGTTGCCACGGCCATCGAAGGCTTTCGCGGAAAACCCGCGGAAGTCCCGCACGCGCGGCAGCGCGACGCTGATCAGGCGATCCAGGAACTCGTACATCTGCCGCCGGCGCAAGGTGACCTTGCAGCCGATCGGATAGTCATCGCGGATCTTGAACCCGGCGATCGACTTGCGCGCCTTGGTCACGACCGGCTTCTGCCCGGCAATGGCCGTCATGTCGCTGACTGCGTGCTCGATCACCTTCTTGTCCGCCACGGCATCACCCAGACCCATATTCAGGGTCACCTTGGTGACACGCGGGATTTCCATCACGTTGGCATAGCTGAACTGCTCGCGCAGGGCCTGCTTCACCGTGGATTCGTATTCTTCTCTCAAGCGTTCCATAAAACCGTCCGTCCCGCGTTATGCGTCCACGACTTCGCCGTTCGAGCGGAAGACCCGCACCTTACGGCCGTCTTCCAGGGTCTTGAACGACACGCGATCACCCTTGTCGGTTGCAGGGTTGAAGACCATCACGTTGGACACATCGATCGGCATTTCCTTCTCGATGATCCCACCGCCGACGCCCTGTTGCGGGTTCGGCTTCTGATGCTTCTTCACCATGTTGATGTTCTGAACCAGAACCTTGCCATCGAGGACCTTGATAATGGTGCCCCGGCGACCCTTGTCCTTGCCAGAAATCACGACGACATCGTCGCCTTTGCGAATCTTGTTCATCACGTCCTCACAGCACTTCCGGGGCGAGGGAGATAATCTTCATGTACTTCTCCCCTCGCAGTTCACGCGTCACCGGCCCGAAGATACGGGTGCCGATCGGCTGATGCTGGTTGTTCAGCAGGACCGCGGCGTTGCGGTCGAAGCGGATCAGCGATCCATCCGCACGGCGCACGCCCGCGGCCGTGCGCACCACGACGGCGTCATAGACATCGCCCTTCTTCACCTTGCCACGCGGGATCGCATCCTTGACGCTCACCTTGATGACGTCGCCCACCCGGGCGTACCGGCGGTGCGACCCGCCCAGCACCTTGATGCACTGGATGCGTCGGGCACCGCTGTTATCGGCGGCCTCGAGCACGGTCTGCATTTGAATCATGACTTATCTCCTGGCAGCCGATTCAGAGAGCGTCCTGCCCGACCACTTCGATCAGGGCATGATGCTTCTGCTTGGAAATCGGCCGGCATTCACGGATACGAACCCGATCGCCCATGCGCGATACATTTTCTTCGTCATGGACGTGCAGTTTCGTGCTGCGACGAATGAACTTCCCGTACAGCGGATGACGGACGCGACGCTCGACAAGAACCGTGCGGGTCTTGTCCGTCTTGTCGCTAATCACGCGCCCGACGACGGAACGCTGAGTCCTGGAACCTTCTTCGGTCATTGTCTTAACCTGCCCTTCTACGTTCATTCATCAGCGTCTTGATCTGCGCGATCTCGCGCCGCACCTTGCCGACACGATCCGGGCGCGCAAGCTGCCCGACCGACTTCTGCATGCGGAGGCCGAACTGTTCCTTGTAGAGCGCTTCCAGCTCCTGGTCCAGATCGCCGTCCGACTTCTTTCTGAGCTCTTCTGCTTTCATCACATCACCTGCCGACGGGTAAACACCGTCTTGACCGGGAGCTTGGCGGCGGCCAGACGCATTGCCTCACGCGCAACGTCTTCATGCACACCTTCCATCTCGTAGAGCACGCGGCCGGGCTGGATCTTGCAGACCCAGTACTCGACACCGCCCTTGCCCTTGCCCATGCGCACTTCAAGCGGCTTCTTGGTGACCGGGACGTCCGGGAACACCCGGATCCAGATCTTCCCGCCACGCTTGATGTGACGCACCATCGCACGCCGCGCCGCCTCGATCTGGCGCGCGGTAATGCGACCGCGTTCCACGGCCTGAAGGCCGTACTCGCCGAAGCTGACCTTGGCGCCGGTGGAGGCCATGCCCCGGTTCCGGCCCTTGAACTGCTTGCGGAATTTGGTTCTTTTTGGCTGCAACATGGTCTATGTCCTAGCTCGCGTTGGCCGCAGCGCGCGTCCCTTCGACCGGTTCCAGGCCGAAAACTTCGCCCTTGAAGATCCACACCTTGACGCCGATGATCCCGTAGGTCGTACGCGCCTCGGCGAAACCGTAATCGATGTCCGCACGCAGGGTGTGCAGCGGTACGCGGCCTTCGCGGTACCACTCGGAACGCGCGATCTCGGCGCCATTGAGGCGACCGGCCACGTGCACCTTGATGCCCTGAGCACCCAGGCGCATCGCGTTACCCACGGCGCGCTTCATCGCACGACGGAACATGATGCGGCGTTCAAGCTGCTGGGCGATGCCTTCCGCGACCAGCTGGGCTTCGATCTCGGGCTTGCGCACCTCTTCGATATTGATCTTGACGTTGCCCTGCTCCAGGCCCGTCTCGGCTGCCACTTCGCGGCGCAGCTTCTCGATGTCCTCGCCCTTCTTGCCAATCACAATCCCCGGACGTGCCGTGTGAATCGTGATGTGCGCGGCCTTGGCGGGACGCTCGATGGTGATTCGGCTGACCGACGCGTGGGCAAGTTTCTTCTGCAGAAACGTGCGCAGCTTGATGTCGTTGTTCAGCGTTTCACCAAACTCGCGACCGTCCGCGTACCAGGTCGCCGACCACGGGCGAGAAATGCCCAGCCGGATGCCGGTTGGATGTACTTTCTGACCCATGGTTAGTTCGCTCCCTTCTCGCTCACGCCCACTACAATGTGGCTAGTGCGCTTCATGATGCGGTTGCCGCGACCCTTGGCTCGCGCCTGCATGCGCTTGAGAACCGGCCCTTCGTCGATCTGGATGCGCGAGATGCGCAGCTCGTCGATGTCTGCACCGTCATTGTTCTCCGCATTGGCAATCGCGGACTCCAGCACCTTTTTTACAATCGCTGCCGGCTTTTTGGGGCTGAAAGTCAACTCGTTCAGAGCCTCTTCCACCCGCATGCCACGAACCTGGTCGGCGACCAGCCGCGTCTTCTGCGGCGAGATGCGCGCGTAGCGCAGTTTTGCAATCGTCTCCATCGTTCGTCCTCAGCGCGACTTCTTGTTGGCGATGTGACCCTTGAAGGTCCGCGTCAACGCAAACTCGCCCAGCTTGTGGCCGACCATGTTTTCGTTGACCAGCACCGGAATATGCTGACGCCCGTTGTGTACCGCGAGGGTGAGACCCACCATCTGCGGGATGATCATCGAGCGGCGCGACCAGGTCTTGATCGGACGCCGATCGTTCTTCTCGAGCGCCTCATCCACCTTCTTGCGAAGGTGATGATCGACGAACGGGCCTTTCTTCAGTGAACGCGGCATGCTGGCACTCCGTTACTTCTTGCGCCGACGCACGATCATGCCGTCGGTACGTTTGTTGTTGCGGGTCTTGTAACCCTTGGTCGGGCGGCCCCACGGGGTCACCGGGTGACGCCCGAAGTTGCGACCTTCACCACCACCATGCGGGTGGTCGACCGGGTTCATCGCGGTACCACGCACGGTTGGGCGGACACCCATCCAGCGTTTGGCACCGGCCTTCCCGAATTTCTTGAGGCTGTGCTCGCTGTGACCGACTTCGCCGATCGTGGCCCGGCACTCGGACTGGATGCGGCGCATCTCACCGGAGCGCAGGCGAATCGTCGCGTGTGCGCCTTCACGTGCCACGACCTGGGCCGAAGCGCCGGCGGACCGCGCAATCTGCGCTCCCTTCCCCGGCTTCATCTCGATGCAGTGAATCACCGTGCCCACCGGAATGGAGCGCAGCGGCATCGCGTTACCCACGCGAATCGGGGCCTGCGAGCCGCTAGTCACGGCATCACCCTGCTTCAGCCCGCGGGGCGCAATAATGTACCGGCGTTCGCCGTCAGAGTACAGTACTAACGCCAAATGAGCGCTGCGGTTCGGATCATACTCCAGCCGCTCGACCTTGCCGGGCACGCCGTCCTTGTTCCGCTTGAAGTCAACGATGCGGTAGCGCTGCTTGTGGCCACCACCGACGTGCCGCGTGGTAATGCGGCCGGCGTTGTTGCGGCCCCCCGAGCGAGTCTGCTTTTCGAGCAGCGCCGCGTGCGGCGCCCCCTTGTGCAGACCCTCGCCGCGGATCTTCACCGCGTGACGGCGCCCGGCAGAGGTCGGATTGGTCTTGATAATCGCCATGACTAGACCTGTTCTCCTTCACCCATGTCGATGCTCTCGCCTTCAGCGAGGGCCACATAGGCCTTTTTCCAGTGGTTGCGACGCCCGAACATGCGACCGAAGCGCTTGTTCTTGCCCTGCTGGTTCAGTGTGCGCACGTGCTCCACCCGAACCTCGAACAGCTTCTCGATCGCGGCCTTGATCTCGGCCTTGTCGGCATCCGGCAGCACACGGAACACGTATTGCCCCACTTCGCCGGCATTGGTCGACTTCTCCGACACCACCGGGCCCTGAATAATCTGCATCAGACGCGAATTCATGCCAGCCACTCCTCAAGCTTGCGGATGGCGCCTTCCGTAATCACGACCGTATCGGCCCCGACCAGGTTGGCGGGATTGACACCGCTCACATCGATCACATCCACGTGCGGGACGTTGCTCAACGCACGTTCGGTCATCGCGTCATCCTCGGCCAGCACCACCAGCCCACGCTCCAGGCCGAGCTCGCCGAGCTTGGCAATGCCGTCACGGGTCTTGCCCGACTCGACGGCGAATGCAGCGACCACTTTCAGGCGATCCTGCCGCAGCAGTTCGGAGAGGATGGACGCCATGGCGGCGCGGTACATCTTCTTGTTCAGCTTCTGCGAGAAATCCTGAGTGCGCGCAGCGAACACCTTGCCGCCACCCGTCCACAGCGGGCTGCGAATCGTACCAGCGCGAGCGCGCCCAGTCCCTTTCTGGCGGAACGGCTTGATGCCGCCGCCACTGACCTGGGCCCGGGTCTTCTGGGCACGGGTCCCGCTGCGGGCGCCGGCCAGCTGAGCGACGACGCTCTGATGCACCAGCGGTTCATTGAAATCCCGCTCAAAGCAGGTGGCGGACAGCTCCACGCTGGCCCCGGTATCGGCAGTCGTAACTTGCATTGTTTTAACCCTTCGCCTTCACGGCCGGACGAATCATCACGTCGGTACTCGGCGCGCCCGGCACGGCACCCTGAACCAGGACCAGGCTGCGATCAGCGTCGACGCGCACCACCTTGAGGTTCTGGATGGTTTTACGCTCGGCGCCCATGTGCCCGGCCATCTTCTTGCCCTTGAACACACGGCCCGGGCTCTGGTTCTGACCGATGGAACCCGGAGCGCGATGCGCCAGCGAGTTGCCATGGGTCGCGTCCTGGGTGCGGAAGTTGTGACGCTTCACGGCACCCTGGAAGCCCTTGCCCTTGCTCTGAGCGGTCACATCCACGATCTGCCCCTCCTCGAACCGGTCGACGGTGATTGCATCACCGGCAGCCAGGCCTTCGAGGTCGGTCTCGTCGACGCGAAACTCCCACAGACCGCGCCCGGGCTCCACCGACGCCGCGGCGTAGTGCCCGGCCTCCGGCTTGCTTACCCGGGACGGCTTGCGCGAGCCCGCCGTCACCTGGACCGCGTTGTAGCCGTCGCCTTCGGTGCGCTTGATCTGGACCACGCGATTGTTGTCCACCTGTAGCACCGTAACCGGCACAGAGACGCCATCGTCCGTAAAGACGCGCGACATGCCGAGCTTGCGACCGATGAGTCCAAGAGCCATTACAAAACCCCTTCCGTATCAGACGGCGCTAACAAGCGCCCTAAAGCCGTGGCCCGGCGAAAATTCCGCCGGGCCACGGAAAGCCCAATAGTATGGCAGAAAATTTAACGTTAGTTAAGCCTGATCTGAACATTTACGCCTGCAGCCAGATCCAGCTTCATCAGGGCATCCACGGTCTTGTCGGTCGGATCGAGGATATCCATCAGTCGCTTGTGCGTGCGCAGCTCGTACTGGTCCCGCGCGTCCTTGTTGACGTGCGGCGAAACCAGGACGGTATACGCCTCGCTCTTGGTCGGCAGGGGGATCGGGCCCTTGACTCGGGCCCCGGTCCGCTTCGCAGTCTCGACGATCTCGGCCGCGGAACGGTCGATCAGTCGATGATCAAAGGCCTTCAGACGAATTCGAATGCGCTGGTTAGCCATCTGGTTCACTCAATAATCTTGGAGACGACGCCGGCGCCCACAGTGCGGCCGCCTTCGCGGATCGCAAAGCGCAGACCGTCTTCCATCGCGATCGGATTGATCAGGGACACCGTCATCTTCACGTTGTCACCCGGCATCACCATCTCGGTGCCTTCCGGAAGCTCCACCGAGCCCGTCACGTCCGTCGTGCGGAAGTAGAACTGCGGACGGTACCCGTTGAAGAATGGCGTGTGACGACCGCCCTCTTCCTTGCCCAGGATGTACACCTCGGCCTCGAAGTGCGTGTGCGGGGTAATCGAACCCGGCTTGCACAGCACCTGACCACGCTGGACGTCGTC
>NZ_KB906227.1:0-116949 GCF_000381225.1 Thioalkalivibrio sp. ALMg3 | reverse complement strand
ATCCCGGACCCGCCGCAGCGTCGTCTCGTGCACCTGCCGGGTCCGATGACCGCAGCGTTCGCAGTGCATCCACTGCCGCGTCGGCTTCAGGTGCAACTCCAGCGTGCCGCCGGCCTCCTCCGGCCAAACCGCACGCTCCAGCCGATAGCCTTCCCAGCCGCCCAGCTTCTGCAACGTCTTCTTGTCCAGCATCGCTCCCTCCCGTGTCCTTCCTGGCTCCACGCGAGACTACGATGCCCTTCAGCGGTCGAACACCTCCCCGGTATCCTTCGATGAACCATTTTTATGTCCCCTGTCCTACATATGGCTAGGACAGGGTGATTCGGACAGGCATGAACCGGGTCAGGGCGTCTGATCCTCTTCCGCCCCTTCCTTCTTCACCGGCAGCAGGACCTGACGGTCGACACCCAGCATCAACGCTGCGGTCGCCGCGATGAAGATGGACGAGTACGTCCCCACGACCACCCCGATGATCAGCGCAATCGAGAAGTTCTGCAGGGCCGCCCCACCCAGGAAGGCGAGCGAGAGCAACACCAGCAGGGTGGTCATGCTGGTCACGATGGTCCGCGCCAGGGTCTTGTTCACCGCATTGTTCATCACCTGTTCCGTGCTCTGCTTGCGCAGCACACGGAAGTTCTCGCGTATTCGGTCGTACACCACGATGGTGTCATTCAGCGAGTAGCCAATCACCGCCAGCACGGCGGCGAGCACCCCCAGGTCGAACTCCATCTGCAGCAGCGAGAAGATCCCCAGCGTGATCAGCACGTCGTGCACCAGCGCCAGCACCGATCCAATGGAGAAGCGCCACTCGAAACGCACTGCCACATAGATCAGGATGCCGGCCAGCGCATAGATCATCGCCAGACCGCCCTGCTCGCGCAGCTCCTCGCCGACGGCCGGACCGACGAACTCCACCCGACGAAGATCCGGATCGTCCGGCCCGCCATCCCGAAGAGCATTCAACACCCGGTTGGACAACATCGCCGGGTTGTCGTCGTCTTCGCTTGGCGGCAGGCGAATCAGGACATCGCGCGAGGTGCCGAAGGTCTGCACCTGCGCCCCCTCATAGCCGCCCGCCGACAGGGTCTCGCGGATCGTATCCAGCTCCACCGCTTCGGGGTAGCCCACTTCCACCAGGGTCCCCCCGGTGAAGTCGATCCCGAAGTTCAGCCCGCGGGTGGCCAGCAGCGCCACCGAGATAATGATCAGGACCAGCGAGATCGCGATCGTGATCTTGCGCTTGCCGAGGAAATCGATGTTCGATTCAGCGAAATTCAGATGCGGAAGCATAGTTTTCTCCGCGCTCAGATGGCCAGGCGCGTCAGCCGACGCTGGCGCCCGTAGGTCAGATTGACGATTGCGCGGGTCACGATGATCGCGGTGAACATCGACGCGATGATCCCGATCGACAACGTGATGGCAAAGCCCTTGATCGGCCCGGTACCGAACAGGAACAGCACCAGCGCCGCGATCAGCGTCGTCACGTTGGCGTCCGCGATGGTGGTGAACGCTCGGTCATAGCCCGACGAAATCGCCGCCTGGGGTGACAGTCCGTTGCGGATCTCCTCGCGTATGCGCTCAAAGATCAGCACGTTGGCGTCCACTGCCATGCCGACGGTCAGCACGATCCCCGCAATCCCCGGCAGGGTCAGGGTCGCCTGCAGCATCGACAAAACCGAGACGATGAAGATCAGGTTCAGTGCCAGCGCCACGTTCGCGATCAGTCCAAAGGCGCGGTAGTAGAGGATCATGAAGATCATCACGAGGATGAATCCGATCACCACCGACTGCATGCCGCGATCGATGTTCTCCTGGCCCAGGCTCGGACCCACCGTGCGTTCCTCGACAATCGACATCGGCGCGGCCAGCGCACCGGCGCGCAGCAGCAGCGCGAGGTTGCGCGCCTCACGCGTGGTATCCAGACCCGAGATCTGGAAGCGTCGGCCCAGCGGCTCGTTGATGCGCGCAACGTTGATGACCTCTTCGCTGCGCGAGGTACGCATGACCTGCTCGCCGTCTTCCTCCACCGTCTCGGTGGTCGTCTCGATGAACACCGACGCCATCAGGCGGCCCACGTTATCCGAGGTCACCCGCGAGAAGATGCGCGCCCCCTGGCCATCAAGATTGATGAACACGGCCGGGCCGCCACTATCCTGGGCAATCCCGGAAGAGGCGTCGGTAATGTAGTCACCGGTGAGCATCACCTGGCGCTGCAGCAGCACCGGGGTCCCGTCACGCTCGCGGTACAGACGCGTCCCGGACGGTGCGCGGCCAGATTCAGCGGCCTCCATCGGGTCACCGGCCTCGGAGACCAGGCGGAACTCCAGCGTGGCGGTCGCTCCGAGCACTTCCTTGGCCCGCGCAGTGTCCTGCACGCCGGGGAGCTGAACCACGATCCGGTGCTCGCCCTGCTGGGCAATGATCGGCTCGGCCACACCCAGCTCATCCACGCGCGAGCGCAGGGTAGAGATGTTTTGCTGCAGGGCCTGACGGCGCAGCTCGGTCAGGTGGTCATCGCTCAGGGTGCCCACCATGCGGGTGGTGTCGCCGCTACCGCGGATCTCCCATTCCAGCTCGCCGCGATATTCGCGGGTCAGCCAGCTCTCGGCTGCCGCGAGGTTTTCCTCGTCCGCGAACATCACGGTCAGGTCACTGGAACTGCGCTCGATCGTGTCGAACGTCAGACGCTCGTCGCGCATCCTGCCGCGTAGCTCGTTGGAGTAGCGTTCCATCGCCGTTCCGATCACGGCATCCAGATCCACCTCCATCAGGAAGTGCACCCCGCCGCGCAGGTCCAGACCCAGTGCCATCGGCTGCCCGTTGATCGCGCGCAGCCAGTTCGGCGTCGCCGGGGCCAGATTCAGGGCGACGGTGTGGTTGTCATCCAGGGCATTGCGCAGGATCTCCGCGGCGAGCGACTGCTCGTCGCTGGTCTCGAAGCGCAGGAGTAGCTGCCCGTCGTCCTGCTCCTCCACCTGTTTCGGCGTCACGCCCTGGGCACCCAGGATGGTGCCCATCAGGTCACGGATGTTCCCGTCGATCTCGCCGGTGACCGGATTACCGATCTGCACCGACGGGTCTTCCGGGAACAGGTTGGGCGCGGCATACAGCCCCGCGCCCAGAACGACCACGACGATCAGGGCGTACAGCCACGCCGGATAGGAATTGCGCATATCAAAAACCCTGGAGGGCGTTTAGAGATCTTTCAGCGTGCCCTTGGGCATCACGGAGGCGACCGACTGCTTCTGTACCGCCACGTTCACGCCGTCGGCAATGTCGACCTTGATGAAGTCGTCGCTGACTTCGGTAATCTTGCCGGCCACACCGCCATTGGTGACGATCTCGTCGCCCTTGGACAGGGCCTCGACCATGGAGCGGTGCTCCTTGGCGCGCTTGCTCTGCGGGCGGATGATCAGGAAGTACATGATCGCAAAGAAAATAACGATCATGATCAGGAACTCGATCATGCCGCCGCCGGCCGCTCCACCTTCCTGGGCATGCGCTGCAGAAATCAGAAAGTCCATCGAAACACTCCGTCTTCGGTTCAGATTCGGACGCCACCGGGGAGCTCGGGCCACACCCGGCGAGCGAAAAAAATACCGCGCGGATTATGGCACAGGCGGGATCGCCATGCCGCGTCGGCCGTAGAAATCGGCCACGAACTCGCTCAGCGCGCCGGCCGCGATCGCCTCGCGCAATCCGCGCATCAAATCCTGGTAGTAATGGAGGTTGTGGGTCGTCGCCAGGCGCGAACCGAGGATCTCGTTGCACTTGTCCAGGTGCTTCAGATACGCCCGTGAATAGTGGCGACAGGTGTAGCACCCGCATTCCGGATCGACCGGGCCGACATCGTCGCGGAAGCGCGCATTGCGGATGCGCAGCACGCCCTCGCGGGTATAGAGGAACCCGTTGCGGGCATTGCGGGTCGGCATCACGCAGTCGAACATGTCCACGCCGCGTCGCACGGCCTCGACGATGTCCTCCGGCCGGCCCACCCCCATCAGGTAGCGCGGACGATCCTGCGGCAGCAGCGGCAGGGTGGCATCCAGCGTCTGCAGGCGCTCGTCCTCCGGTTCGCCCACCGACAACCCGCCGATCGCGTAACCGTCAAAGCCGATCGCCTGTAGCCCCTCGGCCGACTCCCGCCGCAGGTCCGGGTACATCCCGCCCTGCACGATGCCGAACAGCGCCGCCGGATTGTCACCGTGTGCCGTGCGCGAACGCGCCGCCCAGCGCAGCGACAACTCCATCGACTGGCGCGCCTCGTCCAAGGTGGCCGGGTATGGCGTGCACTCGTCGAAGATCATCACGATGTCCGAGCCCAGCTCACGCTGCACCTGCATCGAGGACTCCGGCGTCATCAGCACCTTCGAGCCATCCACCGGTGACTGGAAACGCACACCCTCCTCGCTGATCTTGCGCATCTCCGCAAGCGAGAAGACCTGGAATCCGCCGGAATCGGTCAGGATCGGGCCCTCCCAGTGCATGAAATCGTGCAGGTCGCCATGCGCCCGGATCACCTCCGTGCCCGGGCGCAGCATCAGGTGGAAGGTGTTACCGAGGATGATCTCTGCGCCCAGCTCGCGCAGCTCCTCCGGCGTCATCGCCTTAACCGTGCCGTAGGTTCCCACCGGCATGAAGGCCGGGGTCTCCACCGTCCCGCGCGGGAAGTGCAGACGGCCGCGGCGCGCCGCGCCATCGGCGGCCAGATTCTCAAACTCCATCGGATTCTCCCGCAGCGGTGGTCATACTCGGGGGCAGATCATCGCCCTGCCCCGGCGCCAGCCACATCGCGTCGCCGTAACTGAAAAACCGGTAGCGCTGCGCCACCGCGTGGGCATACGCATCCAGGATCCGGCGATAGCCGGCAAATGCCGCCACCAGCATCAACAGCGTGCTCTGCGGCAAATGAAAATTGGTCACCATCCGGTCCACCACCCGAAATCGATCCCCCGGCTGGATGAATAGCCGCGTCTCGCCCTGGAACGGCGCCAGTTCTCCCCCAGCGGCCGCGGTCTCCAGCGAGCGCACGCAGGTCGTACCGACCGCGACCACACGCCCGCCACGCGCCTTGCAGGCCGCTACCGCCGCGCAGGCCTCGGGGGACACCTCCAACCACTCCGCATGCATCTCATGCGCCGAAGTGTCCTCGACCTTCACCGGCTGGAAGGTCCCCGCCCCGACGTGCAGGGTCACCGTCGCGGTCTCCACCCCCGCCGAGCGCAGGCGCCCCAGCAGGGCATCATCGAAATGCAGGCCTGCCGTGGGGGCAGCAACCGCACCCTCGCGCGCCGCGAACACGGTCTGGTAGCGATCGGCATCATGCGCCTCGTCGGCGCGCTCGATATAGGGCGGCAGGGGGATGTGTCCATGCTCGCGCAACAACGCGAGCACATCGTCGGCATCAACCAGGGCCAGGCGGAAGAACGGGCCCTCGCGGCCGGTCACTTCAACGGTAAAGGCATCCGCCAGGCGTAGCCGGGCCCCGACCTTCGGCGCCCGGCTGGCGCGGACCATCGCCAGCACTTGGCCGGGCGACTCGATTCGTTCGACCAGGACCTCCACCTGTCCCCCGCTCTCCTTGCGCCCGAAGACACGCGCCGGAATCACCCGGGTATCGTTCAGCACCAGCAGGTCACCCGGCCGCAGAAGATCCTCGATCTCTGCAAAGCGAGCGTCCCGCGGGCGCTCTTCCTCCAGGACCAACAGACGCGAACCCGCCCGGTCCGGTAGCGGATACTGTGCAATCAGCTCCGGCGGGAGCTCGTAATCGAAATCGGCAACACGCATGGCGCGCGATCCTACCACGCACCACTCGACGCGGCGCGGAGTGCGGAAGATCGCTCTGCCCCGTTTGTGCCGCAGAGAACCTGCGCTACACTACGGCCCCACAAGCCGGGATGGCGGAACTGGTAGACGCGCCGGATTCAAAATCCGGTTCTGGCAACAGAGTGCGAGTTCGATTCTCGCTCCCGGCACCAAATCTTCTCGGGCCCGCCGCCAGGCCCAAACCCCAGGGAAGCATCCAATGATGCTTCCCTGGCACCAGGCCGGTGTAGCTCAGTTGGTAGAGCATCTGATTTGTAATCAGAGGGTCGCAGGTTCGACTCCTGTCGCCGGCTCCATTTTTCTCGGGGAACACCCCGGCATTGGCCGGATCGCCCGCAATCCGCACCTCATTGCCGGGCCGGTCGTACTACCAGAGTGGATGCCACCATGTCGTGCAGCCCTTGCTTGCGTTCGGTGAACGCGACCATCAAAAAACCGATGTAGAGGGTCATGGCGGAGAGGATCTTGGACCAATAGCGAGCGTTGGCTCGCCCGAAGCCGATCCGCTGGCCATCCGCATCCGTGACTCGCAGGCCCAGCATCCGCTTGGCTGGTGTCGCCTGCCAGCCGGACGACTCGAAAACCGTGAAGTAAAGCCAGAACACAGCCGTCCCCATCACGATCCCCAGCAAAGCCCCGGCGCCAGCAATCACCTCGGGTTCATGGCCTACCATCGTCATGCCCAGGACAAAGCTCAGGGGCAGCACGACCAGCATCCCCAGGATATTGGCGAGCACCCAGTCGATCAACAACGCCAGCGCCCGATACCAAAAACCGGCGTATTGGGCGAAAGCCCGGGGCGTCGCAACCTCACACTCGGCGCCCAACGCCTGCGGCTTTAGCGCCGTCCCGCACCCGTGACAGAACCGCGCTTCCTGGTGGACTTCCTGTCCGCATTGCATACAGAACATCTCACTCTCCTTGTGTCATGCCCGTTCCCGGGCCCATCTGAAGGCCTTCTCCTTGGTCTGGCATCCGCCTGAAACGCGCGCGCCATCACTTGTCCCGCCGCGCGCGGAAGAAACGGCGCAGTCGCTCTCCGGCCACGCCCCCGAGCACTCCACCTGTCACATCGATGCGGTGGTTGTGCGCGGGGTGGCCGAATAGCTCCAGGGCGCCTCCGGCGGCTCCGGTGCGGGGGTCGCTGGCACCGAACACCACGCGCGCTAACCGGGCGTGGATCATCGCGCCGGCACACATGCTGCAGGGTTCAAGGGTCACGTAGAGCGTCACACCCGGGAGCCGGTAGTTCTCCAGGCGCTCACCGGCGGCCCGGAGCGCCCGGATTTCGGCGTGCGCGGTCGGGTCGTGCAGCCCGATCGGCGCGTTGTGGCTGGCCGCCAGGCATGTGCCATCGGCGGCCACCAGCACCGCCCCCACCGGGACCTCGCCGACCTGTGCCGCTTGTTCGGCCTGTTCCAGGGCCTTCTCCATCCAGTAGTCATCGGCCCCTGCGTGATCCGGCGCGGGGCCGGCGCCGCTAGGATCCATTCGCCGCTCTCGGGTGTGGTTCGTCCAGCGCCGCCTCGATCGCACGGGTCAGATCAGCCGGCTTTTTCTGCGGGGCGAAGCGGTCGATCACGCGGCCGTCGCGCCCGACCAGAAACTTGGTGAAGTTCCACTTGATGCCCCGGGTGCCGAGCGCCCCGGGCGCCTGGTCCTTCAGATGCCGGTACAGGGGATGCGCCGCATCCCCATTCACCTCGATTCGGGCGAACACCGGGAACGACACTCCGAAGCGCAGCCCGCAGGCGCGGATCTGGTCGGCATCCCCGGGCTCCTGCCCGCCGAACTGGTTGCATGGAAACCCCAGCACCCGGAATCCACGCTCGGCATAGCGCTCCTGCAGCGCCTGCAGGCCCTCGTACTGCGGCGTGAACCCGCACTCGCTGGCCACGTTGACGATCAGCAGGACATCCCCGCGCCAGGCCGCCAGTGGCTGTTCTTCGCCGTCCGGAAGCGGCGCGGCAAAGTCAAAGACATCGTTCATTCGTCGCCCGCCCGTTCCGCCTCGCGGAGCAGTTCGTCTTCCAGCCCGGCCAGCACCTCCGCGGTCGCCTGCGACAGCGCCGCCACCAGGCGCGAGGCCGAACGGCGGTTGATGCTGCGCTCGGCCTCCATGTGGGCCAGGCGGGCGTGCTCGGCAAAGCGCAGCTGGGTGCGCAGGCCTACACGACCGACCCCGCGCACCGGGTCATCGGGACCCACCTCGCCCAGCTCTTCCAGATTCGCGGTATCGAGATCGCCATACAGGGCCGTCACCAGGATGTGCAATTGCACGGCCGGACGCCCCTGCGCGCGCGCAGCGGAGGCGTTGTCGACCAGCTCGATGGCCGCCCCGTGGCGCGTCCAGCGTTCCCGCAGCAGCTGCTCGACCTGCTCCGCCGGCGCCAGGAACCATTCGTTGTAGTAGTCCGACTCGTAGCGGTGATCTCCCAGTCGGTAGACCAGCCCCTTCCCGCCATACGCCGGCGCCACCCGCACCGACCCCAGCTCCACGGCCAGCGGTTCGCTCGTCTCGGCCATTCGCGGGGCCGGATCGGCCGGGAGTTCCAGCAGGAACCACGCGCGGTCCACTGCATCGCGCTCGGGAATCAGCGTGCAGCCGCCCAGCGTCCAGGCCATCAGTAGAAGCGCGGGAAGGGTCCATCGGGTCATCGGTTTACTCCTCGTCCATCGAACTGCGCGGCGGCGGGGCACCGAACAGCGCACCTCCGGGATTGCGGCGAACATCGTCCGAGAGGCTGCGCAAGCCGGTGATCGTAGCCTGCAGCTCGTCCAGAGTCTCCAGCAACTTGCTCTCGCTGACGTCCATCCCCCGGTCCAGTCGCTCCACCATGGCATCCATCCGGTCCACCAAGCGCCCGACATCGGCCGCCTCGGCGGTCTCGCGCAGTTCGCGCAGCGCGGCGCGGGTCTCGCTGGGCAGGGCCTGGGTATCCGGATGCTCGACCAGACGCTCGACCGACTCCATCACCCGGGTCGCCGTGCGGGTCGTGGTCTTCAGTTCGTCGATCATTTCATCGGCCTGCTCCGCCAGGCGCCCGGTATCCAGTTCGTTAAGCGTGGTATCCACGGTCACCAAGAGGTTGGTCAGGTTGTCCACGACGCCCTCGATATCCAGCTCGTCGATGCGCTTGAGCAGGTTCTCCGCGTATTCGAGGAACTGCATTGCGGTGCTGGGCGCAGACGGCACATAGATCGAGTGTGGCTCCCAGTCATGGGCTAGTGGCGGATGGGTTCCCGGCTCGGAGAAATCCGTCTCCAGGTAGCTCATGCCGGTGATTCCCTGTGCCGCCATGCGCACGCGCAGCCCGGCCTCGACCAGATTCTCGAGAATACGGGTCTCGAACTCGCCTTCCCGCGCACTGGCGGCAAAGCGGTCCGGGTACAGCCGCGCCCGCACCATCACGTAGCGCCGGCGATCACGCGGGCGCACATCGGATTCGTAGACCACCGAGGTAAAGGTCAGGTCGGTCACCTCGCCGATGTTCACGCCGCGAAACTTGACCGGCGCCCCGATCTCCAGGCCCTGGATCGAGGAATCCATGTAGGTCTCGATCTGGATGGACGGGCGCAGCAGATTGCCCGCCGTCAGGATCAGCAACGCCGCCACCAGGGCCGCCAGCCCGCCGAGGATGAACAACCCCAGTCGGAAATGATGTCGGGCACTCATGCGGACCTCTCTTGGTCGGAATCCGTCCGCCGCAGGAAGCGCTGCACCCACGGATGATCTGATGTGTCACGCAGGGTGGCCGGGTCGCCCTCGGCGGCAATCCCCTTACTCTCCTTGTCGAGCATAATCACCCGGTCGGCAATCGCAAAAATACTGGCCAGTTCGTGACTCACGATCACGATGGTCATGCCCAGGGTCCGGGCCAGGCGCTGGATCAGCCGATCCAGGTCCGCCGAGGTGATCGGGTCGAGGCCGGCAGAGGGCTCGTCCAGGAACAGGACCTCCGGGTCCAGCACCATGGCGCGGGCGATGGCCGCGCGTTTCTGCATGCCGCCGCTGATCTCCGAGGGCATGAAATCGGCGAACGCCCCCAGCCCCACCAATTGCAGACGGGCGCGCGCGACCGCATCCATCGCCTCGCGCGGGAGATCGGTGTGCACCTCCAGTGGCAGGCGCGCGTTCTCCAGCAGCGTCATTGACCCGAACAGCGCCCCCATCTGGTACATCACCCCGACCCGGCGCAGGATCGCCTCGCGCTGCGCGCCCTCCGCCTCGGTGATATCCGCACCGGCGACCCAGATATGGCCGGCCTGAGGCCGGTAAAGCCCGATCATGTGCTGGAGCAGCGTACTCTTGCCACTACCGGAGCCACCGAGAATCACGAATATCTCGCCCCGGCGCACCTCGAAGTTCAGATTGCGCATCAGGACGAGGTCGTCGAAGCCCATGGTCAGCCCGCGAACACGGATGACCACTTCACCTTGCGCGTTATCCGGGTTCGTCGCGGCCACACCTGTCATCCCTCAGACCCCCAGGTGGTAGAACAGCACGGCGAAGACGCCATCCAGCACCACGATGAGGATGATGGACGTGACCACCGCGCTGGTGGTCGAAAGCCCCACCGAGGCGGCCCCGCTGCCAGTCTGCAATCCGCGCAGGCAGCCGACCGTGGCGACCACCAGGCCGAACACCACCGCCTTGACCAGCCCGGAAAACAGGTCCGAAAGTGACAGCGCGGACGTCACCTGATTGAAGAACGCCACCCAGGGGATGCCGAAGCCCTGCATCACCACCGCAGCGCCGATCAGCCCGATCATGTTCGCGTACAGGGCCAGCAACGGCGCAACCAGCAACCCCGCGAGCACCTTCGGCAACACAAGAAAACGCACCGGATCCAGCCCCATTGTCTTCAGGGCGTTGACCTCTTCGTTCACCTTCATCGTGCCGATCTCGGCCGCGAAGGCGGCCCCCGAGCGGCCCGCCAGCAGGATCGCCATCATCAACGGCCCCAGTTCGCGGAACAGCGAGACCGCCACCAGGTTGGCCACGAAGATCTCGCCCCCGAACTGGCGCATCGCGATCGCCGACTGGAACGCCAGGATCACGCCCAGCAGGAAGGCAATCAGCGAGACGATTGGCAGGGCCTGGAAGCCCGCCGCCTCCGCCACCCGCAGGGTATCGCCCCAACGCACCTGACGCGGGTGGCGCAGGGCACTGCCGACGGCCTGGGTCAGCTCGCCGACAAAGCTGAACTGCGAGTGCGCCGCACGCCCCACCCGGTCCACGCCGTCCATCCACCCCTGCCACCAACCGCGCCCGTCCGCAGCCCGAGCCGGCTCGACCGCATCCAGCTCCCGATAGGGGGCAAGCTGCTCCTCGACCATGCGGCTCATACCCTCGAACTGGACCTCGGCGTCTGCGCGCGCGAAGTCTTGCTCCAGCGCATGCAGCAACGCCGCCCCCGCCCCGTCGCAGTACTCGACGCCCCGCAGGTCAACCAGCACCGCACCCGCCGCCTGCTGCCCCAGATCGCGGGCACGGCGACGCAGCGAGCCCCAGTGTTGCTCCACGGCATGCACGTCCAGCCGCCCCGACAGGCGCAGCCGGGGTGCGGGATCGACTGTGGCATCATATTCGAACGGGGGTTCCGCACTGGCGGCCGTGGAATCCATCGCGTGACTCGCGGAGAACGAGCCTTCATGGTAGCTGCATCCTGGCACCTGGAACCATTCGCCGGTGAAGAACTCTTCAAGGCAGACTGCCAATCCATCCGCCGCAACCAACAACGAGGCTCGAATGTCATCGGCCAAGGACGCCCTGCAACAGGTAGAACACGCACTGAACGAGGTCCTCCTTGGCAAACCCGAGCCGGTGCGCCTGGCGCTGGCCTGCCTGCTGGCCAATGGTCACCTGCTGATCGAGGACGTGCCCGGGGTGGGCAAGACCACCCTGGCCCACGCCCTGGCCCGGGCGATGAACCTCGAGTACCAGCGCGTGCAGTTCACCAGTGACCTGCTGCCCGGTGATGTCCTCGGCGTCTCCATCTTCGAGCAGGGCAGCGGCCAGTTCCGCTTCCACCCCGGACCGATCTTTACCCAGGTCCTGCTGGCCGACGAGATCAACCGCGCGCCCCCGAAAACGCAGAGTGCCCTGCTGGAAGCAATGGAAGAGCGCCAGGCCAGCGTGGAGGGCGCCACCCGCGAATTGCCGGTGCCGTTTTTCGTCATCGCCACCCAGAATCCGGAGGAGCAGGTCGGCACCCACCCGCTGCCGGAATCCCAGCTCGACCGGTTCCTGATGCGCATCCAGCTTGGCTACCCGGACGCCGGCGCCGAACGGGCCCTGCTGGAACGCAGCGGGCCCGCTCCCGCGGCCGCACCGGTGGCGGAGAGCCACCCCACCCCGCCCAGCCTGGTGGCCCCGCACCAGTTGCGGGAGTGGCAGGACCAGGTGGCCGAGGTCCATGCCCGCGCTGAGGTCCTCGACTATCTCCAGGGCCTGATCAGTGCCAGCCGCGACCGAGCGCGCTTCGCCCACGGCCTGTCACCGCGTGCCGGGCTGGGGCTGCTGCGTGCGGCCCGGGCCCACGCCTTCCTGGAGGGCCGTGACTACACGACACCCGACGATATCGCCCACGTATTGCCCGCCGTCGCCGGACATCGGGTGCGCGCACGCGAGCCGGAGGCCCCCGAACGCACGGTCGCGCGCCTGATGGAATGCGTCCCGACTCCGTGACCGGACCCGCCCGCTCGCGCGGCCGCATGGCCCGCCTGCGCGACGATGCCATCCGCTGGATCACCCGGCGCCACGCACACGATGGCGACCAGGCGCACCTCGGGCGCGACCGCATCTACATCCTGCCCACGCGTGCCGGGTACACCCTGTTCGGCGTCATCCTGGTGATGCTCCTGGGGTCGATCAACTACTCCAACAACATGGCGTTCCTGCTGACCTTCCTGCTGGTGGGCATCGGCCATAACGCCATGTGGTACACCCATCGCAACCTGCTGGGTCTGCAGGTCTCCACCCTGCCCGTCCCTGCGGTATTTTCCGGTCAACCGCTGACCCTCCCGCTACGCCTGAGCGAGACCGCTGGACGGGCCCGCGAGGCCCTGGTCCTGCGCATCGGGACGCACTCCAGCGCCCCTTTCCCGGTCCCGGCACAGGGGACCCATACCGCAAAGCTGGAACTGCCCGGACTCGCACGCGGCGTTTACCGCCTGCCACGCCAGCGGCTGGACACACGCTACCCGCTGGGCATCCTGGAGGTCTGGAGCTGGCTGACCCTGGCGCCGGAGATCGTGGTCTACCCGGCGCCGATCGATCCGGGACACACCACCGGGGACGATGGCGAAGAAGCCGCAGGGGCGCACGACCGGCGCGAGGGCGATGCGCCCGATCAGATCCGCCCCTACCGCGCGGGCGATCCACCCGGTCGCATCGTCTGGAAGGCCTTCGCCCGCAGCGGCAAGCTGCATGTCCGTGAATTCGCCAGCGGCCAGGGTGATCGCCTGTGGCTGGAATGGGGGGCCATGCCCGCCTCCGATACCGAGACCCGCCTGTCCATGCTGTGCCATCAGGTACTCGCGGCCCATGCCGAGGGCCGCGTCTTCGGCCTGCGCCTGCCCGACCAGGCCCTGGAGCCGGCCCAGGGAGTGATTCACCGCGATCACTGCCTGCATGCCCTTGCGCGGTTCCGCAGCACCCCGGTCGAAATGAACCCGGAGCCGGGCCCATGAGAGACAAGACCGCCAAGCCTGCAGACCACACGGATCTGCGCGGATTGGAGCTGGCCCTGGTCGCCCTGCCGGTCGCCGCCCTGCCACACGTCTGGCATCAGCCACCATGGATCACCGCGCTGGTCGTGCTCGCGATCGCCGCGCGGGCGTGGCTGCTGGGAACGGGCCGCCCCGCGCCTTCCCTGGGCGTGATGAGCGTGCTGGCCGTGATCGCCGGTGGCCTGACTTTCGCGCAGTTTGGCACCGTATTCGGCCAGGAGGCCGGCACCGCGCTGCTGCTGGTGATGATCGCCTTCAAGCTGCTGGAGACCCGCAACCGCCGCGACATCGTCATCGCACTGTTCCTCGGCTACTTCGTGGTGGTCACCACCTATTTCTTCGACCAATCCATCCTGATCGCGGCCTATTCGCTCCTGGCCACCTGGCTGCTCACCGCCGCGCTGATCCAGGTGCATGCCGGACGCGTGATCCCCCGCCCGCGCCTCGCGCGGCAGGCGGGCGCCATGCTGCTGCATGCCCTGCCCTTCATGCTGATCCTGTTCTTCGTCTTTCCGCGCGTCGAGGGTCCGCTGTGGGGCGACCCACAACGCGAGCAGACCGCGCGCACCGGGTTGTCCGGCGAGCTCAATCCCGGCGATATCGCCAACCTGCTGCAGGACGAATCGACCGCGCTGCGGGTCGAATTCGACCGCCAAGTGCCGCCCCTGCGAGCGCAGTACTGGCGCGCCCTGGTCATGACAGACTTCGATGGCCGGCGCTGGTCCGCGGACGAAAATCGCTCGGTGATCCAGCCCACGGCCGCCGACACCGACAACGTCATCCGCTACACCGCCACCCTGGAGCCCACCCGAGCGCGCTATCTGCCGATGCTGGATTACCCAAGCGCCCTGCCCGAGGATGCCGAGCTGCGCGCGAACTACCAGGTCCTGCGCGATCGCCCCGTGACCAGCCGCATCCAGTACAGCGCCGAGGCCGCCCTGACCACCCCACCCGGAGCGGGCGAACCCACACTGGACCCACAGGAGCGCACCCGCGCACTGCACCTGCCGCCTTCCGCCGCGCCCCTGTCGCGGGCCGAGGTCGCCCTGTGGCGCGCCACCCACGGAGACGACGATCGCGCCATCATCCAGGCGGCCCTGCAACGCTTCAGCGCCGAGCCATACCGCTACACTCTCCAGCCCCCACGCCTCGAAGACGACGCCACCGACACCTTCCTGTTCGAGACCCAGGCCGGCTACTGCGAGCACTATGCCTCCGCGTTTGCAGTGCTGATGCGCGCGGCCGATATCCCGACCCGCGTCGTCACCGGCTACCAGGGCGGAGCATGGCAGGCCCGTGGCGAATACCTGCGCCTGCGCAACGCCGATGCCCACGCCTGGAACGAGGTCTGGCTGGATGGCGAAGGCTGGATCCGGGTCGACCCCACCGCCGCCATCGCACCCGAACGCATCGAACAGGGGCTGCCCGGGCTGGCCAGCGACACCGGCGAGGATATACCCGGCTTTCTCCGCCGCGGGGAGGGGCTCTCCTGGCTGCAGCGGGCGCGCTTCGGGATGGACGACTGGGGCGACTTCGCACGCTTTCGCTGGGAAAGCTGGGTGCTGGCCTTCGACCCCGAACGCCAGCGCGAGCTGTTCGCTCGCCTCGGGCTGGATTCGCAGGACTGGCGCTCGGTCCTGATCGCGCTGGGGGCTGGGTTCGGCAGCCTGGCACTGATCGCCCTGACCTGGGTAGGGCTGCGCCGGCCGCGCCAGCGGCACGCGCCCGCCGATCGCGTACTGCAACAACTATCGCGCCGCATCGCGCGCCACGACCGCCGCCTGGCGCGCCAGGCCCACGAGCCTGTGGATGCCTGGTCCCGCCGCGTCGCACGGGCGCGCCCGGATCTGAGGGAATCCTTGAAGGCCTTCGCAGAGGCATACAACCGCCAGCGTTTCGCCCCGTTGACGCCCGAACAACGCCGGGAGGATTTGCGTCACCTGCGCAGCCTGCTGTACGCGGTACCGCGCGGGAAGCCGCCCGCGCCCCGACCGGACCCTGCCCACGCGTAGTGCGCGCCCGTGTTTCCGGCGCCCCAAAACGACTCGGGGCCGCCCGGTCTGTCTGACCCGGACGGCCCCGTTTTCTGTCCACGATCCGCGTGAGCGAATCGCCCCGAATAACGCCTTATGCCGCGTCGTTACGGAAGATGAAGTGGTGCCGGGCACCACGCCGCTCGTCCTGACGCCGCGCGACCTTCTGCACCTCGGGACGGTTGGCAAACTGCGCCAGGGTAATCCCGTCGAGGAAGTCGTAGAGCTGCTGGCTCAGGTCGTCCCACAGCTCGTGGGTCAGGCAGCGATCGCCGTCCTGGCAGTCCTTGTGGCCCTTGCAGCGCGTCACGTCGACTGTTTCATCGACCGCCGTAATGATGTTGGCAATGCTGATCTGGTCCGCACGCTTGGCCAGGCGATAACCGCCACCCGGGCCCCGCACGCCTTCCACCAGATCGGCCTTGCGCAGCTTGGCAAACAGCTGCTCGAGGTAGGACAGCGAAATGCCCTGGCACTGCGAGATGTCGGCAAGCGTCACGGGCCCGATCCGGTCGTGAATCGCGAGATCCATCATGGCCGTCACTGCATAGCGGCCCTTGGTTGAGAGTTTCATGCTTGTTGCCTCCGAATAACCTTGAGTATGTGTCCTGCTCGACATCCGTTCGCAGGCTGGCATCCATTCTTAATTCCTGACAACGCCTGTCAAGAATAATTCCTTATTTACCTGACAATGGTAGTCGGGAATAATTCCCTCATTCTAGCAGGCGAATGAACAAAGATCACGGAATGCTAACGTAGGTATTCAGAACCGTTCCATGCAACGGAGTTCCCCGGCACAAGACCGAATCGGCAACGGGCCAGCCTTGGCAGAAGGCAGGGGGGGAGGAAGGACGAAGAGACGATATGCCCGAGCGGAGACGCGCTTTTCCGATGGGTACCGGAGATGACGGACGTGCCCGTCCGGGCACTTGGCTTGTCAGCCGGACGGCCGACTGAGCTCCGGCACGGCCGGACCCTCGAGGATCATCACCAGCGTCCCGACCGGCAGGCGCGGGAACAGCTCGATCACTTCATCGTTGCGCATGCGCACACAGCCCTCCGAGGCCGGTTCGCCAATGCGTCCCTCCTCGTCGGTCCCGTGGATGTAGATGTACCGGCGCAGCGAATCCACATTGCCGCCCCGATTGATGCCCGGCTCCAGCCCTTCCAGCCAGAGGATCCGCGAGGTGATGTTGTCGCGCGGGCTTTGCGCGCCCGGCTCGGTCAGGATTTCCGCGATCTGGCCGGTGTTGCCACGGGCACGGAAGATCGTGCCCCGCGGCGCGCTATCACCGAAGCGCTCGGCAATCCGATGCAGGCCCAGCGGTGTCTTGAAGGTGCCCTCCTCGAAACCTACCCCGCGCGCCGAGGTCGATACATCGAAGATCTCCGTCACCCGCCCGGCCTCCCAGACGTACAGCCGCTGCTGGTCCACCCGGACCACCACCACCGGGACATCATCCGCATTGGGGGCTCGTTCGCGGGCATCCCGGACGACGGGTTCGATCCATTGGAGACTGGGCAAGAGCACCTCGCGTCTACTTCTTGTTGGCCAGATCCAGCACCTCGCCGGCGACCGGCGTGTTCACCAGCCCGTCGCCGCGCAGCGCCGCGAGGTGTTCCAGATAGTCCGGAGGCAATCCAGTCACGTACTCCCCGGTGAAGACCGAGCAGTCGAACTCCTGAATGTTCCGGTTGCCGCGGCGCACGGCCTTTTGCAGGTCTTCAAGGTCCTGGTAGATCAAGCGGTCGGCGGCAATCGCCTCACACACTTGGGCCTCGTCCCGACCGTGGGCAATCAGCTCGTCGGCGGCCGGCATGTCGATCCCGTACACGTTGGGATAGCGCACCGGCGGCGCGGCCGAGGCGAAATAGACCTTCTTCGCCCCGGCCTCGCGCGCCATCATCACGATCTCGCGCGAGGTCGTGCCGCGCACGATGGAGTCGTCCACCAGCATCACGTTCTTGCCGCGGAACTCCAGCGAGATCGCGTTGAGCTTCTGGCGCACGGATTTCCGCCGCTTGGTCTGGCCCGGCATGATGAACGTACGCCCGATGTAGCGGTTCTTGATGAACCCCTCGCGGTACTTGATGTTCAGCTCGTGCGCCATCTCCAGCGCTACGGTACGGCCGGTGTCGGGGATCGGCACGATCACGTCGATGTCGTGATCCGGCCAGATGCGCCGGATCTTTTCGCCCAGCGCGGTCCCCATGCGCATGCGGGCGCGGTGGACGAACACGTTGTCGATCACCGAGTCCGGGCGCGCGAAGTAGACGTGCTCGAAGATGCACGGGTTCAGGCGAGTCCCCTCGGCACACACGCGCGTGCTGACCTCGCCGTCCGGCGTGATAAACACCGCCTCGCCCGGCGCCAGGTCCCGCTCCAGATCAAAGCCCTGGGACTCCAGCGCGGCACTTTCCGAGGCGACCATCCATTCGCGCCCGCCCTCTTCGGCCTCGCGCGAGCCGTAAACAATGGGTCGAATGCCGTGCGGATCGCGGAACGCCAGCAAACCGCCCCCGGCGATCATCGCGACCACCGCGTAGGCGCCTTCCGCCCGCTGATGCACGCGTTCCACCGCATCGAACACGGAATCCGGCGTCAGCCCGTTGTCGAGGAAGCGCAGCAGCTCCTGGGCGAAGACGTTCAGGAGGATCTCGGAGTCCGAGTCGGTATTGATATGCCGGCGATCCGTGGCGTACAGCGCCTGCTTGAGCTCGCGCGCGTTGGTCAGGTTGCCGTTGTGCCCCAGCGTAATCCCGAATGGCGAGTTCACGTAGAACGGCTGCGCCTCGGCCGAGCTGGACGAACCGGCCGTCGGGTAGCGCACGTGGCCGATACCCATATGGCCCGTCAGGCTCTGCATGTGCTGGTTGTTGAACACATCGCGCACCAGACCGTTGTCCTTGCGCAGATGCAGCCGCCCGTCATCGTCACAGGTCACAATGCCTGCGGCATCCTGGCCCCGGTGCTGCAAGACCAGCAGGGCGTCATAAAGGGGCTGGTTCACCGGGCTGCGCCCGACGATTCCGACAACTCCACACATACGGTTTCAGGCTCCAGGGTTTTGCAAACGCTGACCAAAGCCGTTCACGGCCTGTCAGCACACGTTGCGCTGCAAATGCCGTTTGCAGCTCGCTTCTAGGGCGTCGCCGGCTCGTCGGCGTCGGGGATTACTTCTTCGACCGGCTCGTCACTCGCCAGCAGATCATGGATCTGTTCCTGCCAGCCTTCCGGCAATTGGGCAATCAGCCAATCCACCAGGCGCTCGAACTCCGGGATCAGGCGGCTGTTTTCCCACCAGGACTCGTCCGGCATCAAGGTCAGCGAGGCAAGGAAGATCAGCACCGCCACCAGCAGCACACCGCGCAGCAGCCCGAAGATCACGCCCAGCGAGCGGTCGGTACCGGTCAGCCCGGTCCCCTTCACCAGGCGGTTGGCCACTACTCCGAGAATGCCGCCCACAATCAGGACGCCAATAAAGATCAGGGCGAAGCCAATGCCCAGGCGCAGGGTGGCATCCGAAACCGCCTGGGGGATTTGTTCCGCCACCTCGGCCGCATAGCGGATACCCAGCCACACGCCCACGATCCACGTGGCGAGCGAAAAGGACTCGCGCACGAAGCCACGGAAAAGGCTGATCAGCCCTGACACAACGATCAGGGCGATGATGATGAGGTCGATCCAGTTCACGGGGCCGGCATCGCGTGCTGAAAGGGCGCGTAGTTTACCCCAGCCATCGGTTCCTCGCAGGGTGCCCCGGTCGTCATGGCCATCAGGGGTGTGCCACCACGATACCGGACAGCTCCAGCTCGTCCTGCAGGCGTTCGCCCAGCTTCACGGCCTCCTCGCGCTGCGCCAGCGGACCGACCTTCACCCGGTAAATCGGGCGGCCATCGGCCATGGAGTCATCGATGAAGGCGGGCCAGCCCGTGTCGCGCAGGCGGGCCGCCTGCTCGCGCGCGTTGTCCTCGCCGCGGAAGCTCCCGACCTGCACCGCCCACCCGGCCTGGACCGGCTCGTCTGGCTCGACCGAGCGCACCGGCGCATCCTGGCGGGCCGCGGAACCTCCCTGCTCCCCAGCGGCCGCGCGCGCGCCCTCGCCGTTCTCCAGGCTGTGCAACTCGGCAACCGGCCTGTCGCGTTCCGCCGCCGGCGCGGCGGGTGCCGTGTCCCGCCGTGCAGCCGGGCGCTCCGATGGCAGGGCGATATCGGGCTCGGCAAAGGTGGGCGCCGCGGGCACCGGGTCATCGATCCCGCTCATGTACTCGTAACCTGCCCCGTCGAACAACCAGGGCAGAAAGATGACCGCCAGCACGATCAGGATGACCGCGCCAACCAGGCGAAAGCGGATGGGATTGTCGCTGCTGGTCATGCGGTCATCCGAGGGCGGCGCCAGGGCCAGTTAAGGAAACACTACACGCCTGTGACAGTACGCTCGCTCGCGCCGGCGTCGCAAGCCGTCGGGCATGACGCTCCTGACGCTCAAAGGGCATGCACAACCTCGCCCGCGCCACCAAGCGCCTCGGCCTGCCCGGACAGTGCCAGCTCGGCCAGCTCCTGCGACTGCTCCAGTACCGCCGCCACGGTGTAGAACGAACCGAACACCACCACCCGGCCGCAAGGTCCGGCGCAACGCGTTGCTTCTGCGATGGCCGCCGCGACGTCATCCACGCGGGACACCCGGCGTTGTCCGCTCGCCTCCAACTCGGTGGCCAGCGCCGCGGCGGGCAATGCCCGCGGCAGGTCCAGTGGGACTGGCACCCAGGCATCGACGAGGCCATCCAGACGACTCCACATGGCGGCCCGCTCCTTGTCCGCCATGACGGCGACCAGGGCCACCACTGCGCCCGGGACGGGATGCGCCTCCAGCCAGCGCGCCAGTTCGTTGACCGCATGCACGTTGTGGGCGACATCCAGCAGCCATTCCGGCTCGCCGTGTAGCCGCTGCAGACGCCCCGGCGCCGAGATCGCCAGGGCCCGACTGACGACACCATCGTCGAGCCCCCGGGCCAGTCCCAGTGATTCGACCACAGCGAGGGCCGTAGCCGTGTTCAGAAGCGCCGCACCATCAATCCGGGCGGCTGCGCCCTCGACCCGCCATTCGCGCGCCGTCCCCTGCCACTGCCATCGTAGCGTCGTCGCGTCGCGCGTCAGGGCGAAATCACGCCCACTGCGCAGGACCTGCGCCCCCAGTTGTGCGGCATGCTCCAGCACGCTGCCCGGCGGTTCGGGCTCGCCCAGCACAACCGGGCGATTGGGGCGCATGATACCGGCCTTCTCGCGGCCGATCGCCTCGCGACTGTCGCCCAGCCAGGTCTGATGATCGAGGTCCACCGCGGTGATCGCAGCAACGTCGGCATCCCAGATGTTGACGGCGTCCAGGCGCCCGCCCAGCCCCACCTCCAGCACCTGTACCGCGACTCCCTGCTCGCGGAACAGCCAGACCGCGGCCAGTGCACCGAATTCGAAATAGGTCAGGGAATCCTCGCCGCGAGCCTGGTCGATCGCCTCGAAGGCACGGCACAGGGCGGCATCGGAGACGGGCTCGCCGTCGATACGGATGCGTTCGTTGTAGCGCAGCAGGTGCGGCGAGGTGAACAGCCCGACCTTCAGCCCCTGCGCCTGCAGCAGGGCCGCGGTGCGCGTCGCCACCGTCCCCTTGCCGTTGGTCCCGGCCACGATCACGGTGGGCGGTCTGCCGGTCCCACGCAGCCCCAGGCGGTCGGCCACCAGGGCAATGCGCTCCAGGGTCAGATCCATTCCCACGGGATGCAGTTGCTCCTGGAAGGCGAGCCACTGCGCCAGGGTCGTGAAGCGCACCGACTGCCTCAGGCGGGGCGCGGCGCGTCGACGCGCTCGCCGTCCGCCCCGTTTTCGGGACTGATAACCTCGACGGACCCCTCGCCCTCCGCCTCATCTGCGGCTGGGTCGGCGCCCGGCGCCGGGGCGTGGGTCAGCATGCCCAGCACCGCAGCCAGACGGCTGCGCATGTCACGGCGATCGACGATCATGTCGATCGCGCCATGCTCGAGCAGAAACTCCGAACGCTGGAAGCCCTCGGGAAGGGTCTCGCGCACGGTCTGCTGGATCACGCGCGGCCCGGCAAAGCCAATCAGGGCATTCGGCTCGGCCACGTTCAGATCACCCAGCATGGCCAGGCTCGCGGACACACCCCCCATGGTCGGATCGGTCATCACCGAGATGAACGGGATGCGTTCTTCCTGCATGCGCGCCAGCACCGCGCTGGTCTTGGCCATCTGCAACAGCGAAAACAACGCCTCCTGCATGCGCGCACCACCGGAGGCACTGAAGCACACCAGCGGGATGCCCTGTTCCAGCGACCGGTTGGCGCCGCGCACGAAGCGCTCGCCCACCGCGGAGCCCATGGAACCGCCCATGAAGCGGAAGTCGAAGGCAGACGCCACCAAGGGGCGCCCCAGAAGCTGGCCCTGCATCACGATCAGGGCATCGCGCTCGCCGGTGGCCCGCTGGGCCGCCACCAGGCGATCCTTGTACTTCTTGGAATCGCGGAATTTCAGGACATCGGAGGATTCGATATCCGCCGCGATCTCCTCGCGGCCCTCGGCGTCCAGGAAGGTCTCCAGGCGCCGGCGTGCGCTCATGCGGCGGTGATGACTGCATTTCGGGCAGACATCGAGGTTGCGTTCCACCTCGGGGCGATAAAGCGTCGCGTCACAGCCCTCGCAACGGACCCACAGGCCCTCCGGGACCCCCCGCTTGGTCGCATTGTCGGTGCGGATGCGCGAAGGCATCAACTTCTCGAACCAGCTCATGCCGTCTCCCCGTAATTCGAATCGGCGCCGCGCATTCTACACCGTGGCTGCCGCGCCCGGGGAGCGCGCCGCATCCATGGCACGACGCATCTCACTGACCACCGCCGCCGCCGCACGGGCGAAGCCGTCGGCATCGCCGTCGTGCTCTTCGGCCAGGCGCACGATCGCGCTGCCCACCACCACGGCATCGGCCACCTGCGCGACCCTCCCCGCGGTCTCGGCATCGCGAATGCCGAAGCCCACGCCCAACGGCAGCCCGGTGTGGCGACGCAGACCTTCCAGGCGCGCGGCCAGTGCCGAGGTATCCAGGGTCTGCGAACCGGTCACGCCCTTCAGCGATACGTAGTAAACGAAGCCGCGCGCCGCCCGGGCCACATGATCGATACGCGCCTCCGAGGTCGTGGGCGCGATCAGGAAGATGGGATCGATGCCGGCCTGCTCCAGCAGCCCCACCACGTCCTCGCTCTCCTCCGGCGGCAGGTCCACCGTCAGCAACCCATCCAACCCGGCCGCCTTCGCGGTCTGGGCAAAGGTCTCGTACCCCATGCGCTCGACCGGATTCAGGTAGCCCATCAGGACCACCGGCGTAGTGGTGTCGGTCTTGCGGAACTCCGCCACCATCGCCAGCACGTCGCGCAACCCGGTGCCAAAACGCAGGGCCCGCTCGCAGGCCTTCTGGATCACCGGGCCATCGGCCATCGGGTCGGAAAACGGTACGCCCAGCTCGATCAGGTCGGCCCCGGCTTCCACCAGTGCGTGCATCAGGGGTACGGTGGCCCCCGGCTCCGGGTCGCCCGCCGTCACGTACGGGATCAACGCCGCGCGATTCTGTTCGCGCAGTTCGGCAAAACGCTGCTCGATGCGGCTCATAGCGTAATCCCCTCGCGTTCGGCCACGGTGTTCAGGTCCTTGTCGCCGCGCCCGGACAGATTGATGATGATGCTTTGATCGGGACGCATCTGCGGGGCCAGGTCCAGCACATGGGCAATCGCATGACTGGTCTCCAGCGCCGGGATGATGCCCTCGGTGCGGGTCATGCGGTGGAAGCCGGCCAGCGCCTGGTCATCCGTTACCGACACGTAGTTCACCCGGCCGATGTCCTTCAGCCACGCATGCTCCGGCCCGACGCCCGGGTAGTCCAGGCCCGCCGAGACCGAGTGCGTGCCGATGATCTGGCCGTTCTCGTCTTCCATCAGGTACGTCCGGTTGCCGTGCAGAACGCCCGGCTGTCCGGCGCACAGTGGTGCGGAGTGGCGCCCGGTCTCGACCCCGTCGCCCCCGGCCTCGACCCCGATCATCGCCACCGACTCGTCACCGAGGAACGCATGGAACAGGCCGATCGCGTTGGACCCCCCGCCGACGCAAGCCACCAGGGTATCCGGCAGGCGGCCGGTCATCGCCAGGTGCTGCTCGCGCGCCTCGCGGCCGATCACCGCCTGGAAGTCCCGGACCATCGCCGGATACGGGTGCGGCCCTGCCACGGTGCCAATGATGTAGAAGGTGTCGTCGACGTTGGTCACCCAGTCGCGCATCGCCTCGTTCAACGCGTCCTTCAGGGTGCGGGTCCCGGATTTCACCGCCACCACCTCGGCACCCAAAAGACGCATGCGATAGACGTTCTGTGTCTGGCGCCGGGTGTCCTCTTCGCCCATGTAGACCACGCATTCCAGCCCCAGCCGCGCGGCCACGGTGGCCGTCGCAACGCCGTGCTGTCCGGCACCGGTCTCGGCGATGATTCGCTTCTTGCCCAGGCGCTTGGCCAGCAGGGCCTGGCCGATCGTGTTGTTTACCTTGTGCGCGCCGGTGTGATTCAGGTCCTCGCGCTTGAGGTAGACCTGCGCCCCACCCAGTTCCCGCGACATGCGCTCGGCGTGATAGAGCGGGTTGGGCCGCCCAACGAACTGCTTCAGGTCATGATCCAGCTCCGCCAGGAAGTCGGGATCCTGCATGTACTGCTCGTATACCGCCTGCAGCTCGTCCAGCGCCCCCATCAGGGTCTCGGACACGAAGCGCCCGCCATACGGCCCGAAATGCCCACGGGCATCCGGGAAAGCCGCCCAGTCAATCTTGTTCATCAGTCTCCACCTCGCATTGACGCACCGCCTGCACGAAGGCCCGCATGCGTCGTGCATCCTTGATTCCGGGCGCGGATTCCACCCCGGAACTCACATCGACCCCGTACGGGCGCAGGTGTTCCAGCGCAGCGCGCACCGAGTCCGCATCCAGCCCCCCGGCCAGCAGCCAGGGCCGTTCCAGGGCATCGGGGACGCGCTGCCAGTCGAAGCGGTGCCCCGACCCGCCGCTGCGCCCCCCACCATGGCTATCCAGGAGAAACCCCTGGGCATCCGGGTGCTGCTCCATCGCCGGGCGCGGATCCTGCCCCTTGCCCATGGCGATGGCCTTCAGATAAGGCCGCCCGAAGTGCGCGCAAAACGGCGCCGTCTCGTGCCCGTGAAACTGCAGGCAATCCAGCCCTACCGTCTGCAACACCGTTTCGACTCGTGACGGATCCGGGTCCACGAACAGACCCACCGTGGTCACGAACGGCGGCAGCGCGGCCGCGATGGCCGCGGCCTGCGCCGGCTCAACCGCCCGCCGACTCGCTGCATGAAACACCAGCCCGATGGCATCGGCCCCGGCCGCCGCCGCGGCGCGTGCCTGTTCCGGGCTCGTCACTCCGCAGATCTTCACCCGATAACGCATGCGCCCGCCGGCCTCCTCTGTCCGGTCGCAAAGCCTACCAGAACCCGGCACGCGATCCGGCTTTCCCGCAATCACCCCGGCGCATTCCCCGGGACGCCATCGAGGACCGGCCCCGCGGTGATCGGCAGCTCGAACTCCACCGGATAATCCACATGCACGAAATAGAGCCCGCCGGCCGGCGCGGTGATCCCCGACGCGCGCCGATCACGCGCCGCCAGAACCTCCGCCGGCCAGCCGGGATCGGCGCGCCCATCCCCTACCGCCAACAGCACGCCGGCGATGTTGCGCACCATGTGATGCAGAAAGGCATTCGCGTGGATGTCCAGGATCACAAGGGCCCCGCGCCGGATCACCGACAACGAATGCACGCGCCGCACCGGCGATTTCGCCTGGCAAGCCGCCGCCCGCAGGCTGCTGAAGTCATGTTCGCCGACAAAGGTCTGACCCGCGCGATGCATGCGCTCCGCATCCAGCGGACGCCGCCACCAGGACACTCGTCCGGCCTCCAGTGCCGGACGCACCGCTCGATTCGCAATGACGTAGCGATACCGTCTGCCAAATGCGCCGAACCGGGCGTGAAACGCCCCCGGAACCGGTTGCGCCCAGGTCACGGCAATCGCGTCAGGCAGGCGACTGTTGGCGCCCAGGATCCATGCACTCGGCTCGCGCTGCGCCGGAGTATCGAAATGCACCACCTGCGCCGTGGCATGGACTCCCGCATCGGTGCGCCCCGCACAACTCAACGCGACCGGATGATTCGCCACAAACCCCAGTGCCGCCTCCAACTGCTGCTGCACGCTGGGACCGTCCTTCTGGCGCTGCCAGCCCAACAACCCACGCCCGTCATATTCGACCCCCAGCGCCCAGCGTTGTACCTGCTCACCCGCATCGTTGAAGCCCGGTTGTGCGTGCGCCTCACTCAAATGTCCGCTCCTCAAAAAAACCACCAAGTGAGCCAGGCCGCCAGCACCCCGAACCACAAGCCGATGACTGCCCAGCGGGGCACTGCCCGATTCTCCGTCCCAAGGTCGGCCGGGCCGTCCTCCGCCCCGCTCGGTCCGGAAAGGGCCTGATCCAGACGCTGCACCAGCCACTCGCGCACCGCTTCCAGCCGAGCCTTTCTCGCCCCCCCAAGCGCCTCCCGGCGCGCCTTGATCGCCGCTCGATCCCCCTCGAAATACATCAGGGCGAGAAACAGTCGCCGGGCGAAACGCTCGCCCCAGGCACCGAACACCTGCCAAGGTCCGCCCAGCACCAAACCGAGACTGCGTACGAGCACAGGCCTTGAAAACCGCTCGGTAAGCCAGACCACCAGCAGCAGCACCAGGACCAGGGCGAGGATACGAGTCCCGGCCTCCTGGAGCCCAGCGGCAAGATCGCCACCCTCCATCGGCCATAGGCCATAGAAGATCAGCAGGGAGAGGTAGAACCACTTCATGCGCAGGATCAAGCGACCGGCACGGCCCCAGGCAAACCCGCCGGGCCACGCCAGCCCGCCCACGAGCACGGCCATCACCACGAGTACCCGTGGCTCGGCCGATACCAGCGCAGCAGAAGCAGCCAGCACCCCCAGAAACGCCCACACCGCCCACACCACGCCCGGCGGGTGCGGTACCGATTCTGGCGGCAATTCGGAGGTCTGAACCAAGCGTGAACCGCCCTCGCAGCGATTAATGAACCACAAAAAAGGCCCCGCCCGGGGTTTTGCCCCCGGGCGGGGCCGGTCTGCACATTCCGGGGGTCAGCCGAGACCGAACCGGGAACATCCGGTCCGGAACTCCGACTTCCCGACGGTCACGAGCCCTGAATCTGCTCGCGGATCCCCTCGGCCTCGCGTTTCTGATCATCGGTGCCCGAGGTCAGGACCTCGTCGATCAATTCCTGGGCACCTTCCTGATCTCCCATGTCGGCATAAGCCTGGGCCAGACTCAGACGCGTGACGTTCTCGTCCGCGTCCGCTCCTGCGGAACCATCGTCGGTTTCATCCTGACCGGCAATAGGCGCATCGGAACCACCCGGGCCAAGCAGGTTCTCGTCCAGATCCAGGCCAGCTTCCGGCTCCGCCTGTTCCCCGCCACTCGCGGTGGAATCTGTCTCCGGAAGCTCGTTCTCGTCGATGTCGAACGCAAGATTGTTCAAGTCCCCATCAGCATCCGCGCTGGAAACATTACCTTCCGCGGCGTTCGCCAGATCCGCTTCCAGATTCTCGTCGAGGTCGAACGACAGGCCCTGATCATCCGCAACCGGCTCGCTCCCCAGGCTTTCCGCCGCCTCGTCGGTCTCGGGAAGCTCCAGACCCGAGAAATCGATCTCATTGCTGTCGGATTCCGTCGCGCGGCTTCCTTCCGCAGAAGGCACATCACCGAGATCGCCGGCCATCGCGCCACCAGCTGCAGTGGCGCCAAGACCGGCCCCCTCCCCAATCCGGGATTCCAGATCGGACAGGCGATCACGCGTAGCCGTATCACCCGCATCCAGCCGACCGCGCAGCGCACCGGCCGCCTGCCTTGCGCTCTCCTCATCCTCAAGCGCGAGATGTGCCTCGACCAATTTCAGGCGGTACTGCTTGTTATCCGGATCGCGCTCGATCGCCGCATTGAGCGTCTCGACCGCCTGATCGTTCATGCCGTACGCCAGGCAGACATCCACCTCTGCCAGTACGTCATCTGTCGCCTCGCCTCCCTTCTGACTGGTGCTGGCGACCACGACCTCGCCAACCTCTTCCCCCGAATCGGCCGACAGATGGGAAGCGTCTTCCTGTTGCCCATCATCGCGTTCCGCGCCACCCGCCGCCGCGGCCGTGCCAACCACGGTGGCAGCGGCGGCACGGGTCGTCGAGGGATCTGGCGAACCCATCTCCCCGGTCTCGTAACTGCGGGCATCGAAGCCGGTCGCCTGCACCTTGCTGTTGTCCGCACGCGGCTTCAGGCCGGAACCGTGATCGTCGACCATCACCTCGCGGCGGCCGCCGCGGGCAAAAGCCAGCAACACCAGCAGCAGCAGAATGACCAGCGCAATCGCCATCATCAGCAGCAACGGGTCATTCATGATGCGTTCGTGCAGCGGGGCATTGCGTTCAGCATCCGCACGATCCAGACGGGTGCGCAGCTGTTCGCGCTCGGCGCGCAGCTGGCTCAGCTGTTCCTCGAGCCCGGCCATGTTCTCGCTGGAGATCTCGGCCAGACGCCCACGCTCGCCAAGCTCCTCGCGCAATTCGGAGAGCTCGGCGCGCATTCCGTCCATTTCGGCGCGCTGGGACAGCAGGGCTTCCTGCAGCAGCTCCTCGGAACCCCCCTCGGTTGCCCCGGCTTCGGCATCTTCCGGCAGCAGATCGGCGACGATCTCCAGGCGATCCTCGGGCGCCACCGCCTCGGTCGCGGCCTCGTCGCCCACCGCCGTTTCGTCCTCGGTCACGGCCGAGTCCGATTCGGCCACTGCGGATTCGTCGTCCGCAACCGCCGCGGCAGCGTCCTCCGTAACAGCCGATTCTTCGTCCTCGGCGAGCGCCTCGCCCTCGACACCCTCCTCAGCCGCGGCCGGAGCCGGCTCCGGTTCTTCGCGACCCGCGCGAGTGGATTCCTGCCAGGAGCGCGTCTGATCGGCAACCTCGGCCCGCGCCTCGGCGGTACTGCGCGCGTCCAACTGTTCGCGGGACGGCGTACGCAATTCCGCGTCCGCGCGCAGCGAATTGATGTTGTTACCCATGAAGGCCTGCGGATTGGCGTCGAGGAACGCGAGCATGGCCTGCTCGTCGCTGTATCCCGAGACACCGCTGCGGCGCACGACCGCGTAGAGGGTGTCGCCACTACGCACCCGGATGGTTTCGCCTTCGCGGGTCGCACGCGGCGCTGCGCCGGGGTCCCCGCTCACGGCCGGCGCAGAAGTTCCGGAAGGCATCGTGCCGGGCGGATCCAGCAACAACGAGACCTCGCGCATGGCGCGCCCGCCATCCCAGCGCGCCTCCAGCAGCATGCCCACATAGGGCTCGCGCACCGGCCGGCGTGTGGTCAGGATGATGCGGTCACCCTCGACCTGGATGTTCAGGTCCCCCGGAACACCGCCACGGTTCAGACCGGCGCGGCGGTATGCATCCTCGGAAGCCTGGCGAATTCGCAGGGAATCGCCCGCAGCTGCCGCTCCCCGCAAGGGAATCTCCGCCCGCAAGGGCTGATTCAGGAAGGATTGAAGATTGATTTCGCCGAAGCCCACGGAACTCGAGGACGCCGGGGCCACCAGCAGCAAGAACAAAAACCCAACCAAAAACTTGCGCACGAATTCCCCCTGAAAATGCCACGTGGCCGTACTGCCTCGGCCGACACGGCCGATGACCCCCTGGCCACGGATGTACCGGGTAGTGTCCCCGGCGTTTTCCCGGATTAAATCACAGGTAATCGCGGATCAAAACCTCCGCGATCTGAATCGTGTTCAACGCGGCCCCCTTGCGCACGTTGTCCGAGACCACCCACAGGTTCAGTCCGCGGGGGTGGGAAATGTCCTCGCGGATGCGGCCGACGAACACCGCATCCTTGCCGGAACCCTCGGTCACCGCAGTCGGATAGCCCCCGTCCTCGTGCTTGTCCAGCACCGTGATCCCCGGTGCGCCGGAGAGGATTTCGCGCGCCTTCTCCGCACTGATCTTCTCGCGCGTCTCGATATGCAGGGCCTCGGAATGCCCGTAGAACACCGGAATGCGCACCGCGGTCGGGTTCACCAGGATGGACTCGTCGCCCATGATCTTCCGGGTCTCCCAGACCATCTTCATCTCTTCCTTGGTGTAGCCATTGTCCTGGAAGACGTCGATGTGCGGCAGGGCATTGAACGCGATCTGCTTGGGATACACGTTGCACTCCACCGGACGGCCATTCAGCAACGCCGCCGTCTGGTGCGCCAGCTCCTCGATCGCCTCTTTTCCAGTACCGGACACGGCCTGGTAGGTTGCCACGTTAATCCGTTCGATGCCGACCGCATCGTGCAGCGGCTTCAGCGCCACCAGCATCTGAATGGTGGAGCAATTCGGGTTCGCGATAATCCCGTGTTTCGTGTAATCGCCCACCGCGTCCGGGTTCACCTCCGGAATCACGAGCGGGATCTCCGGGTCGTAGCGGAACTGGGAGGTATTGTCGATCACGACGCAGCCGGCCGCCGCCGCCTTGGGCGCATATTCCGCGGACACCGAGGCGCCCGGCGAGAACAGCCCGATCTGCACCGTGGAAAAATCAAAAGTCGCCAGGTCCTCGACCTCCAACTCGCGCCGGCCGTAGTCCACCGTCTTGCCCACCGACCGCGAGCTGGCCAGGGCATGCACGCGCCCGATCGGCAGGTCGCGCTCGGCCAGGATGGACAGCAGGGCCTCGCCAACGGCGCCCGTTGCCCCGACCACGGCCACGTCAAATTTGCGGTCACTCATCGTTAATTCCCGGTTGAACTTTAATCGTTAACGCTTTGATAGATATTTACTCATCCAGGGCCGCGACCAAGGCGTCGCCCATGCCCTGCGTACCGACCAGCTTCATGCCTTCACCGAAGATGTCTGGGGTACGCAAGGCCTGATCCAGTACCCGACCCACAGCCGCCTCGATGCGTTCGGCCAGGTCGTTGCGGTCCAGACTATGACGGAGCAGCATCGCGACCGACAGCACCGTCGCCATCGGGTTGGCCTTGCCCTGCCCCGCAATATCCGGTGCCGAACCGTGGATCGGCTCGTACAGACCCACGCCCTCGCTGTTCAGCGAGGCGGACGGCAGCATGCCGATGGAGCCGGTCAGCATCGCCGCTGCATCGGACAGGATGTCCCCGAACATGTTGCCGGTCACCATCACGTCGAACTGCTTCGGGTCACGCACCAGCTGCATCGCGGCGTTGTCCACATACATGTGAGACAGCTCGACCTCGGGGAATTCCTTCCCGACACGCTCGACCACCTCGCGCCACAGCTCGGAGACTTCCAGCACGTTGGCCTTGTCCACCGAGCACAGACGCTTGCCCCGCTTCATCGCCGCCTCGAAGCCGACCCGGGCGATCCGCTCAATCTCCGATTCGCTATAGACCAGCGTATTGAAGCCGACCCGCTCGCCATTGCGTTCCTCGATCCCGCGTGGCTGGCCGAAGTAGATCCCCCCGGTCAGCTCGCGCACGATCAGGATGTCCAGCCCGCTGACCACCTCGGGCTTCAGCGTGGAGGCCGAGGCCAGCTGCGGATACAGGATCGCCGGGCGCAGGTTCGCGAACAGGCCGAGATCCGAGCGGATGCCAAGCAGCCCACGCTCGGGGCGCAGGTCGCGCTCCAGCGACTCGTACTGCGGGCCACCCACCGCCCCCAGCAGGATCGCGTCTGCACGACGCGCCGCCTCGCGGGTGGCCTCCGGATAGGGGTGCCCGGCCGCGTCATGCGCCGCGCCCCCGATCAGGCCCTGCTCGATCTCCAGATCCAGACCGCCGATCTCGCCCACGCGCTCCAGCACCTTCAGCGCCTCGGCCACGATCTCGGGCCCAATCCCGTCCCCGGGCAATACCAGAATTCGGCTCACAAACCTCTCCCAAGTAACTATTATTCTTTACCTATACATTCCTAGTGGCAACGTCATTGCGAGGAGCCGCAGGCGACGTGGCAACCTCCGGTCGCAACCCCCGACGTTTACCCGAGCCAGCGCCGGGGCTGCCCTGGGAGATCGCCACGTCGCTGCGCTCCTCGCGATGACGGTGCTTCCTGCCCCCCGTCATTGCGAGGCCCCGCCAGGGGCCGTGGCACAAAAGCGCGAAGCGCGTTGAACGGCCGCAGGCCGGCCCGAAGGGCGAGCGCAGCGAGTAACCTCCCAAAGCTGCCAGAGCGCCGGTACGGGGATCCGGTGGTTCCGGACGGAGGTTGCTTCGTCGCTTCGCTCCTCGCAATGACGGTGCCCGGATCCAGGCCGTGCCAGACGCACCGTCTACCGTTGTGGTTCCGCCATCCACGGCCATTCGCGGCGCTGGCGCTCCTCGAAGGCCCGAATATCGTCCGCGAACTGCAGCGTCAGGGCGATATCGTCCAGCCCATTCAGCAGGCGGTGGCGGCGGTCCTCGTCCAGCGTAAAGTCGAATACGGTACCGTCCGGCGCGGTCACGGTCATCTCTTCCAGGTTCACCTCGACCTGGGCACCGGGGTTCGCCTCCACCTGTTCGAACAGGTTCTGCACCTCGTCCTCGGCCAGCACGACCGGCAATAGCCCGTTCTTGCAGCTGTTGGAGAAGAAGATGTCCGCGAACGACGGCGCGATCACCGCACGAAAACCGAAGTCCGTCAGCGCCCACACGGCATGCTCCCGCGAGGAACCACAGCCGAAGTTCTTGCGCGCCAGCAGGATGGTCGCCTGGTCAAACGGCGCCTGGTTGAGCACAAAGTCCAGGTTCGGCCGGCGCTTCGAGCCATCCATGCCCGGCTCGCCCGGGTCCAGGTAGCGCCAGTCGTCGAAGGCATTGGGGCCGAAGCCCGTGCGCTTGACCGACTTCAGGTACTGCTTGGGGATGATCGCGTCGGTATCCACGTTGGAGCGGTCCAGCGGCGCGACGATCCCCTTGTGTACAGTAAAGGCCTGCATCGCTTACGCCTCCTTCAACGCGGACGGTTCAATGAAGTGCCCGGCGACAGCCGCCGCGGCGGCCAGGGACGGGCTGACCAGATGCGTGCGCCCGCCCTGCCCCTGGCGGCCCTCGAAGTTGCGGTTCGAGGTCGAGGCGCAGCGCTCGCCCGGCTCCAGGCGGTCGGCGTTCATCGCCAGGCACATCGAACAGCCCGGCTCGCGCCACTCGAAGCCGGCATCCAGGAAGATGCGGTCCAGCCCCTCCTGCTCCGCCTGCTGCTTCACCAGCCCGGAGCCCGGCACCACCATCGCCAGCTTGATGTTGTCGGCCTTCTTACGGCCCTTCACCACCTCGGCAGCGGCGCGCAGGTCCTCGATCCGCGAGTTGGTGCAGGAACCAATGAACACCTTGTCCGGACGGATCTCCGTCATTGGGGTATTCGCCTTCAGGTCCATGTACTCCAGCGCCCGCTGCATGCCCTCGGCGCGCACCGGATCGGACTCGGCCGCCGGGTCCGGCACCCGCCCGTCGATCGGCGCGACCATCTCCGGCGAGGTGCCCCAGCTGACCTGCGGGGCGATCTCGGCGGCATCCATCTCCACCACCGCGTCGAACTCGGCATCCGGGTCGGAGACCAGCGTGCGCCAGTACTCGGCCGCCCGCTCGAACATCTCGCCGGTCGGCGCCTGCGGCTTGCCGCGCACGTATTCGATGGTCTTCTCGTCCACCGCGACCATGCCCGCACGGGCCCCGGCCTCGATCGACATGTTGCAGACGCTCATACGGCCTTCGATCGACAGGCTGCGGATCGCGGAGCCGGCAAACTCGATCGCGTAGCCGGTACCGCCAGCGGTGCCGATGCGGCCGATGATGGCCAGCACCACGTCCTTGGCGGTGACGCCCGGGCGCAGCGCGCCTTCCACACGGATCTGCATGGCCTTGGTCTTCTTTTGCCACAGGCATTGCGTGGCCAGCACATGCTCCACCTCGGAGGTGCCAATACCAAAGGCCAGCGCGCCCAGCGCGCCATGCGTGGAGGTATGCGAGTCGCCGCAGACTACGGTCATACCCGGCAAGGTCGCGCCCTGCTCCGGGCCGATCACGTGCACGATGCCCTGGCGCACGTCCGCCATCGGGAAGAATTTCAGCCCCAGGCTCGTGACGTTGCTCTCCAGTGTTTCCACCTGGATGCGCGAGACCGGATCCGCAATCCCCTGGTCGCGGTTCTCCGTGGGCACGTTGTGATCCGGCACCGCCAGCACGGAATCGCCGCGCCATGGCTTGCGCCCGGCCAGCCGCAGCCCCTCGAAGGCCTGCGGACTGGTCACCTCGTGCACCAGGTGGCGGTCGATGTAGAGCAGCGTCGAGCCATCCGGCTCCTCGCGCACCCCATGCGCCTCCCACAACTTGTCATACAGGGTCTTGCCAGCCATTACCTACTCCCGCGGCCGCGCCGCGTTCTATCGTTCTTGCGTCCCACCGCCGACGATCCACCGGCGCTATACAGGCTCGCCCTTGCACCGCGTCGCCAACTGGCACCGTCATTGCGAGGAGCGTAGCGACGAAGCAACCTCCGTCCGAAACCACCCGATCCCGGTACTGGCGCTCTGCCAGCTTCAGGAGATTACTCGCTGCGCTCGCCCTTCGGGCCGGCCTGCGGCCGTTCAACGCGCTTAGCGCTTTTGTGCCGCGTCGCCTTCGGCTCCTCGCAATGACGTCGTTTCATGACGCCCGTTGATCTAGAGTCTGGGCCCGCCCCGGTATTCTTTCAAATCCGATTTCTTATCCGTATCATTCCATACGGTTATATAGGTGCCGGGTCATGCCGAGCCCGACCATCGAACGGACCATTATCTCACGCGGGGACTGGAGAGACACGGATGCGCCCAGAACAACTGAGTGTCGAATCCCTGCAGGCCTTCGTCGCGGTCGTCGACACCGGCGCCTTCTCCGCCGCGGCCGAACGGCTGCACCTGACGCAGCCCGCCATCAGCAAGCGCATCCAGTCGCTGGAGGCCACGCTGGAACGTCCGTTATTCGAGCGCCAGGGTCGGCGTGTACGGCCGACCGAGGTCGCCGAACGCCTGCTGCCCGAGGCCCGGGAAATCCTCGCCCGCCTGCGCGCCATCGAGCAGCAGGTCGCCGACCTCGACCAGGTGGTGCGCGGCCGCATCCGCCTGGCCACCTCGCACCACATCGCCCTGCACCGCCTGCCCACGCCACTGTCGGCCCTGCGCGAGCGCTACCCGGAGCTGGAACTGGAACTGGCATTCATGGATTCCGAGGCCGGCATCGAGGCCGTCATGCACGGCGACGCCGACCTGGCCCTGGCCACCCTGCCCGAGGATCTGCCGAAGGGCGCCGAGGCGCACACGGTATGGACCGACGACCTCGTCCCCATGGTCGCCCGCAACCGCGCTGACGATACCCCGCTGGATACCCTGCGGCGCCTGCACGACTGGCCAGCCATCCTGCCGCCCGGGGATTCCACCACCCGCCGCCAGATCGACCAGGCCCTGGCCGCACAGGGCCTGCACCCCACTGCCGCCCAGGAAAGCCCCTACCTGGAAGTCATCCGCATGCTGATCGCGGCCGGCCTCGGCATCGGCTTCCTCCCCCGCACCATGGCCACCGACGACCTCGCCGTGCTCGCCTGGCCCGGCGGGCCCGTCACCCGCCAGCTCGGCTGGGTCCGCCATGCCGAGCGGTACCGCTCCCGCACGCTGGAGGCTGTCATCGAGGCGTTACAGCGGCCGCAGTAACCCGATGCCGCCGCCCCCTTCCAGGCCGGCAGCCGCGCGGTCAGGCGCGGGCGGCTTCGCGGGGGAGGAGGGACGAGATCATCCAGGTGGCGAAGATGAAGAAGGTGGAGGCAATCAGGGCGCCTTCCAGGCCCCAGACCATGAAGATGGCGCCGGAGGCGACGGTGCCGACCAGGCGGCCGCCGGCGTTGGCCATGTAGTAGAAGCCCACCTTCATCGCAACGCGGTCGGCCTCGGCGTAGTCGAGGATCAGGAAGGAGTGGACGGCGGAGTTGATTGCGAACACCACGCCGAACACGCCCAGCCCGACCATCAGCACCCAGGCCGGGTCCAGGCCCACCTCCAGGCCGATCACGATGGCGATTGGCAGCAGCATCAGGATGAACGCCCACAGGCGCGCGGTGAGCCCGGTCGGATGCACCCCGCCCTTACCCAAGAGGCGGGGCACGGAGGCCTGCACGATGCCGTAGCCGATCACCCACAGCGCGAGGAACGCGCCCACCTGCATATGGTTCCAGTCCAGCGTGGCGCTGAGGAACACCGGCAGCGCGACCACGAACCAGACGTCACGCGCGCCGAACAGGAAGAAGCGTGCGGCCGAGAGCACGTTGATCGCGGCGGAATTGGAGAACATCTGGGTGAACTTCGGCTTGCCGCCGACACGGCCCAGCCCGCGCGGCAGTCCGACCACCGAGAACAGCATGACCAGCGCCAGCATCCCGGCCAGGATCACCAGCGCCATCTGGAAGCCCACGCTGTAGAGGAGCGCCCCGCCGACGAAGAAGCCGACCCCCTTCAGCGCATTCTTGGAGCCGGTGAGCACCGCAACCCAGCGAAACAGCCGCCCCTCCCCGTCGCCCGCGACCAGCTTCACGCCGGACTTCGCGCTCATCTTGTTCAGGTCCTTGGCGATCCCGGACAGCGCCTGGGCGAACATCACGTAGGCCACGCCCAGCCAGGCCTCGGGCACCGTGAGCATCAGCAGGGCCGCCACCTGCAGCAGCGTCCCGCCGATCATCGTCGTGTTCACCCCCAGCCGCGCGGCCAGCCAGCCGCCGGTCAGGTTGGTAATCACCCCGAACAGCTCGTAGAACAGGAACAGGAAGGCGATCTCCAGCGGGCTGTAACCCAGCTGGTGGAAGAACAGCACGACCAGCATGCGGATCGCGCCGTCGGTGACGGTGAACGCCCAGTAGTTCGCGGTAATCCGCGCGTAGGCACCCAGCCCCAGGGTGGGCGGCCCGCCCGGGTTTGGCTGGTCGGCCGCTCCGCTCACGACGGCCTCAAAGCCCCAGCTTGGCGACGCGGGCGACCAGCTCGACCAGCCGGTTCGCGTAGCCCCATTCATTGTCGTACCAGGCCAGCACCTTCACCTGCGTGCCGTCGACCACCATGGTCGACTGGGCATCCACGATGGACGAGCGCGGGTCGGTGCGGAAATCGCTGGAAACCAGCGGGCGCTCCTCGTAGCCGAGGATGCCGTTCAGATCACCGTTCGCCGCCTTGCGCAGCAGGCCGTTGACCTCCTCCACCCTGGTCTCGCGCGCGGCCTCGAAGGTGAAATCCGTCAGCGAGGCGTTCATCAGTGGCACGCGCACCGCATGGCCGTTCAGCCGCCCGTTCAGCTCGGGGAAGATGTCGCCGATCGCCTTCGCCGAGCCGGTGGTGGTCGGGATCAGGTTCAGCCCGGCCGCACGGGCCCGGCGCAGATTGTCGCGCGGCAGATCCACCGGCGACTGGGTGGCCGTCATGTCGTGGACGGTCAGGATGGTGCCGTGGCGGATCGACAGCGCCGGGTGCAGCACCTTGACCAGCGGCGCCAGGCAGTTGGTGGTGCAGGAGGCGGCGGTCACGACGTGGTGCTTCGCGGGATCGTAAGCGGCGTCGTTCACGCCCATCACCACGTTCAGCGCGCGCTCATCCTTCACCGGCGCCGCGACCACCACGCGCTTCGCGCCCCGGGTGAAATGCGGCTCCAGCGTGTCCATGGTGCGGAAGGCGCCAGTGGCGTCGATCACGATGTCCACGTCCGACTCGCCCCACGGCACCTGCGCCGGCTCGGCCAGGCTCGTGTGGCGCAGCTCGCGCCCGTCGACCCGGATCCGGTCCGCTTGGGCCTCGGGCTCGCGACCCCAACGCCCGTGAACGGAATCAAACTCCAGCAGGTGTCCGGTGACGGTCCCGTCGGCCGCGACCTCGTTCAGATGCACGATCTCGATGTCGTCCCGGTCCCATGCCGCGCGCAACGCCAAGCGACCAATCCGCCCCATCCCGTTGATCCCTACGCGCACCGCCATGGAGCCCCTCCCAGGAAAAATCGCGTCAGCATACCCCGCCCAAATGACAACCGCATGACGCCCAACCGCTGAAGACCCGGCTCGTCAGTTGAGCCAGACGATCCCCGCGTTGAGGTAGATGGCGAAGGCGACCCACAGCAGGTACGGCACCAGCAGCGCGCCGGCGATACGGTCAATGCGCCAGAAAGCGATCAGTGTGGCCAGGATCAGCGGCCACAGGATCAGGATCTCGACGAGCGCCAGATCCGGGCGTTGCATGCCGAAGAACAGCACCGACCAGCCGAGATTTAGCGCGAGCTGGGCCAGGAACAGCCCCAGCGCCATCGGGGCACCGGTCAAACCGACGCGCCGCCAGACATGCCAGGCGGCGAGACCCATCAGGCCGAACAGCACGGACCAGACCGGGCCGAATACCGCGTCCGGCGGGTTCAGCGGCGGGCGCGCCAGTGTCGGATACCAGTCGCCCACCGAGAGGCTGGTCGCCCAGCCACCCAGCCCGGCCACGGCAAACACCAGCACCATCCAGCCCAGGAGCCCGAGCATGTCCGTGGCAAAGGAGCGCCGCCGCGGGCGCGAGGGACGGGCCGAATCAGATGTCGTCACGGAATTCTCCTTGTACTCGCGGGTCCTAGTCCGGGCTTCATCGAATCGGCGCCGGATTCCGAACGGAATTCATGCACGATTCAGTCAGCCACGCGACACTCTAACCTGACCACCCCGCAAACAAGCGAGCTGCAATGCCCCGCCCCGCCACACTGATCACCGCGATCCTGTTTCTCCTGGCCGCTGGCATCCTCGCCTGGATGCTGCTGGGCCCGGAAGACGACGCGGCCCCTTCCGGTCGTCCGGGCGGCGGCGAGACCCGCCCGGTCGCAGTCGCCATTGCCGGCATCGAGACCCGCGACCTGGTCGAACGGCGGCGCTTCACCGGCAGCATCGAGGGCGCCGACCGGATCGAGATCACCCCCCGCGTGGGCGGGCGGGTTGCCGAGGTGTTCGTCAATCTCGGCGACCGCGTGGAGCCCGGTGATCCGCTGCTGCAGCTGGATACCGAGGAATTCGAGCAGGACGTGGCCCAGGCCGCGGCGGAGCTGGAAGTCGCCGAGGCCAGCCTGGCCGAGGCCCTGGCCAGCCGCGATGCGACCCGGCGCGAACTGCAGCGCACCCGCAAGCTGCGCGACCAGGGGATCGCGTCGCGCTCGGAGCTGGAGGCCGCGGAAACCGAACTCGCCCTGGCACAGACGCGCGTCACCCTGGCCGAGTCGCAGATCCGCCAGCGGCGTTCCGCGCTACGCACCCGCGAGATCCAGTTGAGCTACACCCGCATCGAGGCGGGTACGGCCGACAGCACCCGCTGGGTCGCCGAACGCCACGTGGATCCCGGCACGGTCATCAGCGCCAACGACACCGCACTGGCGCTGGTCCGGCTGCAGCCGGTGCGCGCCATCCTGGCCGTGACCGAGGCCGACTACGGCCGGCTGTCGCCGAGCCAGGGGGCGCAGGTCTACACTGCCGCCTATCCGGACGCCGGATTTGCCGGCACCATCGCCCGCATCGCCCCGGAATTCCGGCCCGGGTCGCGTCAGGCGCGGGTCGAGGTGGAGATCCCCAACGAACGCGACCAGCTGCGCCCGGGCATGTTCGTGGAGGCCGCCATTACCCTGGGGGAACGCAACGCCGTCCTGGCGATCCCACGCGACGCGATCATCCAGCGCGAGGCCGGCCCGACCCTGTTCAGCGTGGACCGCAGCGGCGAACGCCCGCAGGCCCGCCGCCATCAGGCGGTTACCGGCGTGCGTGACGGCGACTGGGTCGAACTGCTGGAACCCGAGCTGCCGGAAGGCACCGAGGTCGTCGTGCTCGGCCAGCACCTGCTCGCGGACGGCACCCCGCTGCGCGTGACTGACCCGCGCAACGTGCCGGGTGGAGACGACACACCCGAGTCGGACACCCCGTGAATCCGGCCCGCGTAACGGTCCACCGCCCCGTGCTGACCAGCATGGTAGCCCTGATCGTGGTGATCCTCGGCCTGACCGCGCTGACCCGCCTGCCGGTGGATCTGCTGCCGAATATCACCTACCCGGTGGTCACGGTGATGACGTCCTACCCCAATGCCGGGGCCGAGGAAGTCGAACAACTCGTCACGCGCCAGGTGGAGCAGGCCGCGGCCGCCATTACCGGTGCCCAGGAGATCCGCTCGACCTCCGCCGAGGGCAACAGCAACGTCCGCATCAACTTTGCCTGGGGCACGGACATCCGCCAGGCGGTGGACGACCTGCGCGATCGCCTGGCGCGCATCGAGGACCGCCTGCCCGATGACGCCGATCGCCCGCTGGTACGCCAGTTCGACACCCAGGACTCGCCCATCATGCGTCTGGGCATCGGCTCGCAACTGGACGCCATCCACCTGCGCACCCTGATCGACAACCGTATCGCCCCGCGCCTGGAACGCATCCCCGGCGTGGCAGCTGTGGATACCTTCGGCGGCCTGGAGCGCGAGGTCCGCGTGGAGGTGGACCCGGAACGCATCGAGGCCATCGACCTCGGCCTGGACGACCTGCGCAACCGCATCCGCGACGCCAACGTGATCACCCCCGGCGGCCCGATCATGGACGGGCGCCGCGAATACCGCCTGCGCACCCCGGCCGAGTTCCGCTCGGTGGACGAGGTCCGCGACACCATCGTGCAGCGCAGCGAGGACGGTGTGACCTACCTGCACCAGGTGGCCGACGTGCGCGACACCCACCAGCGCGTTACCCGCCGGTTCCGGGTCAACCAGGAGGAAGGCGTGCAGCTCGCCGTGCGCAAGCTGGCCGACGCCAACACCGTAGAGGTCTCCGAGGCGGTCCACGCCGAACTGGTGCGCCTGAACCGCGACTTCCCCCAGATCGACATCCGCGCCGTCACCGACGAGGCCGGTTTTATCCGCAACTCCATCACCAACGTCGGTCGTTCGATCCTCTACGGCAGTGCACTGGCCGTGCTGGTGCTGCTCGTGTTCCTGCGCAACATCCGCTACACGCTGGTGGCGGCCACCGCGATCCCGCTGGCGGTGATCGCCACCTTCGGCCTGGTCTACTTCGGCGGCTACTCGCTGAACCTGATGACACTCGGCGGGATCGCGCTGGGCGTGGGGCTGATGGTGGACAACGCCATCGTGGTGATCGAGAGCATCGCCCGACGGCGCGAGGAACATGCCGAGCAGACCGCCGCCGAGGCCGCCATCAGCGGCACCGGGCGCGTCGCGCCCGCCATCGTCGCCAGCACCCTGACCACCGTGGCGATCTTCCTGCCGCTGTTCTTCGCCGAGGAACTGGCCGGCCAGCTGTTCAAGCCGCTGGCGGCGGTGGTCGCCTTTGCCCTGGCAGGCTCGCTGATCGTCGCGCTGACCCTGGTCCCGATGCTGATGGCCCGCGCCCCGATGCCGAAGCGTGACACCAGTGCCCTCGCGCGCATGGAGCAACGCTACCAGGGGGTGCTGCGACGCACCCTGACCCAGCCATGGATGGTCATCGGCATCAGCCTCCTGCTGCTGATGATCGCCCTGGCGGGGCTGCGCGGCGTGGGCACGGAATTCCTGCCCGCCACCGACGAAGGCGAATTGCGCGTGCATGTCGCCATGGAGCCCGGCACACCCCTGGAAGAACTCTACGCCACCATGTCCGGCCTCGAGGCGATCATCCACGACGAGGTCCCGGAACTGGAAAACCTGGTCTCCAGCTCCGGCGCCTCGGCGTTCCGCGCCTCCTCGCCCGCCTCCGGCAACATGCGCGTGATGGTCGGCTCGCGCGACAGTCGCAGCCGCTCCTCCGAAGAGATCGCCGCGGCCCTGCGCGACGCGCTGGGCAGCCCGCCGGGGGTCGAGATCCGCGTGCGCGCCTCCAGCGGGATCTTCTTCCGCGGCTTCGGGCGCGGCGCCGACGAGGAAAGCCTGTCCATCGAGGTCCGCGGCTTCGAACTGCCCACGATGAACGCCGTCATCGAGCGTTTCGAGACCGCGCTGGCGGACGTCCCCGGCGTCACCGACACCCGCGTCGGCTCCGACGGCGGGCAGCCGGAATTCGCCACCCGCATCCACCGCGACCGCGCCGCCGACCTCGGCGTGGACGTGCGCACCATCGCCCAGACCCTGGAAACCGCCCTGGGCGGCTCCGGCGCCGGCCAGCTGCGCGCGGGCGGCGACGAGACGCGCATCTGGGTCCAACTACGCGACGCCGACCGGAGCTCGCTGGACGACCTCCTCAACCTGACCGTGCGCAGCGAGGACGGCGAACGCGTGGCATTGCGCAGCCTGGTCACGTTCGATACGGCGATCGGCCCGGACAGCATCCAGCGCCGCGAACAGGCGCGCATCAGCACCTTGTTCGTGAACATCGGCGACCGCTCGCTGGGCGAGGTCGCCGCCGACGTGCGTGCGGCGCTGGCCGATATCCCGCTGCCGGAGGAGATCGACTTCTCGGTCACCGGCGACATCGAGGAGCAGGAAGCCGCGTTCTCCGAACTGCTCCTGGGCACCCTGCTCGCGACGTTGCTGGTCTACATGGTCATGGCCAGCCTGTACGAGTCCCTGCGCGACCCGCTGATCGTGATGTTCTCCATCCCACTGGCGATCATTGGTGTAACCGGCGCACTCCTGATCACCGACACCACGCTCAACGTGCAGTCGCTGATCGGCATCCTGCTGCTGGTCGGGATCGTGGTGAACAACGCGATCCTGCTGGTGGACCGCATGGCGCGGCGCCACCGCGAAGACGGCATGGAACTGCAAGCGGCCATCGTGGCCGCCGCGGGCGAGCGCCTGCGCCCGATCCTGATGACCACGCTGACCACCATCCTGGCGCTGTCGCCGCTGGCCATCGGCATGGGCGACGGCGGCGAGGCCCAGGCCCCGATGGCCCGGGTCGTGATCGGCGGGCTGCTCTCGTCTACCCTGATCACCCTGGTGCTGATCCCCACGCTCTACCTGCTGTTCCACCGCCGGGGCGAGCACCCGCAACCCGTCTACCGAGTCGCCACGGATCATGCCTAGAACTTCCCTGCCCTTCCTCGTCGCGCTCGCGCTGGCCCTCCCGGGCCACGCCTCTGAAGCGCCGGATGCCTCCGACGGGCTGCGCCTGTCCCTGCCCGCGGAGGCACTGACGGACGCCCGGCCGTTCGAACGCGAGGCGGTGGCGGAAGAGACCCTGTCCCTGGAGGAGGCCGTCGCCCGCGCGCTGGAAGGCAACCGCGGCCTGCGCGCCGAGCGCCTGCAAACCGCGATCCAGGGCACCTTCGAGGCACAGGAACGCGCGGTGTTCGACCCCGAGCTGTTCGCCGAGCTGGAGATTAGCCGCGACCAGAGCGTGCGCCAGCTGGAACAGATCGGCGAAACCGATGAAGTAACCACTACCCGGCGCTTGGGCGAGGCGGGCCTGAGCCAGTCGCTGCCAACCGGCACGGACCTGACGGTCTCCGTACGCAGCTCGCGCAGTTCCAGCTCGCGCGTGGAGGCACCCCAGTTCACCACCCGCGCGGGCCTGAGCCTGACCCAGGCCCTGCTCCGCGGCGGGCGTATCGAGTCCAACCTGGTGCGCCTGCGCCAGGCCGGCCTCGACGTGGAGGCCTCGGAGTACGAGGTCCGCGGCTTCGTCGAACAGCTGATCACCGACGTCGAGGGACGCTACTGGGATCTGGTGCTGGCCGACGAACGGATCGCCATCTTCGAGGAGGCCCTGGCCGTGGCCCGCGAGCAACTCGACCAGACCGAGCGACGCATCGCCGCCGGCGACCGCCCCGAGACCGAGGCCGTGTCGGCCCGTGCCGAGGTGGCGCTGCGCCGTCAGGGCCTGATCGACGCCCGCGCCGAACGCGCCCGCGCGCAGGACGGCCTCGCGCGACTGCTCCAGGGCGACGGCAGCCTGTGGGATACCCGGCTCGAGGCGAGCTCCGAGCCGGGCCTGGAACGCTACACGCTGGAACCCCTGAATGCCTACGTGGCGCTGGCCCGCGACCATCGCGCCGATCTCAACGAAACGCGACTGCGGGTCCAGCGCGACCAACTGGAGGTCGTGCGCACCCGCAACGGCCTCCTGCCGCGCCTGGACTTCTTCGTGACCCTGGGCCAGTCGGGCTACGCAGACAGCTTCAGCCGCACCTGGCGCGACCGCCAGGGCGACGGCTACGACCTGGCGGCCGGCCTGCGCTTCGAGATGCCGATCGGCAACCGCGCCGCCGAGGCCGAACACACCCGGGCCCGGCTGACCCGCCAGCAGATCCAGGAAACCCTGGCCAACCTGGAGCAACTCGCCATCGAGGACGTGCGCGGCACCTGGTTCGATGCGGCCCGCATCCGCGAACAAATTCAGGCACAGAAGGAAACCGTCGAGTTGCAGGAAGAGCTGCTGCGGGTGGAACAGACGCGGTTTCGCGTCGGTGCCGGGACCGCGCTGGCCGTCTCCCAGGCCCAGCGCGACCTGCTGGAGAGCCGCTTGAACCTGACCGAGACGGTCGTGCGCTTCCGTCAGCTCACCACCGAACTGCTGAACGCCAGCGGCACCCTGCTGCTCCATCGCGGCATCGACGCCCCCGGCGCCGAACGCGTGGAGATCCGTCTGTAAGCCGGCTTGCACACGACCCGGCGCCTTCGGTTCGCGCGGCTATTGATCCACCGGCCGGGCATTGCCCTGCGCGTCGATCTCGACGACCAGCATTGCCCCGGCGCCAAGGCTGCGGCCGCTCAGCTCCATGATATTGGCCCGGTGGGTCACGTAGACCGCCGGCCCCGCCGTCTGCCGGTATTCGTCCGCCAGGTGTTCGCGCCACGCCTGCATGCGCCGCTCGCGATGCGGGGCATTAGTGCGAAACACCGAGCCCATTGCCTCCAGCACCACGGGCTCACCGAACCCCAGGAGCGCCGCGGTATCGACATTGCGGCACCACGGGCCCGCGAACACCCGGATCGACTCCAGGCCCGCCGCGCGCAGGCGCTCCCCACTGGCGCGCGCCTGCGCGCGCCCTTCAGCCGACAGGTTTCGCTGCGTGGCGCAGTCATCGACATCGAAGCCCGACGGGTCACCGATGCCGGGCGCCAGGGCATGGCGCAGCAGCAGGATGCGGTGGGGCTCCTGTAATTGCGCGACGATCGCGCGTTCGGCCGCCAGGTCGCCCGCCACCAAGGGCAGAGGCACCGCCAGCGCGGCGATCCAGAACACCAGAACGACAAAGCGCTTCGTCACGCGATCTTCCCCGAACGGCGACGCCGGCAGGCGTCCGAACAGTAGCGAACCTCATCCCAGCACCGGGCCCATTTGCGCCGCCAGGCGAACGGGCGGCCGCATACCGCACAGGTCTTCTCCGGTAGATGCGGCTTGGCGTGGGCCACCTTAACGATCCGGGTGACAGACCCCATCGTCGCAGCGCGAGCGCCAGCGATAACGCGCAATCACGTTGTAGACGCGATCCATCAGCCAGACGATTGGCGGCAGGCGATGCAGCACACCGCCGAGCCAGCGGTAATACGGCAGGTGCCGCCAGACCAGCACGAAGGCCCAGGCACCGCTGCGAATGCGCCCGTCGGCGCTTACGGCATGCATGCGCTGCATCGCACGATCCCAGGTGATTCCCCAGGCGTCGAGCGGTGTGGCATCGGCATGGATATCACGCCAATCGATCGCGCCCGCGGTGTCGAGCCTCTGGTAGTGGCCGATCTCGCGCCGGCAAAGCGGACAGCCGCCGTCGAAGAACACCACCGGTCGTCCCGGGGCCTCGGCGTATTGGTCCTGGTGGTTTTCAGGCATGCCCCACCGGCCCGGTCTGCTGGTGCCGGGCGCCATCGAGGGATCTGAGCGCCCGCTCGACCACATCACGCGCCAGATCCTGGGTCATCTCGGGGTTGGCCGGGATCATCTCCGTGCGCACGGCCAGGGCCATTGCCAGCGCTTGCAGCACGTCGCCATTGCAGGTATCACCCAGCACGCCGATCTCGCTGTCCAGCGTGTCGGTCAGGCGATCCAGCAACTGTTGCACCCGCACCGCGGAACCGGTCTCGGGATGCAGACGGAAGTCGAAGGACACGGCCTCGCCGCTCGGGGTGACATAGCGATAGGGCAATACGTCCATGGCTCTCTCCTTCGCGAACGGTTGGCTTGTTAAGGCAAATTCCGGGGTCGTCCTCCTCACCCCTTCGCCTTTGGGCCACGAAACGGCAAAACAGTTCGCCGCGCGTGCTTCCAGAAGAGAAGAAAGGGCACGCCCCATCCCGCCCGGCGAGCGCAGGCGTTATCCTTTCAGCCCATGAATCCCCGTCTCCGGACAGTCATCCACCCGCACGCCCACCGCCAAGAGGCGAGACCGTAGTGGCCACGCGCCTCAAGCGCCGTCCGCTCCGCCGGTTGCTCTACTGGACCGGCGGGCTGGTCGCGTTTCTGCTGGCGCTGGGGATCGGGGCAATGCTCGCCCTGGTGGTGCTCTTCGCCCGGGTCGACCCGCCCTACGGCATGGCCATGGTGGTGGCAACCGACTGGCAGACCGCCTCCAACCGGCGCCCGGACTGGCAACGCCTGGACGACCTGCCCCGCCATCTGATGCTGGCGGTGATCGCGGCCGAGGATCAGCACTTCCCCAACCACCGCGGCTTCGACTGGGGCTCGGTGCGCCAGGCGCTCAGCGATCATGCACGCGGCGGGCGCCTGCGCGGAGCCAGCACCATCAGCCAGCAAACCGCGAAAAACCTCTTTCTTTGGCACGGCCGCTCCTGGGCACGCAAGACGCTGGAGGCCGGGTTCACCTTCGGCATGGAGACCCTCTGGCCGAAGCGGCGCATCCTCGAGATCTATCTCAACCTGGCGGAATGGGGTCCCGGCATTTACGGCATCGAGAACGCCGCCCAACACTACTTCGGGATCTCCGCCACCGAGCTCGATCGCCACCAGTCCGCGCGCCTGGCCGCCATCCTGCCCAGCCCCGGCCGCATGAACCCGGTCCGCCCGGGACCCAACCTTGACCGGCGGATCGTCTGGGTCGAGCAGCAGATGGCCCAGCTCGGCATCGCCTGGCTGGATCCGATGCTGCTGGAATAAAGCCTGTGCGCAGGCCACCGAAATTGTGGCACGGAACTTCCAGCCTTTAGACTGCCTCGGACTGACTGACCGTACCGGGGGCTCGCAAGGATGTCCCTCCCAGACATGGAGGTTTGCCGTGACCCATCTGCGCGCGCCGCGTATCGACTTCTCCCGCCTGCTGGTGCTTTTCGCGCTCCTACTGATCCTGCCCCTCGGGGCCGCGTCCGCACAGGGCACCGGTCAGCAGGATTCCGGCAGCGATCTGCGCCAGATGCTCATCGACGCACTGGAGAACGAGGAGGCCCGCGAAGACTTGCTCGAGGCCCTGCGCTCCGGCGACGGCTCCAGCGCGGAGGACGCCGCCACGGATGACCTGCCGGTCGAAACCGGCGACAGCGAATCCGTGGCGCGCCAGATTGCCCAGCTCACCCAGTCGCTGGCCGAAGGCACCGTGGCCGAGGTCCGGGCCCTGAACGACATCGCAGTGGATATCGCCGAGCGCGTGCGCGGAGTCGAGCCCACCGTGTTCGGGCTGGCGGTACTGGATCTCGCCTTCGTCATCGTGTTCACCGTGGTGGTGTTCCTGATACTGCGAAGGCTGGGCGCACCGTTGTTCACCCGACTTGATCGCTGGGCCTTGAATGCGGCCGAGCATATGCGGCTCATGCGGGCGCTACCGGCCGTGGTCCTGGCCGCGGCGATCGACTTCCTCGTCGTGATCCTCGCCTGGCTGGCCGGCTATGCACTGGCGCTGTTCGTGCTGGGCGACTCGGGCGAGATGAACACCCGGCACTCGCTGTTCCTGAACGCATTCCTGCTGATCGAGGTGACCAAGGCGGCCCTGCGCCTGATCTTCGCCACTCGCTACCACGGCCTGCGCCTGCTGCCGATGGCCGGGGACGAGGCCGCTTACTGGAACGCCTGGCTGGCCCGCATCGTGGGGTATATCGGCTACGGCCTGTTGCTGCTGGTCCCGATCACCAACAACCAGATCTCCTCCGAGGCGGGGCGCTCGTTGGGGCTGATCGTGATGCTAACGGCCTTCCTCTACGCCGCCGTGATCATCCTGCAGAACCGCACCCGGGTGCATGACCGCCTGATCAGGTTGGCCAACAGGGCGCAGTACGCCTTCACCCGCATCGTGATCTCGTTGCTGGCGAACTTCTGGCACTGGATCGCCCTGATCTACTTCCTGGCCCTGGCCGTGGTCAGCATCACCCGGCCGGAAGATGCGCTCCCCTTCATGGCCAAGGCGACCGGACAGACCCTGCTCGCCATCTTCGTGGGCATCTTCGTCGCCAACCTGCTGACCCAGTTGATCGGCCGCCGGATTCGGGTGCCCGAAGAGACCCGGGAGAAGTTCCCGTCGCTGGAGCTGCGCCTGAACTCCTACATCCCCAATGCGCTGAAGGTGATGCGCCTGGTGATCCTGCTGGTCGTGCTGGCCGTGGTCGCGGATGCCTGGGGTGCGTTCAGTCTGACCACATGGCTGGCCTCGGATATGGGCATGGCGGTGCTGGGCACCGCGATCTCGGTGGCGCTGATCCTGCTGGGCGTGCTGGCCATCTGGCTGGTCTTTGCCAGCTGGGTCGAGCACCGCATGAACCCGAACACCGGTGGCGGCGGGCCGACCGCCCGCGAGACCACCCTGCTGACGATCTTCCGCAACGCCATGGCCATCGTGCTGATCGTGATGACCACCATGATCGTGCTCGCCGAGATCGGCGTGAACATCGGCCCGCTACTGGCCGGTGCCGGTGTCCTCGGCCTGGCGATCGGTTTCGGGGCGCAAAAACTGGTGCAGGACGTGATCACCGGCGTCTTCATCCAGCTGGAGAACGCCATCAACGTCGGCGACATCGTCACGGTGGCCGGCACCACGGGCGTGGTGGAACGCCTGACCATCCGTTCGCTCGGCGTACGCGACCTCTCCGGGACCTACCACCTGATCCCGTTCTCGTCGGTGGATGCGGTCGCGAACTACATGCGCGAGTTCGCCTACCACGTCGGCGAATACGGCGTCGCCTATCGCGAGGACATCGACGAGGTCATCGTGCGCCTGCGCGAGGCCTTCAAGGAACTCCAGCAGGATCCCGACCAGGGACCCAACATCCTCGACGAGATGGAGGTGCACGGTGTCACCGCACTGGCCGACAGCTCGGTCAACGTGCGGGTCCGGATCAAGACCCTGCCGGGCACCCAGTTCGGCCTGGGCCGCGCGTTCAACCGCCTGGTCAAGAAGCACTTCGACGCCGCCGGCATCGAGATCCCGTTCCCGCACCAGACCATCTACTTCGGTCAGGAGAAGGACGGCGGCGCCCCGGCAGCCAATCTACGGCTTCTGCAGGAGAAACCCGCCAACGAGCAGGATGGCGACGACTACTCGGATGACCGGCGGGCGCGCCCAAATCCGAAGCACAAGGGCGACTACGACGAGGCCGACGACTGAAGCGCTTGTCCGTGAGCGGGGCGCGCACTCGAATCCCCCCTGCCGCGGCAACTCCCGGGCAGGCGCTTCGCGGGCGACCCCGCTCCCAAGGCCCCAGGGAGACGCTGGCTCTTTCCGACGGCTCGGGCTTCGGGAGATCATGAGCGCATGCGTCTCCTGATCCTGCTTGTGCCTCTGCTCCTGCTCGCTGCCTGGACACCCGGCTGGTGGGTCCGCCACACCATGAAGAAATACCACCGCCCGGCGGACCGCTACGATGGCACCGGCGCGGAGCTGGCGCGCGAGCTGCTGGACCGCCACGGACTGCACAAGGTCCAGGTGGAAACCACGAAGGACGGCGATCACTACGACCCTGCCTCGCGCACCGTACGCCTGTCACCGGAGAACCACGACGGCCACTCGCTGACGGCGATTACCGTGGCCGCCCACGAGGTCGGCCACGCCGTACAGCACGCCCAGGGCTATGCGCCACTGCGCATGCGCAGCACGCTGGTCGGAATGACGCGCTACGGCCAGCAAATCGGCGCCTGGCTACTGGTCGCCATTCCGTTCATTACACTACTGGCGCGACACCCGGCGCCGGGGATCCTGTTCTTCCTGGCCGGGGTGCTGTCCATGGGTCTGGCCGCACTGGTCCACTTCGTCACCCTGCCCACCGAGTTCGACGCCAGCTTCCGCCGTGCCATGCCGATGCTGCGTGAGGGCAACTACCTGCACCCGCCCGACTACCCACATGCCGAACGCATCCTGAAGGCGGCGGCCTATACCTACCTGTCGCAGTCGCTGATGAGCCTGCTGAACATCGCCTCGTGGTTCCGGTACCTGCGCCGATGACCGTTCCCGCCCCGGACGCCTGTCCGTTGTGCGGGCAGTCCACCCGGCCGTTTCACCACCGCGGCATCGGCGACGCCTCGCCCGGAGACTATCGCCGCTGTCAGCACTGCGGCGTGATCGCGCTGGAACGCAACGCCTGGCCCCGCCGCGAGGTGGAGCGGGCGTATTACCGAACCCACGAGAACCGGCCGGATGATCCCGGCTACCGCGCCCATCTGCAGCGACTGATCGAACCATTGGTCAAGGCGCGGCCACCCCCGGCCCACGGACTCGACTGGGGTTGCGGCCCGCAACCCGTGCTCGCCGGGTTGCTCCAAGACCGGGGCTACACGATGGCGTTCTGGGACCCGGCCTTTGCCCCCGCACAACCCGATCCGCCCGGCGACGGCTGGGACATCCTTACCTGCACCGAGGTCCTGGAACACCTGCACACGCCCCTGAACACGCTGGGAACCATGGTCGCGGGACTGCGCCCCGGCGGGGTCCTGGCCGTGATGACCGAATGGCCCCCTGCGGCGGCCGGCTTTCGTCGCTGGCACTATCGCCGCGACCCCACCCATGTCGCCTTCTACGGCCCGGCCACACTCCAGTGGATTGCCACCCGCCTCGGATGCACACTGGACCTGCCTGCCCCCGATATCGCCCTGTTCAGACGTCCAGGAGACCTCCCGCAATGATCCACCGACTGCGTGCCTGGCGCCCGGAGTGGCTCGGTCTGCCCGTCGCGCACCTGCAGGCAATCCACGTCTGTGCCGCGGCTGGCGACCCGATGGATTCGATCGAGTCCATCGAGGCCATCGCCGGCAGCGGACTCCGGGGCGACCGCTACGCCACCCATCGCGGGCACTGGCATGCGGTCGAGAGCTGCCCGGTCACACTGATCACTGCCCCGGAACTGCAACGGGCGTCACAGCGCCGCGGCCGCCCGATCGCCCCCGGGGAACATCGCCGCAACCTCGTGGTCTCCGACTGGTATTGCATACCCCGCCAGAGTGGCTTTCTTCGGATCGGAGAGGCGGTCCTGAAGATCGGACGGCCACGCCCGCCCTGTGGGTATCTCAACCAGCTAGTGGGCGACAACCTCGCGCGAGCCCTCGGTCTCGACAGCGGGATTTGCCTTGAAGTCGCGCATTCCGGGATCCTTCGCGTCGGCGACCGGGTGAGCTGGCACCCGGGCGGGCCCGCATGATTCGGCCACGCTTGTTAAGCTGGGGTTAAGTGCCATTGACTACGATATACGTGTATTCACAAGGAGAAACTTTATGAAGATTCGTTCCCAGTCCCTCGCCGGACTGATTGCCGCCGCCGCGCTCGCGCTGGCCAGCCCACTCGCCATCGCCCAGGGCATGGGCCAGGGGCAAGGTCAGGGCGGCATGGGCATGCAGGGTGGCCAGGGCGGCAACCCGCAGATGGAGATGCAGCAGCTCCAGCAGACCCTCGCCGAGACCCAGCAGCAGGCCATCGAGAACAACCCCCAGTTGGAACAGAAGGGTGAAGAACTGGAGAACCTGGTGCTGGACAAGATGGAGGCCGCCGGCTACCAGCCGCGCCGGGATCTGGAGACCCTCGAATCAGCCGAAGAGCAGCTGCGCGACCCCGATCTGAGCGCGGAGCAACGTCAGGAAGTCATTCAGTCCGAAGACGTGCAGCAGGCGCAGATGAACCTGCAGGAAGCACAGCAGGCCGTCGCGGAAGACCAGGAAATTCGCCAGGCGCAGGAATCCCTGCGTGAAGACCTGATGGCCGCCATGCGCCAGGAGAACGCCGATATCGACGACGTAATCGAGCGCATGCAGCAAATGCAGCAACAGATGCAGCAGCAACAGGGTGGTCAGGGCGGCATGATGCGCTAATCGCGCAACCAGCCCGGTAACAAAGAAAGCCCGGCCCCTGCAAAGGGACCGGGCTTTTTTCATGTCCGGGCCGGACCGTCAGTCGAGGCGACCCGTCTCCTGCGCCAGCGCACGCAGCGCCTCGGTCTGTCCATCGGGCAGCTGGTTCCAGCCAAAGCGCCAGCTCCAGTTGCCGTTACCAACTGTGCCAGGGGTGTTCATGCGCGCCTCCGATCCCAGGTGCAGGGCGTCCTGCATCGGCAGGATCGCAAGCTGGGCCGGTGAACGACAGGCCGCACGAATCAGCGGCCACGGCATCTCCTCGGCCGGGCCCTCATCCAGTGTCCCGATCACATGCTCCTGCATGGCCGGCTCCAGGGAGCGAAACCAGCCCAGCGTGGTGTCGTTGTCATGGGTCCCGGTATACACCGCACTCAGTTCATCATGGTTCGCCGGCAGATAGGGGTTGTCCTCCCCTCCTTCGAAGGCGAACTGCAGGATGCGCATGCCCGGCAGATCGAAACGCAGGCGCAGTTCGGTGACCTCCGGCGTGATCACGCCCAGATCCTCCGCCAGCAGCGGCAACACACCCAAACGAGCCTGCAATTGCTCGAAGAAGTCGGCACCCGGCCCCGGCACCCAGTGGCCCTGAGTCGCATCCGGCTCGCTTGCCGGGACCGCCCAGCTCGCCTCGAAGCCGCGGAAGTGGTCGATGCGCACGGCATCCACTGTCTCCAGCGTCCAGCGCATGCGCTCCACCCACCAGTCGTATCCGCGCTCGGCAAGACGATCCCAGCGGTAATGCGGATTGCCCCAGCGTTGCCCGGTCTCGGAGAAGTAATCCGGCGGCACGCCGGCCACGGTCTGCGGATGCCCCGTGGCGTCCAGGTCGAACAGGTCGCGGTGGGCCCAGACCTCGGCCGAGTCGTGGGCCACGAAGATCGGCATGTCGCCGAGGATCAGGATGTCCTGCTTGCGTGCATGCTCGCGTACATCCTGCCACTGGTCGAACAGGACGAACTGGGCGAAGCGCACGGCCTCCAAGGCCTGGGCCGCTTCGGCCTCCACGGCCGCCAGGGCGGCCCGATCGCGGTCGCGCAATGCGGCCGGCCATTCCCACCAGGGGCGGCCATCTTCGCGGCCGCAGATGACCACGAAACGGGCAAAATCATCCAACCAGACCGGACCCTGGGCATCAAGGAAGGCCTGGTAGGCCTGCGCCCAGCTCTCGCCCGCCTGCCCCAGCCGCTCCCGCGCCTGTTTCAGCAGGGTCTCGACCGGCCCGTCGTCCGCATCCAGCCCCGCCCGTGCGGCCAACCGTTGCGGGTCGATCAGGCGCACATCGCCGGCGAAGGCCGAGATACTGGCGTAGGGCGAACCGTCCTCCTGCGGCGGATGCAACGGCAGGATCTGCCACAGGCTGAACCCCGCATCCCGCGCCCAGTCCAGAAACCGGAAGGCCTCCTGCCCGAGCGTCCCCACTGGGCCCGGGCCCGGCAGTGAGACCGGATGCAGCAACACACCGGCCCGCCGGCGCTGCATCAGCGGATTACAGTGTTCTTCGCCCGCCTCCATCGGTTACTGCCCCTTGCGCATGGTGCCGCCGGCGGCGGGATCACCACCCCCGACCGACAGCACCTCGCCCAGCGACTCGGGCACTTCAAGGTCGGCCAGCTGGTACAGCCGTGCCAGATGACGGCGGTAGAGCTGCTCGAAGTCGCTGACCGATCCGGCCGGATTGTATTCCCCGAACCACCAGCACCAGTCCGAGCCCTCGCACACCGCCAACTGCTTGCGCAATTGCGGCGTATCCAGCGCAGGGCGCCGCGCGATCGCCTGATCCACCGCCGTCCAGGCCTCGATCAGGCGGTCCCAGCCGAGGTTCTTGTCGGGATCACCGATCCAGGTAGAGAAGGTCCCGTAGACCCAGGACCCGGCCACCATGCCTGGCAGCTCGCCGCGATCCGTGCGCGGCCCACTGCGCTGGCACACGTCGGAGAAGGTGCACAGGTTCAGCCGCGGGTTTTCCGCCAGGCGCTCATACAACGCCCGCAGGAAATGGAAGCCGTTGTCCGGGTAGTATTCCCAGGCGTTCTCGCCATCCAGGATCACCGCCACCACGCCACCCTCGGGCGACACAGAGGCAATGTTCTCCAGGTGATGGACGAAATCGCCGACTGCGTCGTCGGCATGCCAGTCGGCATAACGAAAACCGATGGCATCGGACAGCCCGTCATCACGGAAAAACATCTCGGTTTTGGCATCCGCCAACCGATAAGGTCGGTGCAGCCAGCCCTCCTGTTCCGCCGATCCGGTGTTGGATTCGGCCGTCTGACCCGCTGCGGCCAGGCTGTTACCCAGCACCGTCTGGCCACTGGCCGTCCAGCAAATATCGTAGTCATCCAGCAGGCGCACGGTCGCCTCGCTGATGCCCCCCTCCGACGGCCAGCAGCCACGCGGACGAAAGCCGAAATACTGCTCGAACACCTCCAGCCCACGTTCGATGTGCCAGCGCACGCGGGCCTCGCCATCCGGGTAGACCGGGGCGTGTGGCAGGGCAATATCAGGCATCGCATCGCGAGCGGAATCCAGATCCAGCAGCAACGGCATGATCGGGTGGGCATACGGGGTAAACGACAGCTCCACCCGCCCCTGCTGCGCCAGCTCGCGGTAGCGTGGCAGGATCGCCTTCACCTCGTCACGGATCAGTTTCAGCAGCCGGCCCCGGACATCGCGATTAAAGGCCGTCGTGACTTTCAACCAGCCCTGCACCTCGGGATAGGCCCGGCGCACGGTCTCGCCCAGCCAGGCCAGGTGGTAGCAGGTGGCCAGATCCTGAAAATAGCGGTTGTCCAGATGCGACAACAGCACCGGATCCTCCAGCGCCTGGCGCGCCAGGGCCGCCAGACGCTGGAACAGCGGAAACGGCTCGATCATGCGTGGGGCATGCGCCCGCAGGCACACGCGCAGGATCTCGCGGCGCTGCACCGGGTCCACCGGCACGATGTCCATCTGCAACAGGTCCAGCACCGGATCGCCAAAGCTCGAGCGGTCGCCAATACCGGCCTCCAGCCGCTCGCCGTAATCGGCGATCTGCTCCAGCAGGATCGGGGCGAAGTTCACCACTGCGCGCCCCTGGGGGCAGGCCTCCAGGTGCGCGGCCATGTCGGTGTAGTCCTTCAATGCGTGCAGGTAGGTCCACGGCAACACGTACTCACCCGCGCCCGAGTCGTAGTATTGCGGCTGGTGCATGTGCCAGCACAACACCACATCGAGCTGCGGCGGCTGCGTGGCGAGCGCAGTGGAACTGCCGGATTCAGCGGACATGATGAGTGGCCTGGCCCAGCATTTCGGGCGTGACCACGCGCACTCCGCCCGGAGAGACGAAGTAGTCGCGGGCATCTGCCTCGTCGTCCACCCCGATCTCGGTCCCGTCCGGCACCTTGCAGCCCTTGTCGATCACCGCGTTGCGGATCACGCAGTTCTCGCCAATGGTGACGCTCGGCAGAATCACCGAGTCCTCGACCGTGGCGCAGGCGTTCACCTGCACGTTGGAGAACAGCAGCGAGTGGCGCACGGTACTGCCGGAAATAATGCAGCCGCCGGAGACCATGGAATCGATCGCCATGCCGCGCCGGTCCTCGTCGTCGAACACGAACTTGGCCGGCGGCAGCTGTTCCTGGTAGGTCCAGATCGGCCATTCCGAATCGTACAGGTTCAGTTCCGGGGTCACGCCGATCAGCTCCAGGTTGGCCTGCCAGTACGAGTCGATGGTCCCCACATCACGCCAGTAGCCCTGGCGCACGCCCTGCTCGTCGCGGAACGGGTAGGCCATCACCTGATGCCGCTCGATGATGCCGGGGATGATGTCCTTGCCGAAGTCATGGCTGGAAAAGGTGTCGTCGGCATCCTTGATCAGCTGCTCGAACAGGAAGTCGGTATTGATCACGTAGATCCCCATGGAGGCCAGCGAGTGGGTCTTGCTGCCGGGGATCAGCGCCGGCTCCTCCGGCTTCTCAGCAAACGAGGTAATCCGGCTGGAGGCATCCACGCCCATCACCCCGAAGGCCTTGGCGCGCTCTTGCTCTACCTCCAGGCAGCCCACGGTCATGTCCGCGCCGCTCTCCACGTGGAAGGCGATCATCTGGCCGTAGTCCATCTTGTAGATGTGGTCCCCGGCCAGGATCAGCACGTAGCTCGGATTGTGCTGCCGGATAATGTCGATGTTCTGGTAAACCGCATCGGCCGTTCCCGCATACCAGGAGGTCTCGATGCGCTGTTGCGCCGGCAGCAGCTCGATGAATTCGCCGAATTCCCCGCGCAGGAAGCTCCAGCCGCGCTGCATGTGCTGGATCAGCGAGTGCGCCTTGTACTGGGTCACCACCGCCACCTGACGGATGCCCGAGTTGATGCAGTTGGACAGGGGGAAATCGATAATGCGGAACTTGCCGCCAAAGGGCACGGCCGGCTTGGCCCGCCACAGCGTCAGTTGTTTCAGTCGCGAGCCGCGCCCGCCGGCCAGGATCAGGGCCAGGGTCTCCCGCGTCAGGCGGCTAACGTAGCGTTGCGGTTGCGGAGTCATGCACCCTTCCTTGCTTAGTCGTGTTGTACTAGAGACCGTAAACCCGAATTCCGTCGTTCCACATACGAAATGCGAGTTGGATCCGAGTATGGCAACAGCCCCCGACAAATGCACCCGTTCCGTCGCCGATTCGTTACGACGTCTGACCGAGGCACGGCTACATGACCCCCACGGCGTCCTCGGGCGCCATGCGCTGGATCAACAAACCACCTGCTACCGGGCCTGGCTGCCACATGCGAGCGCGGCGTCCATCACACTTTGTGACGGTCGTCTCGCGACGCTGGAACCGGCTGCCGGGTTCCCGGGGTTGTTCCTCTGGCAGGGGTCGGCGGACGACCTCCCCGCGCACCCGCAACTGGACTGGCAGCCCGAGGGTGGCACGACAACATTGCAGCAGGTCGATCCCTGGGCCTTCGCGCCGGACATCCCCGAATTCGACCGCCACCTGTTCGCCGAGGGCCGCCACTGGCATGCCCACCGCATGCTGGGTGCCCATCCGCTCACCCGCGACGGCATCGAGGGCGTGCGTTTCGCTGTCTGGGCGCCCAACGCCGAGCGCGTCTCGGTGGTCGGCGACTTCAACCGCTGGGACGGCCGCTGCCACCCGATGACCGTCCACCCGGGAAGCGGCATCTGGGAGCTGTTCATCCCGGGCCTGGCCACGGAGACGCTGTACAAGTTCGAGATCCGCAACCGCGACCAGGGCAGTCTGCACCTGAAGGCCGATCCCTACGCCCGCGCCTACCAGCTCCGCCCCGAGACCGCCTCGCGGATCCAGCCCCCCAGCAGCTACGCCTGGGACGACGACCACTGGATGCGCAATCGCGACCCCGAGGCCTGGAAGCACCGGCCCATGAGCATCTACGAGGTGCACCTGGGCTCCTGGCAGCGCAGCCCGGAGGGCGAATGGCCCAACTACCGCGAGCTGGCCGAGCGTCTGGTGCCCTACGCGCGCGACCTGGGCTTCACTCACCTCGAGTTGCTGCCGATCACAGAGCACCCGTTTGACGGCTCCTGGGGCTACCAGAGCACGGGCTTTTTCGCCCCCACCTCGCGCTTCGGCAACGCGGACGACTTTCGCTACTTCGTCGACCAGGCCCACCAGGCCGGACTGGGCGTGATCCTCGACTGGGTCCCGGGCCACTTCCCGCGCGACGAGTTCGCGCTGGCGCGCTTCGACGGCACGGCGCTGTACGAACATGCCGACCCGCGCATCGGCGAGCATCGTGGCTGGGGCACGCTGATCTTCAACTATTCGCGCCCCGAGGTCCGCAACTTCCTGCTCTCCAGCGCCCTGTGCTGGGTCGAGGACTTTCACCTCGACGGCCTGCGCGTGGACGCCGTGGCCTCCATGCTCTACCGCGACTACGACCGCGAAGGCGAGGACTGGCTGCCCAACATCCATGGCGGCAACGAGAACCTCGAGGCGATCGACTTCCTGCGCCACCTGAACGAGACCGTCCAGACCAGCCACCCCGGCGTCGCCATGATCGCCGAGGAATCGACCGCCTGGCCGGGTGTCAGCCGCCCACCGTCCATGGGCGGACTGGGCTTCACCATGAAGTGGAACATGGGCTGGATGCACGACACCCTGACCTATTTCGGCATGGACCCGATCTACCGCACCCACCACCACGGCCAGCTCACCTTCGGCCAGCTCTACGCCTACAGCGAGAACTTCGTCCTGCCGTTCTCGCACGACGAGGTGGTGCACGGAAAACGCAGCCTGCGCGGGCGCATGCCCGGCAACGAGTGGGAGCAGCACGCCAACCTGCGCCTGCTCTACAGCTGGCAGTGGCTCTACCCCGGCAAGAAGCTGCTGTTCATGGGCCAGGAGTTCGGCCAGGGCCCCGAATGGTCCGAGGATCGCGAGCTGGACTGGTACGTGCTGCAGTACCCCCTGCACCAGGGCCTGCAGAATCTGGTGCGCGACCTGAACCGGGTGTACCGTGAAGACCCGGCCCTGCACGCCCGCGAATTCGAGCCGGACGGCTTCGACTGGCTGGACTGCGACGACGCCGCGCACTCCACGCTCAGCTTCGTGCGCCGCGACCATCAGGGACGCCAGGTGGTCGTGGTGCTGAACCTGACGCCCATGGAACGCGCGGCCTATCCGGTACCCGCACCGCATGCCGGGCGCTGGCGGGTCACCCTGAACACGGATGCGGAGGTCTACGGCGGAGGCTCACGCGGCCCGGCAGAGGCCTACGCCGAGCCGCTCGAACGTCACGGCCATCCCGCCACGCTCTACCTGCACCTCCCGCCGCTCGCGGCGCTGCTGCTGGAACCGGTCGCAGACTGACATCACGTCGCCTCGGCTACTCGATGCCCAGACGCTTGATCTTGCGCCACAGCGACACGCGGTCAATGCCCAGCAGCCGCGCAGCCCGGGTGCGGTTGCCTCCGGTCTGCTCCAGTGCCTGACGGATCTGCAACACCTCCTGCTCCTCCAGAGTCCGCAGCGGGGCCGCGTCCTCGTGCACTACGCGGGCGCTGGTCTCGCGCAGGGCGCGCGGCAGATCGGCCAGGGTCAGATTCGCCGTACGTGCCAGTGCCACCCCGCGTTCGATAATGTTGGACAGCTCGCGGACGTTGCCGGGGTAGTCGTGTTCGACCAGGCGCTCCAGCGCCTCCGGCTCGATGTCGTCCATGCGCTTGCCCATCGACAGGGCGTGGCGCTTGAGGAAGTAGTAGGCCAGCAGCGGGATATCGTCGCGCCGATCGCGTAGCGGTGGCAGCAGCAGGTTCACCACGTTCAGACGGAAATACAGGTCCTCGCGCATCTCGCCACGATCCACCGCACGATCCAGGCGCCGGTTGCTGGCGGCGATCACCCGCACATCCACCGGGATCGGCGTCCGCCCGCCGACCCGCAGCACTTCGCGTTCCTGCAGGACCCGCAGCAGGTTCACCTGCATCGCCGGACTGGTTTCCGCGACCTCGTCGAGGAACAGTGTGCCCCCCGCCGCGGTCTCGAACAGGCCCTTCTTCTGCTGGGTGGCCCCGGTGAACGCGCCCTTCTCGTGGCCGAACAGCTCGCTGGCCAGCAACTCGTCCTGCAGTGCCCCGCAGTTCACCGCGAGGAACGGCCCCTCGGCCCGCGCGCTGTGGTTATGGATGTAGCGCGCCAACAACTCCTTGCCCGTCCCGCTCTCGCCAGTCAGCACCACGTTGCAGTCGGTGGGCGCAATCTGGCGCGCGGTCTCCAGCAGCCGCTGCATGGCCGTGTCCTGTGCCACCAGGGTCGCCTTGCGCCCGCCCTGCTCCACTTGATCGCGCAGGGCGCGGTTGTCGCGCCGCAGGCGGGTGAATTCCACCGCCTTGGCCACGACCTCGCGCACCTCGTCGATACGAAACGGCTTGGCAATGTAGTGGAAGGCCCCGGCCTTCATTGCCTCCACCGCGGAGTCCAGGGTGGCGTGCCCGGTGATCATGATCACCGCCAGGTCCGGATCCAGCTCGCGCGCCCGGCGCAGGATCTCCATGCCGTCCACCCCGGCCATGCGCAGGTCGGTCAGGACCGCGTCAAAGCGCTCCTGCTCCAGTGCGCGCAAACCCGTCGCTCCCTCCTCGCGGGTCGTCACAGAATACGGGGAATGCCGAAAGACCTGCTCCAGCTGGCGGCAGGCAATCGGCTCGTCGTCAATCACCAGCAGGCGCGCCTCCCGCGATGCGCCAGCCGGGAGTTCACGATTCGCCTTGTCCTCGCGATTCATGCGCGGTCCTCGCATTCGCAGGGCAGCCAGACCTGGAACCGCGTCCCGCCCATCGGGCAGCGACTGACGCCGATTGCCCCTCCATGGTCCTGGACGATTTCCTGGGCCACGAACAGGCCCAGGCCCGAACCGCTCCCCTCGTCCCGTCCGCGGTAAAACGGCTCGAATACGTGATCCAGCGCCGCGTCCGGGATCCCCGGGCCGTCGTCGTCGATCGAAATCCGCACGACTGGGGTCAAATCCTGGCCGTGCACCACAAGATCGCCGACCACATGCCCGCCGGGACCCGGCCTCAGGTCAGCCAGGCGGCCCCGCTGGGCCTGGATGTGGACTTCTACGTCGTCGCCCCCTGCCTCGAAGGCATTGCGTAACAGGTTCACGAACACCTGCTGCAACCGCTCGGGGTCCACGGTGACCTGGAGGGCATCATCGACTCGCATGGTCACCTGATCCGCAGGGAGCGTGGCACGGATCAGATCGAGTGCCCCGTCCAGGATGGTCTTCAGCGAGCGGCACTCCTCCCGTTTGGGGCTCCGAGGCTGCTGGCGCGAATACATGAGCAGTCCGCGCACGATGTTCTGCGCCCGCGCCGTCTCGCCCTCGGCCTGCTGCAGCCACTCTTCCAGCAAGGCCGGATCACCGCCCCGCCCTTCCTCCGCGACCAGCTGCAGTGCCGTGGAGATATTGCCCAAGGGGTTGTTCAACTCGTGGGCTACACCGGATACCAGCACCCCCAGGGCCGCCAGCCGCTCGGAACGGCGCAGATCCTGGCTCCGCGCATCCAGTTCATCCAGCATCGCATTGAAGGCGTGGGTAAAGGACACCAGTTCACGATCCTGGTTGGGCGCGGTCAGACGCCTGCGCGACCCCGCCCCGATCGCCCGCAGCTGGTCCTCTACCGAGCGCAGCGGGGCGAGGATCCGCCGCGCCAGCCACCAGCCGCCCAGAAGGACCAGCACCAGCACGATACTCGTCGCCAGCAGCAATTCCGTACGTGATACCTGAACCCCGGTGCGCAGATTCTCGCGCTCACGCTGACTCAGCACCTTGGTCAACGCCGAGGCCTCGCCGCCGGCGTTGCGAATGGACTCGACCAGCTGCTCGCGCCGGTCACCCGCCAGCCCGGGATACCGGCCCAGCCCCGTGCGATACAGCTCCAGAACGGCCTGCAACTCGTCGAGCTCGCCGGGGCGCGCATGCTGCGCCAGCGCCGCCTCGTTCTCGCGCACCCGTTCCAGCGCCGCCTCGGCATGGTCCCGCGCCGCAGCCAGGTCCCCATGCTCCCCGGAGCCATAGAACTTCTTCTCGAACCGGCGCATCTCGAGACTGTCCTGCAACAGCTCGGCTACCACGTCCCCCTGTTGCAGCCGCGTCTCGATGGTCGAAAGCGCGATGTACTGCGCGAGCACCAGACCCAGCACCAACCCAACCACTCCGGCATACACCCAGCGGACCTTGCTGCGCAGACTGCGCCCCATAACGTTACTCGTTGCAATAGCGACCGCTACATTCTGCAACGCCCGAATGGTCGCCCGCAACGCTATTCGCGGCACTTCACCCCGTCAAACGTTACATGGTGCAACACACGCCTCCTCAACACGGCATCACAAACCGGATAAGTCATTGTTTTCATGGAGTGGCACGCGATCTGCATAGAGGCTTCGTGGACGAACCACAACGGAGACATCGATGCCTGCCCTGAGCCGCACCATGAAACAGATCCTCGAAGGCCTGGCCTATGCCGACCTCGCCGAGATGCAACCGATCGGCGACAAGTATCGTGCGCTCGCAAACGATACCCCGACCGCGAATCCGCCATCGGTCGGCGCACCTCAAGCCGCTTCGCAACCCGCACCGCGCCGGCGGATTGGCCTGTTCGTCGGGCCATTCGCCCCGCGCCCCGTGTTCGACTATGCCGCCGACAGCTGCGAGCGCCTGGATGCCGAGCTGGTTGTCCTGACCTTTCTGGGCAAGGCCGAGGCAGGCGCGCTGATCGACGGCTTCATTCGTGACACCGGACCCCTGCCGCACGGCGTTCACATCGAGGCCCTGACCGGCGACCCGGAACGGGCCCTGCGGCGGGTCCTCGGTCGCGGTCTGCGTCTGGACTTCCTGGTCTGCGACGAACAGGGCTACCTCGGCCACCAGATCCTTGCCACCGAGACGGCCGCGGAATTGCCGGTGGTCATGGTCGCCGCACCCCGCAAACCGCGGCCGGGCGACACCCGGACCGCGCCGTCCGGCACCGCACTCCCCTCCGCGGGCTAGTCACCACCGTCGAGTTGCAGACCCGGCCGCAACGCATCGCGGCCGGGCCGAACGCGTTCGCCCGAATCCGAAACAAGGAACACCCCGCCTCCATGAATACCGACCGGATCTACCGCGTGTTTCCCTTTCTCGCCTGGTTTCCCATGTCCGGGAAATCCGTCCGCGCCGACGTCATGGCCGGCCTCAGCGTCGCCATGATCCTGGTGCCCCAGGGCATGGCCTATGCCACACTCGCGGGCCTCCCGGTGGTGTACGGGCTGTACGCCTCGGCGATCCCGGCGATCGTCGGCTCGCTGTGGGGCTCCTCGCGTTTTCTGCATACCGGGCCGGTCGCGATGCTGTCGCTGCTGTCGGCCGCATCGCTCGCGCCGTTCGCGGTGGCCGGCACCGAATACTTTATCCAGCTCTCGATCCTGCTCGCGCTGATGGTCGGCATCATGCGCCTTCTGCTGGGCGTATTCCGCCTCGGCATCCTGATGAACTTCGTCTCCCAGCCGGTCATCGTCGGTTTCACCAACGCGGCGGCGCTGATCATCGGACTCTCCCTGATCAACACCTTCTTCAATGTCCCGAAGCCCGATACCGGCGCCTTCCTGACCGACTTCGTCGGCGTCATTGCCCAGCTGGGGGAGGCCCACTGGCCGACCATCGCCTTCGGCGCCGGCACCCTGGTCATCCTCATCGTGATGCGACGGATCATGCCCCGCCTGCCGGGCGTGCTGGTGGTCGTCGTGCTGGGTACGCTACTCAGCGCCCTGACCGGCTTCGAGAACAACGAACAAATCACGCATGGGCAGATCCAGGCCACCGACGTGCGCAACCTGTACCAGGAGCTCGCCGCAACCCGCACGGAGATGGGTACCACCTCGGAAGAGCTGAGCGAGGCCAACAGCGCACTCAAGGAGGCCGAGAAGGCCGGCGAGGAATCACCCGACCTGGCGGTGCGCGTGGCCCGCCTGGAGGTCCGCGAGTCGCAACTCAAGCGCGAACTGAGCGACCTGCGCATAACGGCCCACCAGGTACGTCTGGAGCGCACCGAGACCGCGGACGGTCAGGCGCGCTACCGCGCCTGGCATGCCGATGCCGAGGGCCGTCCATGGCGGCTGTCTGGCTTCGACGAGGAGCGCATCATTGTCGCTTCCGGCGGCCAGGTCGTCGGCACGATCCCCCAGGGACTGCCCAGCCTGCAGCTGCCGGTGCTGGACTGGGAGGTCATCCCGGCCCTGCTGCCCGCCGCGTTCGTGATGGCCCTGATCGGCTTCATGGAGGCGACCTCCATCGCGCGCGCGCTCGCCGCCCAGCGGCGCGAGAAGCTGAACCCGAATCAGGAACTGATCGGCCAGGGCATGGCCAACATCGTCGGGAGCTTCTTCCAGTCCTACTCCGTCAGCGGCTCGTTCTCGCGCTCGGCGGTCGCGGCCCGCTCCGGCGCACAAAGCGGGCTGTTCGCCGTGGTCAGCGCGATCGGCGTGCTGATCACCATGCTGTTCCTGACCCCCTATCTCTACCATCTGCCCCAGGCAGTGCTGGCGGCCATCGTGATATCGGCGGTGTTCGGCTTGCTCGACTTCCGGGCCCTGGCGCGGTCGTGGACCATCAACCGCGCCGATGGCCTGGCCGGGTTCCTGACCTTTTTCGTCACGTTGTACATGGCCCCGGATCTCGCCAATGGCGTGATCGTCGGCGTAATCCTGTCATCGCTGCTGTTCCTGGTCGGCACCGTGCGCCCGCGTTCCGAGATCCAGGGCCTGCGCCCCGACGGTTCCCTGGCCGGGGCGATCAGCAATGACCTGCGTCCGGCCGGCCCACACTTCACCGTACTGCGCTTTGATGCCTCGTTGGTGTTCATGAACGTCGCCCACTTCGAGGACGCGGTCATGGACGCCGTCGCGCGCAACCCGAATGCCCGGGCGGTGCTGGTGCTCGGCAACAGTATCAACCGCATCGACGCCTCGGGTGTGGACAAGGTGCGCGCCCTGATCGGCGATCTTGCGGCCGCCGACTGCAAGCTGATGTTCAGTGGTCTCAAGAAACCCGTCCGCGAGGCCATGGAACGTGCCGGCCTGCTGGACGAGATCGGCCGCGGAAACATCTTCCCCAACAAGCGCGTCGCCCTCGCCGAACTGCAGCAGCGCGCCCTCGGCACCCCGGACCGGCTGGAAACCGCCAACCCGGCACTACCCGGCACTCGAGGCGACGATAATCCATCGTGAAGGGAGGCCGGGACTCGCCCATGCAAGGCCTGCCTTCCCGTCTATACTCGGCAGAAAGCGAGCATGCAAACCGTGGCGAACCCGAATTGACGCGTTTCGAGGAGATCCAGCTGGACGGCGCACACGCGATTGGGCCTTTGCGTGGGGGCCGCCTGATCAGAACCTTTCCTGACGCGCCCGGGGCGCAATGCGATACTGACGCGCAGCCGGTCCTTGCCACTCCCCAGAACCCACCATCAGGTCTCGAACTCATGAATCTGCGCCTTCTCTCCCTTGCCGTCGCCCCGCTCATCGTCCTTCTGGCGGCGTGCAGCCCCGGTCAGTCCGACACCATCCCGCTCGAGTCGATACAGGCCATCGTCGACATCGGCCAGGAACACGGTTTCGAGACCTTCGAGGAACTGGAGGCAGAAAGTGACCGGGAATTCGTCCTCAAGGGCTGGGACGACGCACAGCTGCGCATGGAGACCCGGTTTAATCTGGATGGTGATCTGCTTCGCGAAGAACGCGTACGCGACCCCGATCACGCGGCGGGCATGACCGCCCAGATGATTCTCCGCTCAGCGGCCGTCGCGCGGGATCACGGCATGCGCCGCTTCAAGGAAATCGAGTTCGAAGACGACGGCGTCATCGAACTCGAGGGCATCACCGAAGACGGCGACGAGCTGAATATCCGACTCGATGGCAACGATTTCACCGTGTTATCACTTGAACGTGACTAACGTGTGTTCCCTCACCGGCCAGAGGTCCCCCTCCACCGCGCTCGGCGGCACTCATCAGTCGCGATACACGACCCGTCGCAGCATCCAGGGCCCGATCAGCTCGAAAACCAAGGTGGAGGTTACGACCGTGGACACGATGAGCCCAGCCTGCTCGGGAAAACGTTCGGCCGCCAGCAGCGCCATGCCGATTGCCACCCCTGCCTGAGGCGTCAGGGCAAGGCCGATCCCGCGCGGCACCCCCTTGGCCCGGCGCCCGGCCAGTCGCCAGCCCACCACGCCGCCAAGGTAGCGCCCTACCAGCCGTAACGCCACGTAGGCTAGGGTAAGCCACAGCACCGAGCCCAGCGCCAGCAGATCCACACTCGCACCGGACAACACGAAGAAGAAAACCAGGAATGGCCACTCGATATGCTCGATCTCGTTGAACGAGCGCTTGTGGTGCAATGACAGGTTGATCACCAGAAAGCCGGCGATCATGGCCGCCAGCAACGCCGACACCCCAAGCCACATCGAGAGCCCCGCGATGAGCAAAACCAGTGCCAGAGCCTCGGCCTGGGTCGGCTTGCCCGGCTCCAGCCGGCCGGTCAGCCAGGCCGCTGGCAGTCCCACGACAAGTCCCAGGAGAACGGCACCCGCCAGTTCCCAGCCGGCGTGCAGCAGCGCCCCCGAACCATCGCCGGCAAGGAACCAACCCAGAAACGCCATCGCCAGGCCAAAGGCCAGGATGCCCCAGGCGTCGTCGATCGCGACCACGCCGGTCAGCACCCGTGCCGCGCGGCTGCGCGGGCGTCCTTCCGCCAGGATCTCCTCGACCGCGGCCGGGTCCGTGGCCACCGAAATCGCCGCCAGCGTCAGGGCGAGCACCAAAGGGAAGCCCAGCAGGAGCAGCCCACCACCCACAACCAGCGCACCCACCCCCATCACGGTAAGCGAGAGGACCAGAATCAGCGGGCCCAGCTGGCGCAGGCGCCGCAGCGTCAGTTGCCCGCCCAGCAGAAACGCCACCATCACCAGCGCCAGCTGGATCAGGGGCTCGGCCAGGTCCCGCAGAGGGCGGCCGCCTTCCTGCCCCAGCACCAGCTGCTGAATCGCGGCAACCACCAGGCCGACGATCACCAGCAGGGAGATCCGGGGAATCGCCGTTCGCCGTGCAATCGTGTCGGCCAGGATGCTGGAACCCAGGATGGCCCCCAGCAGGATCAGCGCGACCGCGCCGGCATCCGGCGCAAGGAACTCCTCGGAGATCCAGGCGAGGTCGCTCATCGGCCCACCGCTTGCCCAGTCAGGCCTCCGGGCGCAGGTGCGGGAACAGCAGGACGTCGCGGATCGAGGCGCTGTTGGTCAGCAGCATCACCAAGCGGTCGATGCCAATGCCCTCCCCGGCGGTCGGCGGCAGGCCGTACTCCAGCGCGCGGATGTAGTCAGCGTCAAAGTGCATCGCCTCGTCGTCACCGGCGTCCTTCTCCGCAACTTGGGCGCGGAAGCGCTCGGCCTGGTCTTCCGGGTCGTTCAGCTCGGAGAAGCCGTTTGCGATCTCGCGCCCGCCGACAAACAGTTCGAAGCGATCGGTGACGAACGGGTCATCGTCGTTGCGCCGCGCCAGTGGCGAGACCTCGGTCGGATAGGCGGTAATAAAGGTCGGGTGACGCAACTGGTTCTCGGCGGTGTACTCGAAGATCTCGGTCCACAGCTTGCCCAGACCGAAGCTCGGCTTAATCGGGATCTCAAGGCGCTCGCAGTGCGCGCGCACCTTCTCGATATCCTCGAGGTCGGCGTCCGCGATCTCGGCATTGTGGGCCAGGATCGCCTCGCGCACGCTCATGCGGGTGAACGGCTTGCCAAAATCGTAGCTCTCGCCCTGGTACTCAATGGTGGTCGTGCCCAGCACGTCCTCGCACAGCCCGCGCAGCAGGGTCTCGGTCCGATCCATCAGCGCGCGATAATCCACGAACGCCTCGTAGAACTCGAGCATGGTGAACTCGGGGTTGTGCCGCGTGGACAGCCCCTCGTTGCGGAAATTGCGGTTGATCTCGAAGACCTTCTCGAAGCCGCCGACCACCAGCCGCTTGAGATACAGCTCTGGCGCGACGCGCAGGTACAGCGGCATATCCAGCGCGTTGTGGTGGGTGGTGAACGGCCGCGCGGTCGCCCCGCCTGGGATCACCTGCATCATTGGCGTCTCCACCTCGATGAAATCCTGATCCTCGAAGTACTCGCGGATGTAGCGCACGATCCGGGTACGGGTGCGGAACAGCTCGCGGCTGTCCAGGCTGGTGATCAGGTCCACGTAGCGCTGGCGATAGCGCTGCTCCTGATCGGTCAGGCCGTGGAATTTCTCCGGCAGCGGACGCAGGCTCTTGGTCAGCAGACGCAGCTCGTCGAGCTGGACCGTCAATTCCCCGGTCTTGGTCTTGAACAGCGTGCCCTGGCCACCGACGATATCGCCCAGATCCCACTGCTTGAACGCCGGGTACACGCCCTCCGGCAGGCTGTCGCGCTGCGCGAACAACTGGATGTCGCCCGACTGATCCCGCAGGCGGATGAAGCTTGCCTTGCCCATCACGCGCTTGCCGACCATGCGCCCGGCGACCGTCACGCGAATCCCCTGGGCCTCCAGCGCCTCGCCCTCGGTCTCGTCGTGCGCGGCGTGCAGCGCACCCGCCAGCGCATCGCGACGGAAATCGTTGGGGAACGCCGGACCGGCCGCGCGCAGCTCGTTCAGCTTGCTGCGGCGCTGCGCGACCAGCTTGTTCTCGTCAGTGGTTTCGGTCATCAGAAATCCATGCAATAGATAGACTTACAAGCCACTCTTGAGACTGGCTTCAATAAAGGGGTCGAGGTCGCCGTCGAGCACGCCCTGGGTGTTGCCGACCTCCACGCCGGTGCGCAGATCCTTGATCCGCGACTGATCCAGCACGTAGGAGCGGATCTGGCTGCCCCAGCCGATGTCGGACTTGGTGTCCTCCACCGCCTGCTTCTCGGCATTGCGCTCCTGCAACTCGCGCTCGTACAGCTTGGCGCGCAGCTGGTTCATCGCCATCTCGCGGTTCTTGTGCTGCGAACGCCCGGCCTGACACGCCGCCACCACTCCGGTCGGGACGTGGGTAATGCGCACCGCCGAGTCGGTGGTGTTCACGTGCTGACCACCGGCGCCGGAGGAGCGATAGGTGTCCACCCGCAGATCCGCCGGATTGATCTCGATCTCGAAGTTCTCGTCGATCTCCGGGGAGGCGAACACCGACGCGAACGAGGTATGCCGGCGGTTGCCGGAATCGAACGGCGACTTGCGCACCAGCCGATGCACGCCGGTCTCGGTGCGCAGCCAGCCGAAGGCGTACTCGCCCTGGATGTGCACGGTCGCACTCTTGATCCCGGCGGTCTCGCCCTCGGAGAGCTCGGTGACCTCCGCCTTGAAGCCCTTGTGCTCGGCCCAGCGCAGGTACATGCGCAGCAGGATGTTGGCCCAGTCCTGGGCCTCGGTGCCCCCGGAACCGGCCTGGATATCGAGGTAGGCGTTGGCCTCGTCCATATCGCCGGAGAACATGCGGCGAAACTCCAGGCCCTCGATACGCGCGGTCAGCGCCGCCACATCGGCCTCGACCGACGCCGCCGTCTCCTCGTCGCCATCCGCCTCGGCCATCTCCAGCAGGTCCCGGCTTTCGTCCAGCTGGGTGCCGATCTCGCGGATGTTGACCACCACGCCCTCAAGCTGGGCCCGCTCCTTGTTCAGCGCCTGGGCCTGCTCCGGGTCGTTCCAGATATCCGGGTTCTGCTCCAGCTCGCGCTGGACTTCCTCTAGCCGTTCTTCCTTGGCAGGGTAGTCAAAGATACCCCCTAAGGCCTTCCAGGCGGCCTTTCAGGTCATCGATCAGGGAATACAGCGCGTTCAGTTCCATGGCAGTTTCCGTCGGGTGCCGTGGCGCACACGGCAGGTTCGATCACGTGGCGAGAAAAGCCGCGCAGTATAACACCCGACAGCGGCTTCAGGGCCGGCGGGGACGGCGCCAGAACGCCAGCGCGTCGCGGCGTTCCAGCACCAGGGCGCCGGCGCCCGACCCGGCCGTGGATTGCGGATCAACAAATTCGAGCGCGCCCAGGCCGCCACGGAGCAGAGCCCGCAGCTTCGGCGCCACCACGTCGTCGGCAACCGACTCCAGAAGCTCGAGCCGGCGCTCGAGCGACGGGGCCGCCTCCAGTGCCTCGACGACGACCACCGTGTCGCCGGATTCCGCCGGGTCGGCCGCCGGGTCGGCCGCCCAATCGATGCCGGCACCCCGCGCCAGCCAGTGCGCGACCACACCGCCGCCGCACACACGGCCCACACTCGTTGGGCCACCGGGATGCCCGGGCGACCAGGGCCAGAGGCCATGCACGGCCCCACGCCCCTCCCGCTCGCGCGCCAGATTCACCGGGTGCTGGAACCAAGCCATCTGCAAGGCGTTGGCCAGTACCTGCAGGCGCCGAGCCACATCGCCCTGCATCGACGGCGCCACCATGGCGCGCCCCATGCCGATCGACGGTGGCGGGCCCGACGCATCGCCCTCGGCGTCCATCCGCAACTCCCACAAGCCGTCTTCGCTCAGGGCCAAGGTCGCCCCGGCCGCCTCCAGTTCCGGCTGTGCAGCCGACCACAAGGCCTCGCGCTCGGCCTCCGACACCGGATCCACCGGATAGGCCACCAGGTCCTTCATCCCCGCAGTCAGCTGCACCGGCTGGACCAGCCAGGTTCGCCATCCGGAATCGGTTGGCCGGTATCCCAGCCGCTCGGCCAATGCGGCCTCCCACCCTGGTGCTTCCGTGCCGGTGACCCCGCCCCGCGCCCGTCCGAGCCAGCGCGCCAGACGTCGCACAGAGAGCGGAGGCGCACCGGCCACCGCGCCCTCGGGCGCTGCCCACAGGCCGGGCAGCAGGTGAATCACCCGCCGGCTTGCACCCGGCCGTGTCATTGATCGGACCCGTAGCGCCCCTTCGGCACGTCGCGCTCCTTCGCCGGATCGTCCTCGATCCCCGGCGTGATGCGACCTTCGTCGTCATACGGGAGCCGGACATGACCGTAGCGAAGCACCAGCACTGCGCCCGCCAGAATCAGGACCCCGGCAGTCACCGCGATCAGCTCCCATACGTCCATGTCCTTCATGTCGATGATCACGTAGCGCGCCAGCGCGACGATCGCGATGTAGATCGGCAGGCGCACCGGGAGACGCCCGGAACGCAAGTAGATCCCGACCATCGCCAGCACCTCAAGAAAGATGAACAGCAACAGCAAGTCGGCCAACCCCACCCACATCGCCGAGACCATGGTGGCGATTTCCTGCAGGATCGCGATCACGGTGGCGACGGCGATCACCACCAGCACGGCCACTTCGACATGATGCAGGGCGCGGCGCCCGGCGCGTTCGACGTTCATGCATTCACCACAATTGCCCCAATAAGTCCGGCCATCCTACCACCCGCCCCGGGCACGAACGCTCAATTCTCCCATTGGTCTATACCAATAGACACAACGATCTGAAGCACCCGCGATGACTAAACCTCTCCACATCAAAAGTCCGCCCGCTACGCACCGCATCCAGTGGTCCGCCGCACGCGGTTTCGTCGCGGGACTCGCCCTGCTGGTGCTCGCGCTGCCGGCCGCCGCGGAGGACTACCCCGCCGATTCCGCGATCGCGTGGCAGGACTGGGACAGCCAGCTTTTCGAGGAGTCCCAGGCACGCGAGCGGCCCATCTTCTTTTATTTTCACGGCCAGTGGTGCACCTGGTGCCGCGACTTCCAGGACGAGTCCCTGGAGAACCCCGACGTGGTGGACACCATCGACCAGCACTACATCCCGGTCCTGGTCGATCTGGACGAACGTGCGGATCTGTTCCGGCGCTACGGTGGCCGCGGCCTGCCCTTCGTGGTCATCGTGAACTCTGATGACGAGATGCTGACCCGCTTTACCGGTCACGTGAATGCCCGCGACCTGCAGAACATCCTGGTGGCCCAGCGGGACATGTTCTCGGTCACCGGTCGCGAGATCACGCCGGACGATGCCGCGATCGACGATCTTGAAGCCTTCATGGAGATGCTCGACGAGGTCTACGATGCCCGCGCCGACCGCCTGAGCGGCAGCGCCACCTTCGGCACCCTCAGCAAGCGCCCGCAGCCCTGGACCTATCGCTTCCTGCTCACCGCCGAAGGGTGGCGGGATCGCATGCCCGGGCTACTCGACCAGATCGCGGAGGACCTCTACGACGAGGTCGAAGGCGGCTTCTTCTTCTTTCACGATCCGGACCAGCGCGACCCCGTCCTGGCACTGGAGACCTCCAAGCGCCTGGACCAGAACGCGGCGTTCCTGTGGCTGTTCTCCGAGGCCCATGACACCACCGGCGACGAGCGCTACGCCGAGATCGCCCGCGGCATCCGCGACTACCTGCAAGCCCGCCTGTGGGACAGCCGCCAGCTGCGCTTCGGCAACAGCCAGTACGCCGACCGCGACTACTACCAGCTGGACCCGGAGACGCGCACGCAAACCGACCCGCCCCGGGTCGACCGCAACACCTACGCCGACACCTCGGGCCAGGCGATCGCCGCCCTCGCCAACATGGCGCGAGTGCTGGAAGACAGGGACACACTGGAGTGGGCACACGAGGCCCTTCGGGCGCTGGATCGCTACCTGCAGACCGAACAGGGCTACCTGCACGGCATCACCGCGGCGGGTCGCCCGGCGATGGAGGGCTACCTGCCCTCGCAGATCTGGCCGGAGATCGCCCGCCAGGAACTGGCGCGCGCCACGGAGGCACTGGACGGCGAGCGACCGGAGATGCCCGACCCGCTCGCGGCACTGGACCGGCTGGAAGCGTTCTTCAACGAGGAGCTGGGCGCCCACGCCGAACGGATCGGCACCGACCTGGAACCCTGGTCGGAGACCCGCACCCAGGCGGCGCTGGCCTGGTGGCTCTACCGCCTGCCGGACGCCGCCATCGAGGAATCCCACATCGATCGCAACATGGTGCGCGAACGACTGCGCATCGAGCCCGGTGCCGACCCCGACGACGTCGCTCTGGGCTTCGACGCCCTGCGCCGGGGCTTCTGAAGCCCGTTGCAAGGCCTTGCGGTCGCTTATCCGGCGTCACACCACACCCCGGTTTCCCAGGAGGGCGAGCCGAACCTGCGCTGCGCCTGGCTCGGCCGTTACGCCTGTTGACGGAACCCCGCAACCTCGCCCTGTAGCTGCTGCGCCAGGGCCTCCAGCGCCTCCACCGCCTGCTGCATCTCGTTCGCCCCGTCGGCGTTGCGCACGGCAATATCGTTGATGTGGTGGATGTTGCGGTTGATCTCTTCCGCCACCTGGCTTTGCTCCTCGGTCGCGCTGGCCACCTGGCGGGTCATATCGTCGATGGCGGTCACCGAGTCGTGGATGTACTCCAGGGTCTCGCCGGCCTCGCCCGCCTTCGCCACGGAGGTCTCCGCATGCTGCTGGCTGACCTCCATCGCCTGCACCGCGCGGGTGGCCCCGCCCTGCAGGCGCTGAATGATCTCGCGGATCTCCCCGGTCGAGTCGTTCGTGCGCTGTGCCAGGTGGCGCACTTCGTCCGCGACCACCGCGAAGCCCCGCCCGGCCTCGCCGGCCCGCGCCGCCTCGATGGCCGCGTTCAGTGCCAGCAGGTTGGTCTTCTCGGCGATCTCCTCGATCACCTGCAGGATCGTGCCGATGTTGTCGCTGTCCCCTTTCAGTTCCACGATCACATTGTTCGCCTGACGAATCTCGCCGGCCAGCGTGTTGATCGCACCCTGGGTCGCCTGCACCACGGTGCGCCCGCCTTCCGCCGCACGCGTCGCCTGCCCCGCGCTCTCGGCCGTGCTCTGCGTGTTGTTGGCGACCTCCTGCACCGTGGCAGACATCTGGTTCATCGCCGTGACCACCTGCTCCACATCACCGCGCTGTTCGTGGGTGGCACGCGTCAGTTCATTGCTGCGCCCATCCAGCTGCCGCGCCGAGGCGGCAATCCCGTCCGCCGCGTCGGCAACCTGGCGGATAAGCCCGGAAAGCCGGCCCATCACCGTGTTGAAGGCCGCGCCGGTGCGCCCGATCTCGTCGTCGGTCGTCACCTCCACTCGGTGCCCGAGATCCGCTCGGCCCTCGCCGATCGCCTCCAGCCCCTCGGCCAGGCGCTCCATGGGGCGCGTCAGCACATTGGCGTAGAACCAGCCAATACCCAGCGCCACCACGAACGCGACGATCCACAGCACCCAGAGCAGCCACCACAACTGGGTCACCAGCGCCGCGTCCACACCCGCGGCCAGATCACCCTTCATGGTGTGGAAGGTCACCCCGCCCATGATGGACAACGGCACGGTGCTCACCACGATCACCAGGATAATCAGCTTCAGTCGCAGCCCACCCAACGGTCCAATCTTCATCGACGCCCTCCTTTAGAATCGTTAACGACCATCAGGCCCCCGCCTTGAGTCCGGCGCAGTATCCGCCAGCCCTCGCAGCCACGTCATGATCAAGCTCAATCCGAACCCCTGGCCGCAAGTTCAAAAGCGTTGCACCACAGAGAGTGCCGAGGGCACAAAGAGGAAAAACGACAGGTTCACCACGAAGCGCACGAAGACGCGACGTCAGACAATTATTTTGTAGGGCGCCCGAGGTGCCGATGCGTCGAAATCGGCATCACGCCGCCCGTGATCTACCCGGCACGTAACACCATGTGCCTACCCGCTTTTTGATCCTCTTGTGAATGCTTGCTGCCCTCGCATTTCTTCGTGCCTTCGTGCGCTTCGTGGTGAATAAAGCCCTTGAGCGGGCGCTCGCCTCACCCCCGATACCCAGACACAAAAAACCCGCGGCCCCGAGACTCGGGACCGCGGGTTCGCGGTACTGCGTTAGCGGGTCCGCTTACCGGCTGCGAGCCGCGCGGTTGCCGTTGGCGGACGGGCGACCGTTGCCGCCGCGACCACCACCGGGCTTGCCGCCGCGACCGTTGCGCGGGGCGCCGTTGCGGGCACCACCGCCCGGCTTGCCACCCGGACCGCCACGGCCATTCGCGTTGCCGTCATTGGCGGCGGGCTTCGGCGTGGCGAAACCCTCGGTCTCGATACGGTCGATCGGACGCTTGATCAGGCGCTCGATGCCCTTCAGCAGCTTGATCTCCTCGCCATCCACCAGCGACAGCGCGGCACCGGCGGAGCCGGCACGCCCGGTGCGACCGATGCGATGCACGTAATCCTCCGGCACATTCGGCAGTTCGAAGTTGACCACCTGCGGCAGCTGGTCAATGTCCAGGCCGCGCGCGGCGATATCGGTGGCCACCAGAACCGGTACCTGACCGGACTTGAACTGCTTCAGCGCCTTGGTACGGGCCGCCTGGCTCTTGTTGCCGTGAATCGCCTCGGAGCGCACGCCGTCCTTCGACAGCTTCTCGGCCAGTCGATTCGCGCCGTGCTTGGTACGGGTAAACACCAGCACCTGTTCCCAGTTGTTGGTGCGGATCAGGTGGCTCAGCAGCTCGCGCTTCTGGCTGGTCTCGACCAGGTGCACGCTTTGCTCCACGCCTTCGGCGGCCGTGTTGCGCGGCGCGATGTCGATCTCCGCCGGGTTGTTCAGCAGGCCGTTGGCCAGCTTGCGGATCTCGTCGGAGAAGGTCGCCGAGAACATCAGGTTCTGGCGGTTCTTCGGCATCATCGCAATCAGCTTCTTGATATCACGGATGAAGCCCATGTCGAGCATGCGATCGGCCTCGTCGAGGACCAGGATCTCCACACCGGACAGGTCGATGGTCTTCTGATTGGCGTGATCCAGCAGACGCCCCGGCGTCGCCACCACGATGTCCATGCGATCACGCAGGGCCTTGATCTGCGGGTTCATGTTGACACCGCCGAAGATCGTCATCGAGCGCATCTTCAGATTGCGCCCGTAGGTCTTCACGGATTCGTGAACCTGCGCGGCCAGCTCGCGGGTCGGGGTCAGCACCAGGCAACGCGGGCGGCCATTGCCGGCCTGCGGCGCATCCGAGGTGGAAAGGCGCTGCAGGATCGGCAGGGTGAAGCCGGCGGTCTTGCCGGTGCCGGTCTGGGCGGCGGCCAGCAGGTCGCCTCCCTTCAGGACTTCCGGGATGGCCTGGGCCTGGATCGGGGTCGGGTGCTGGTACCCGGAGGTTTCCAGCGCACGCAAAAGGGTATCGGCCAACCCGAGGTCGGCAAAGGTCGTATCAGTCATGGAATGCTCCAACGCCACCCGCCACTCGTTCAACACAGAGCACCCATCGGGGGAAACGAAATCAGGGGGATCACTGCGAGCCGGAAGGCTCTGGATCAAATGAACGGACGCTGACGGGCGGGGCGTTCGATCCGGGCACTATACGCCTTTTGTCAATGAAAAGACACCGCTCCATACCCCATCGGATATATATTTGTTTTGTGCGGGAATATCCGCTAGCTTCATTTCAAAAAAACCGATGCCAACGCAGCACCGGTCAGGCCGACGCGACCCCAAATAACAACGATCGGCCATCAGGGGAACAAAATGAAACGCAACCTGCCTGTCACCGGGATCGAGGCGGACTACCCGGAGAGTGCCAATATCCTCTCCACCACCAACCTCAAGGGGGCCATCAGCTACGTCAACCCAGAGTTCATCGACATCAGCGGCTTCGAGGAAGAAGAGCTGCTGGGCAAGAATCACAACGTGGTTCGTCACCCGGACATGCCCCCTGTCGCATTCGAGGACCTCTGGCAGACCGTTCAAGGCGGACGATCCTGGATGGGAATGGTCAAGAACCGCTGCAAGAACGGCGACCATTACTGGGTCAGCGCGTACGTCACACCGGTGACCGAGGACGGTCAAACGGTCGAATACCAGTCCGTCCGCACCAAGCCGCAACGCGAGCTGGTGGAAAAGGCCGAATCCGTCTACGCCGCCCTGCTCGAGGGGCGCATGCCCCTGTCGCTGCGTCTGCCACGCATTGGCATCAAGACCCGGGCCGTCGCCTCGGTGGCCGGTGGCGTGCTGCTGGGCCTGATTGCCAGCCTCGCCCTGACCGGCATCACCTGGGGCTCCGCACTGATCTTCACCCTGACCACCCTGCTGGTCGCCGGCCTGCTCGTCTGGACCAGTCTGACGCCGCTTTGCCGCGCGGTGGCCCACGCCCGCCGCATCGCCAACAACCCGGTCAGCCAGTACATCTACACCGGGCGTACCGACGAGGCCGGCGAGATCCTGTTCGCGATGCAGATGCTGGAGGCAGAGGCAGGCTCGGTCGTCGGGCGCATGGGGAACGCGGCCGAACGCCTTACCCGGACCGCCGACGCCCTGGTCACTGCGGTCGGTGACAGCCGGCAAGCCTGCAACCATCAACAGACCGAGACCGAGCAGGTGGCAAGCGCCACCCAGCAGATGGTGAACAGCGTGCAGGAGGTCGCCCGCAGCGCCCAGGGTGCGGCCGATGCAGCCGACCGGACCGACCGCGAAGCCGGTGCCGGAAGCGGCGTCGTGGCCGAAAGCACGCAGGCCATCGAAAACCTGGGACAGCATATTCGCGATGGATCGGGTGTGATGGCCGAACTGGAACGCCACAGCCAGGACATCAGCAGCGTTCTGGACGTGATCCGCGGCATCGCCGAGCAGACCAACCTGCTCGCCCTGAACGCGGCGATCGAGGCCGCACGCGCCGGCGAACAGGGGCGAGGCTTCGCCGTGGTGGCGGACGAGGTGCGCACACTGGCCAGTCGAACACAGGATTCCACCGCCGAAATCCAGCAGATGATCGAGCGTCTCCAGGATCGCGCGCGGGCTGCGGTGGCGTCCATGGAACAAAGCCGCACGCAGGCCGAAACCAGTGTCGAACAGGCCCGGCAGGCGGCGGCGGCACTCGAAAACATCACCTCGGGCGTCGGACAGATCCGCGACATGAGCACCCGGATTGCGGCCGCCGTGGAACAACAGGGGACCGCCGGGGAAGAGATCCGCCGGGGGGTCGACTCGATCCGCAGCGCCGCCGACACCACCGCGAACCGGGCCGATCAAAGCGACACCGCCGCCCGCGAGGTCGCGCAGCTCGCAACCGGACTGCAAGGCCTCGCCCGGCAGTTCTGGGCAAGACATCGCTGAAAGGGAAAGCTCCCAGATGACTTCCCCATCCGATCGGTACCTGCGGCAACATATTGCCCTCGCCTCCGGCGTTCTGCTGGCGCTATTGCTGTTACCGCTGGCGATCTGGATGCTCGGGGCGGAGCTGCCCCGCATCCTGCCCAGCGAACACCTGACCGCCTTCCACACGGGCGCGGAGTTGTTCGCGGTGGTTGTGGCCGTACTGGTATTCGCGGTGGGCTACCACGTAATCGACCGCCGCCGCGTGGCCGCTTCTCTGCTGCTGGCGTGCGCCTTCCTGGCGGTCGCGTTGCTTGATTTCCTGCACCTGATGACCTATCCGGCCATGCCGGATTTCATCACCCCGAACTCGTCACAACAGACCTTGTTGTTCTGGCTGGCCGCGCGCCTGGTCGCGGCCGCGGCATTGCTCGCCTACGTGGCCCTGCCCATGGTCTCGCAAAGCGACGGTCCACCACGCCATGTCTACCTGATCGGGAGCCTCCTGCTAGTCGCCTTGCTGGCGTGGATCGGACTTTGGCATGCGGAAGTCGTCCCGCCCCTGTTCGACCCGGTCAGCGGGCTCACGCCCATCAAGGTGGGGCTGGAGGCGCTGGTGATCGGCCTGCACCTGGCCACCCTGGCCCTGCTCGCCCTGCGCCGTGAGCTGCTGCAACGTCCGGGCATGCCCCTGGTCGCCGCCGCCCTGGTCATCAGCATCGGCAGCGGGCTGTTCTTCATGTTCTACGAAGACCTGACGGACACCCCGTTTGTACTCGGCCATATCTACAAGCTCGCGGCGTATCTCCTGATCTACCAGGGCCTGTTCCTGGAAAGCGTGCGCTCGCCCCTCCAGCGCCTGCACCAGGCCCACCGCGATATCGAGATGCGCGAGCAGCGTTACCAGCAACTGGTGGAGACGGCCCCCGACGGCGTGCTGGTCACCGACATGGACGGCCGTATCGTGATGGCCAATCGCAACATCGAACGTCTGTTCGGCTATCCACGCCAGCAATTGATCGGACAACCGGTGGAGCGGCTGGTCCCCGAGCGCCTGCGCGAACGCCACCGCATGCACCGGCGGGCACATGCCCACACCATCAACCGGCGCACCATGGGGCAGGTGCCCCACCTGCGCGGGCGCCGCATCGACGGCACCGAGTTCCCGCTGGACATCAGCCTGAATGCTTTCGACGACAGCGAAGGCCGCCGCATCACCGCGTTCATCCGCGACATCACCGACCGCCAGCGCCGCGAGGCGCGGATCCAGCACCAGGCCACCCACGACAGCCTGACCGAACTACCCAACCGCTGGCTCCTGCACGACCGCCTGACGCAGGGGATCGCCCAGGCCGAACGTCACGGCCACCCGATCGCTGTGATGCTGCTGGATCTCGACAACTTCAAGATGGTCAATGACACCTTCGGCCATCACGAGGGCGACCAGCTGCTGAAGGCCGTGGCCGCCCGACTTCAGGGCGCCCTGGACCAGGAGGCGACCATCGGGCGTTTCGGCGGCGACGAGTTCATGATCCTGCTGACCAACGTCGAAGACGAACAGGCCATCGGCCAGGTCGCCCAGCGCATCCTCGGCATCTTCGGCAGCCCGTTCCAGACCGAACACACGCGCAACCTCGCCTCCACCGGGAGCATCGGTATCGCCCTGTTCCCGCGCGATGCCCGCGACGAATGCACCCTGGTGCGTTACGCCGACATGGCGATGTATGAGGCCAAGCACTCCGGACGCAACACCTATGCCTTCTTCTCGCAGCACCTGGACGCCCAGGTGCATGAGGAACAGCGCCTGCAGCAACGCCTCCAGCAGGCGCTGGAGAACCACGAACTCGAGCTGCACTACCAGCCCCTGCTCGATGTCGCCTCGAACCGCATCATCGGCGTCGAGGCCCTGGCACGCTGGACGGACACCGAACTCGGACCGGTTGCTCCGGCACGCTTTATCGCCAGCGCCGAGGCCAACGGACTGATCCTGCCGCTGGGCGACTGGGTCATCCGCACGGCCTGCGAGCAGCTCGCCCAGTGGTCCCGCGCGGGTCTCGACCTCCGCGTCGCGATCAACATCTCCGCCATTCAGTTCCGCCAGCATGACCTGGTGGACCATCTGGGCAGGGCTCTCCGGGCCACCGGCGCCCCACCCGAGCACCTCGAAATCGAGGTCACCGAAACCGTGGCCATGGCGGACGTCGCCTTGACCCGCGATCAGCTGCGCGGACTAAAGGCCTTGGGCATCCGGGTCGCACTGGATGATTTCGGCACCGGCTATTCCTCCCTCGCCTACCTGAAATCGCTGCCGATCGACAAGCTCAAGATCGATCGCTCGTTCATCGCCGACATCGGCCAGGACCCGGAATCCGACATGATCCTGCGCTCCATCGTCCACCTCGGCCACAGCCTGGGCCTGACCCTGGTGGCCGAGGGCGTGGAGACCGAGGCGCAGCGCGACTTCCTCCGGACGATCGGCTGCGACCTCTACCAGGGCTGGATTCATTCAAGGGCCATGGCGCCTCTCGCCCTCGCCGACTGCCTGGAGACACGCCTGGTCTGAAGCGGGGCCCCACACCACCCCGTCGTCCCGGACACCGCGTAGCGGTGATCCGGGATCCCCCGGCCGGCCACCGCGACACCGAAGATCCCGGCTCTGCGCTGCGCTACGGCCGGGATGACATCAAGGGGACGGGCACCCACCATCAGCTCGAACCAGCAAGCAATCATTCCGCGTGTCGTTTCGCCTCACTTCTCAACGCCTGCGCGCCAGCCAGCAACAAAAAGGCCGCCCGAAGGCGGCCTTTCGTGACCGAATCCAGCCGTTCGCGCCGCCATCGAACCCCCGGCGACGCGGCGCTCGATCAGTACCCCGTACTGCCGTGCACGTCCGGCGGGGCCTCGCGCGTCAGCATCGACCACGTCAGGTGCGCCATCACCTCGGGCGCCACCACCGTATGGCGGTTCCCGCTGTTCTGCATCCCCTCGCGCAGCTCCTGGCGGACCTGCGGCTGCCCGGTCAGGTCGAAGATCACATCCACCTGATCCCCGCGCGCCACGAGATCCGCAACCGACTCCAGCGGGATCCCCTTCGCCTCGGCCAGCCGGCGCCCCTCGGTCTCGCCCTGCTCCGAGGCCGCGCAGATCGTCATCCCGGGCAGACCGGACTCCAGCAACATCTCGAGGAAGCGGCCGCCCACCCGGCCCAGTCCCACCACTGCAATCTGAATCGACATATGCACTCCATCCTTTTCTGTTTTTGTTGTTTCCATGCATGCCCACGGTTGCCATCCGCCGGGCACGCTCCCCGACTGTAGGCCATGTGCGGCGCCCACGCACGCCAACCCGTGCACCGGGCCGCCCCGCCCGCCATCCGGCCATTTGGAGCGGCCCGCGGCACGCCCTAGAGTGCCCTGAGTTTGCCAACCAACCGGAGCCCCCCATGGAAAACGTTCACCTGCCGATCCGCGCAGACCGCCGCGAGCAGGGCAAGATCATTCAGCGCATCGAACGCCTGGAGGGAGTGGAGCTGGAATTCACCGACCTCGACGTCGGCGACTACCTGCTGCCGAACGGCGTCGTGGTCGAGCGCAAGTCCGCCACCGACATGGTGCTCAGCGTCGTCGACAAGACCCTGTGGGAGAGCGCCGCCAAGCTGAAGGCCAACTACCAGCAGGTCGTCTACATCGTGGAGGGGGACCTCTACGAGCCGCGTTTCCACCAGCAGGCGCTGGACATCCACCGCGCCCTGGCCCACCTGACGATCGCCCTCGGGATCAGCGTCCTGCCCAGCTCCGATGCCGACAACAGCGGCATGCTGATCTACCTTCTGGGGCTGAACGCACAGATCGAGCCGGACCCGTCTGACCGCCCGACCAAACCCGACACCCGGCGCAAGGCCGCCGAATTCATCGTCAGCGGCCTGCCCGGCGTCGAGGCCGACCAGGCCCGCGACCTCCTGCGCGACATCGGCAGCGTGCGCGACATCATCAACGCCGACGCCGCCACCCTCGCCCAGACCGACGGCCTCGACGCAGAACGCGCCCAACGCATCGAATCCGTCGTCACCTACGGCAGCCGCACCACCTGAACACCCCCCGAGCGGCCAGCCGCACGACCCTCTGTGGGAGCCTGCTTGCAGGCGAAGCCCCCGCCAAAGCCGGACCTGGACAGCGGACGATTGGCGAGGTGATGCGAGTCGCGGGGCTCATCGCATCCGACAATGCTGCCAACCCCGGACACGGGCAACGGACGTAGGATGCCGATGAGCGCAGCGAATCGCATCAAGAGGGCGGGTGTTGTCCCGTGAACGGTGCGTTTCGCGATGCTCAACGCACCCTACGACGCTCTACGACGCGTTCCCCAGCCACCGCCGCAGGCCGCCGCTACGGCGGATCTGGTGCTGGCTGGCCGCAACCAGCGTGCCCGCGCGTGGCTCCAGCAGGCTGAACCAGCGGCTGGCGCGGGTGATGGCGGTGTAGGCCAGCTCGCGGGTCAGGATCGGGCTGTCCGCGTCCGGCAGCACCAGGGCCACATGCTCGAACTCCGACCCCTGGGCCTTGTGCACCGTCAGGGCAAACGCGGTCTCGATGGCCTCCAGGCGGTTGGGCAGCACCCAGCGCACACGCCCGCCGTCCCCGGCGGCCAGGAACGCCACCCGCAGCACCGAGTCTTCGCCCTTGGTGGCATCCGAGTCCGCCTCCGGCTCGCCACGCGCCAGCCAGGCCGGGACGGCCAGGGCAATGCCGATATCGCCGTTGATCAGCCCCAGCGCGTAGTCATTGCGCGTGACGATCACCGGGCGCCCCTCGACCCATTGTCCGCCGGCCCCGGGCCCGTCCATCCGTCCCGCGTCCCCCTCGAGCAGTCCGCGCGCCTGCAAGGCCGCGGCGACGCGCCGGTTCAGCGTCTCCAGCCCCCACGGGCCGCGGCGCACCGCGCACAGGAGCTGGAACCGCCCGTGGGCCGCCAGCACGTCGCGCGCCCAGTCCTCCCAGGCCGCGCGCGGGGCCGCCGGGGCCGGCCGCGCCGCCCGCAGGCCCTCGAGATAGCCCGCATAACCCACCGCCTCGCCCTCCGGCGTGTCCGCGCGCCCGTCCACCGCGAGCGTCACCAGTGCCGGGTCCTCGGGCCCAGCGAGTACCTTTTGCCGGACGGCATCGTCCCCGTCCGGCCCATTCCATGCCTCGCCCGTGTTCACCGCCGCGGCCAACCGCCCGATCCCGCTGTCCGCGCCGAAGCGATGACTCTCGCGCAGCATCACGATGTGCTGGTCCAGCGCCTGACCGGCCGCATCCTGCATCGCCGCCGGTACGGCCATCCCGGTCACGGCCTCCAGCCAGTGCGCGGTCTGCGGCGTGTAGTGCCCGCCCCCGGCGCGGTGGCACAGTTCGCCCAGCACCGCGCCGGCCTCCACGGAGGCGAGCTGATCGCGATCCCCCAGCAGGATCAGGCGCGCCGTGCGTGGCACGGCCTCGACCAGGCTCGCCATCAGCTCCAGGTCGATCATCGAGGCCTCGTCCACCACCAGCACATCCACCGCCAGCGGGTTGCGCGCCCCGTGGCGGAAGTGCCGGGTATCCGGGCGCGCCCCGAGCAGACGGTGCACCGTCACCACCTCGGCCGGCAGGCTCCGGCGCAGCGCGTCGCCATCGGGCAGCTGGTCCAGCCCCAGGCGATCCAGCGCCCCGCTGACCGAGGCATTCAGGCGCGCCGCCGCCTTGCCGGTCGGCGCCGCCAGGCGGATGCGCAGCGGGTCGTCCGGACCCTGCAACCCCTGCAACAACGCGAGCAGTCGCAGCACGGTGGTGGTCTTGCCGGTCCCCGGCCCACCGGTAATCACACTGAAGCCGGAACCGGCCGCCAGGGCACAGGCCAGGCGTTGCCAGTCCGGATCGGTGGCAGCCTCCGCCGGCGGTCCGAACAGATGATCGAGCCAGTCCCGCGCCGCCTGCTCGTCCAGCGCACCTTGCCAGGCCTCGCGGTCCGCCAGGCGCGCGCGGATGGCCTGGCCGATGCGGCGCTCGCTCTCCCAATAGCGGCGCAGATAGACCTGCTCCCCGGTGTACACCAGCGGCGTTCCACCCAATTCGCCCGGTCCGGCCAGGCCACTGTCCTGCAGGGCCTCCGCGACCTGCGCAACGGATACCCCCTGCAGTACCGACGAGGGCCGCGGCGGCGGCCGCGACCCCGGCTCGCCCTCCGGCGGCAGGGCCAGCGTGGCGTCGGGGGCCTGCAGCAATGCGTCCAGTTCCAGACAGACATGGCCGCGTCCGACCTGATGGCTGGCCAGCGCCGCCAGCAGCAGGGCCAGCGGCGACGCCGCCGGGGCCTGCTCGTGCAGGAAGCGCACCAGCGCCCGGTCCACGCCGCGCAGCCAGCCCGCCTCCTCCCACTCGCGCAATAGGTCGAGCACGGCCTCCGCCGAGGCCAAGGTGCCCGTTGTCATCACCGCGCTCATGCCGTCGCCTCCCGGTTCGGGCCGGCCGCCATGCGGTGATCCAGCCATTCAATCAGCGCGCGCGGCGGGCAGTGGTGGAACACCCCGTGCCCCGGCGCATCCACGCCACGCAGGAACAGGTACACCCCGCCACCCATGTGCTGGTCATAGTCGTAGCCCGGCAGGCGCGCGGCCAGTTGGCGATGCAGTGCCAGGGTATAGAGCACCAGCTGCAGGTCGTAGCGGTGTTCCAGCACCGCCGCCTGCAGGCGTTCCGGGGTGTACGCCTGGGCCGAAGTCCCCAGCCAGTTGGACTTGTAGTCCGCCACGTAATAGCGCCCGCCGTGCTCGAAGACCAGATCGACGAATCCCTTCAGCATCCCGTTCAGGGTCACGTTCCCCAGCGGCGGGCGCGGTTGTCCGGGCAGGATCTGCGCGCGGACCCCCTGATCCAGCTCGCCCGCCTGCAGGTTGCGCGTCGGATACAGGAACTCCAGCTCCGGCTGATAGGTGGTCAGGCCGCCCAGACTGAAATGGTCGCCGTCCTCCAGCGGGAAGGCGACCGCAAGCAACTGCTGCATCCAGTCCGCGACCGTCTCCGACCACTCGCTCCAGCCCCGCCGCTCGCAGCGTGTCGCGATCTCCTGCACCATCCGTTCGGGATCTGCCGCCTGCGCAGCGAGGCCCTGCTCCGCCGCCCACTCCAGCAGCCCGTGGAGGAAGGTGCCGGGCCCGGGCCCGCGCGGGAAGGCATGCAGCCCACTGGCCGCGCGCGACTCGGGCTCCGGCGCCTCCAGCGGCGGCCGACTCGCATCCGCCACCCCCTCGCGCAGCACGTCCTCGCGCGCCGAGTCGGGGGCCACCGGCGCGACCCCCTCGTCATGCGCGGCAATCGCACTGTAACTGGCCACCCACCAGCGCTCGAAGCGGCGCGGCGGCGGCACCCGGGCCGGCCCCGTCGCGGTCGTGGCACTGCCCATCTGCGCGGCCACCGCGCGCGCCTCCGGCAGCGCCCCCACATGAATCGCCGATGCGTCGCCGGCTGCATCCCGCAGCGCGGCCTCCAACCCGCTGTCCTGCACCCCCGCGGGTCCGGCCAGCAGGTATCCGGCCGCCGTGCGGTCGAAGTGATTGGTCTTGCTGTTTCCGGAGACGATCGGCGCAATCCCCAGCCAGCAGGCATGCCGCGCGCGGGTCATGCCGACATACAACAGGCGCAGATCCTCGGCCAGGCGCTCGCGCTCGGCGCGCTCGAACACCTCGCCGTCCATGCGGAATACCCAGCGCGCCCCACCCTGCGGCGGATGATCGCGGTAGGGCACGTCCTTGGCCGTATCCGTCTGACGGAAATTGCAGACGAACGGCAGGAACACCAGCGGATACTCCAGCCCCTTGGACTTGTGCAGCGTAACCACCTTGACCAGGTCCTCGTCGCTCTCCAGGCGCAGGACCTGCTCCTCCCCGGTCTCGCCTTCGCCGCCGCGATGTTCCGTCAGATGCCGGATCAGCGCCTGCTCGCCGTCCAGCTCGGCGGCCGCCTGCTGCAACAGCTCGCTCAGATGCAGCAGGTTGGTCAGGGCACGCTCGCCCTCGGCCGTGGCACGCAGCCGGCGCGGGACCTCGAAGTCGTGCAGCAGGCGGCGCAGCATCGGCAACACCCCGCGCGACTGCCACAGCCGCCGATAGTCGCGGAACTGCTCGACGCGGACCTCCCACGCCAGCTCGTCCAGCGTCAGCCGATGCAGTTCGGCCAGCGACTGCCCCAGCGTCGCGGTCGCCAGCGCCGCGCGCAGCAGGCGTTCACTGGTCGGTTCGGCGCAGGCGCGTAACCAGCGCAGCAGGTCTCCCGCCTCGGCGGTCGCATACACCGACTCGCGATCGGACAGGTACACACTGCGCACACCCCGCCGGCGCAGCTCGGCACGGATCGCATCCGCCTCGCCACGCCCGCGCACCAGCACCGCCATGTCGCGTGGCCGTACCCCGGTCAATGCCTCACCTTTGCGGAAGCCACAGCGACCGGCCATCCCGCCGTTGAGCAGTTCCACCATGTAGCTGGCGCAAGCCTGCGCCATGCGCTCGCGATAGGCGCCCTTGGGCACCGGCTCGCCCGGATCAAAGCACCACAGCGTGACGGCCGGCATCGCCTGTCCATCGTTCTCGAAGACCTCCGCACGCCCGTTCGCGTCCACCGGCAGAAACGGCAAGGGGTTCTCCGTTCCCGAGCGGAACAGGAAGGCCCCGTCCTGCCAGCCCTCGGCATGCTGGAACAGCCGGTTCACGCCCTGCACCAGGGCATCGGTCGACCGGAAGTTTCGCTCCAGCGTGTAATGCCGCCCGGCGGTGGCCGCGCGCGCGGCGAGATAGGTATGGATATCCGCCCCACGAAAGCGATAGATCGACTGCTTGGGGTCGCCGATCAGCAGCACGCCCAGATCGCGCGGGTTCTCGTCGATGCGGTAGACGCGGTGGAAGATCCGATACTGCACCGGATCGGTATCCTGGAACTCGTCGACCAGCGCCACCGGAAACTGGGCGCGCAGGGTCGCTGCCAGGTGTTCGCCACCGGGTCCGTCCAGGGCGTCGCGCAGCCGGGTCAGCAGGTCGTTGAAACCCATCTGCGCGCGTTGACGCTGTGCCTGGCGAAACCGCGCGTCCACCTGCCGCGCGGCCGCCTGCAACAGGCGCTCGCGGTCGTCCACACAGACCTCGGCATGATCGTCCAGCGCCGCGAAGGCCGGATGCAGATCGTCCGGCAGCGCCTGCCCCGCCTTCAGCCGCGTCTGCATTCCGGCCGCGCTGAAACGCTCCAGGGGCGAGTCGCCGGAGACCCCGCCTGGTCGCAGTGCGCCGGGGTCCGCCGCCCAGTCGCGCATGGCCCCCAGCAACTTCTCCGGGTTGCTGTACTTCTGCTTGTTCAGCACCGAGTTGCGCAGCGTCTCGAACTGCTCGGCCACCGCCGCGAACGCCTCGCGCCAGGGCCGTTTCATGGCCTCCAGCCGCGCCAGCCGATCGCCCAATGCAGCTGCCAAGCCTTCCGGCGTCTCCAGCTCCACATCCGCCGTGTGGGCCGGGAGATGCCCGACCAGCGGCCGGATCTTCTGCAGCAGGGTGTCGGGATCAGCACCGAAGGCGTTGCGCAGCAGCGCGAGTGGCGCCGCCGGTTGCGGATAGACAAAACGGCGCCAATAGTCGCGCGCCGCGTCCGCCAGCAACTCCTGCTGGTCACTCGCCAGGTCCTGGGTGAACAGGCTCCCGCTGTCGAAGGCATGCTCGCGCAGCATGCGATAGCACCAGCCATGAATGGTGGAGACCGCGGCCTCGTCCATCCACTCCGCCGCCAGCTCCAGCCGGCGCGCGGCGCCCGGACGCTCCGCCTCCGTGTATTCGCGGCGCAACTGCTTGTGGATGTCCTGCACGCCCGGCACCGCATCCGGGTCCTCCGCGCGGAACACGCGCGCGGCAATCGCCAGCGCATCGCGGATGCGCTCGCGCAACTCCTGGGTCGCCGCGTCGGTAAAGGTCATCACCAGGATCTGCGGGGGCGTCAGGGCGCCGGTGCCCTCGGGCAGCTCGCCGTGCCCCAGCACCAGGCGCAGATACAGCGCGGCGATGGTGTAGGTCTTGCCGGTGCCGGCACTCGCCTCGATCAGGCGGCTGCCGTGCAGGGGCAGCCCCAGCAGATCCAACTTGTGGGCGGTCGCGCTCATGCGGGGTCCTCCGCCTGATTCACCACGAAAAACACCGGCCGGTAAATCCGGTCGCGCCAGAAGGCAAAGTCCGGATCGTCCAGCAGGGTCTCGGGGTCGGGCCAGGCACGCGCCAGCGCCGGGCTGCGCGACCATTCGCCGACGGCGAAGTCATTCCCGGCCAGGGTCTTCAGCGCCTCGTCATACGGATCCTTCGACCCCTCCTCCGCCGCGAGCCAGGCAAAGGCGGCGGCGCAGGCCAGCGGCAGCGGCCGCTCCTGGCCGGCCACCCAGGCCTCCAGCAGCGTGCCCAGCAACTCCTCGGCCAGCCCCGGCTCCAGCCCCGGGAGCTCCAGGCGCTTGTCCAGTCCAACCAGTTCGGAGTCCACGCCGCCCGTCCCGGCGTTGGCCAGCAGATGCATCACCCAGGGCGCCATCAGCTTGTCGAAGCGCCACTTCTTGCCATCACCAATGCGGCCCGCGGTGTAGTCGAGACATACCCGCGCCTGCCCGTCGCTGCGCAAGGCGGGTGGCACGGCCTCCAGGCCCCAGTGCTCGTGTTCCAGACGCAGGGGCCGCGCGGCCGGCAACGACTCGGGGTACAGCGCATAGCGCTCGCCGATCCGCTCCAGCAGCCGCGCGGCCTCCTCCACCATCGCGTCGCGCTCCAGCTCGCCTGCCGCCCCCAGCGGCAGCCGGCCCGCGCGCTGCAGCCGGGCCGACTCCGCCTCCAGGATGCTCGGCCAGGCGTCCGCGTCGTCGGTGGTCTCGAGTGCCGCCGCGACCAGTTGCTGACGCACCTGCCACTGCTCCAGCCCGGCCAGACCAAAGGGTTCCAGGTCGTCGCCGGCCTCTTCCTCCTCGTCGAAAAACACCCCCAGACGATGGCGGAAGAACGCCTCCACCGGGAAGCGCAGAAAGCGCGTCAATGCCTCCGGCCCCAGGGCGCGCGGCTCGCGCTCTGCCTCCAGCAACGGAACCGCCGCGGGGGCGCCACCAGCGGCATCCGCCGCAGCGCCCGGCGCCGGATCGTGCACTGCCTCCCACTCCCGCGCGTAGGTAAAGTGCCGATCGCCGGCGGCGTCCGCCGCCGGGAAGTTCACCGGGGAGAACGGCTGCAGCGGGTGCCAGGTGGTCAGGTGGTCCACCAGGGCCGGGCCGGCCTCCCGCCCGTCGGACCCGGCCAGGCCCCAGCCCGCCGCCAGGTGATCACGCAGCTGGCCCACCAGCACCGACGGCGGGCGCGGCTCGTTGTCGCGCACATGCCGCCCTACCCAGCTCACATGCAGTTGGCGCCGCGCGGAGAGCAGCGCCTCCAGGAACAGGTAGCGGTCGTCCTCGCGGCGCGAGCGATCGCCCGGGCGGTAGTCGTTCGCCATCAGGTCGAAATCCACCGGGGTCGGGCTGCGCGGATAGTCGCCATCGTTCATCCCCAGCAGGCAGACCACCTGGAACGGGATCGCCCGCATCGGCATCAGGGTGCAGAAGTTCACCTGCCCGGCGAGGAAACGCTGGCCCACCCCGGAATCGTCCTGGCTGGCCAGCCACTGCTCGCGTACCACCGCCAGCGGCAGCGCCTCTTCCAGGCCGGCCGCCGCGCAGTCCTCGCGCCATTGATCCAGGGCCTCGCCCAGCTGCTCCAGGGTGAACAGCTCGGCATCGGTCTCGGCCGCGAAGAACTGCTCCAGCAGCCCACCCAAATGCACGGCCCAGTCTACCGGCGCATGCGCCTGGCGCAGCCACGCCCAGGCCTCCTCCAGGGCCGTGATCAGGGCGTCCAGCGGCCCCAGCAGCGCGGCACTCAGCCCGCCGATCTCGTCGTAGGGCTCCAGGCCCTGCCACGGACCCTGGTCGCCCAGGGCGTAGCCCAGCAGCATCCGCCGCAGGCCGAAGCGCCAGGTGTTCTGCTCCAGCCCCTCGGGCAGGCCCAGCCCGGCGCGCTGTGCGGCATCCAGCCCCCAGCGCACGCCCGACCCCTCGGCCCAGCGGTGAAGCTGACCCAGGTCCTCCTCCGCGATGCCAAAGCGCCGGCGCACCGCGGGCACATCCAGCAGGTCCAGCAGCTCACTGACGCCCATCCGGCTCTCCGGCAGCGACAACAACTGCTCCAGCGCAATCAGCACCGGATCGCGACCGCGCGGCCCCTGGTCCGACAGCGTGTACGGGATAAAACGCGGATCATCGGTCTCCGGCTGGCCGAACACCGCCTCGATGTGCGGGGCGTACTGATCGATGTCCGGCACCATCACGATCACGTCGCGCGGGCGCAACGACGAGTCGCGCTCGAAGTGATCCAGCAGCCGGTCGTGCAGCAGCTCCACCTCGCGCAGCGGGCTGTGCGCCACGTGGAACTGGATGGAATGGTCCTCCGCCGGGACCGCGGGCCAGGTCTCCCGGGTCTCGGCGAGTGGGCGCAGCTCGCGGATGTCCTCCTGCAGCTGGTGCAGCAGGCAGTCCTCCGGCCCGCGCGTGCCGTGCGGCTCGAAGACGTCCACGCGCTCCCAGTCCAGCGTGCGCAGCACCCGGCCGTAGTGCTCGGGGTCGTCGTGTTCGTCCAGCAGCCCGATGTAGTCGCGTCCCTGCTTGCCCCAGGCCGCCAGCAGCGGGTGGGCGTGGTTGTGCAGCTCCGCCTCGTCGAGGGCCTCGGGCATGCCCGCCTTGCGCGCCTGGCGCCGGCGCGTGGCGCGCAGCAGGTCCTTGTCGGCGACGATGTCGGCCCAGTAGTACTCGCAGGGGTTGTGCACGCAGACCAGCACCTGGCAGAAGCGCGCCAGGCCCTCCAGCGCCTCCAGGATCTGCCCCGGCAGCGAAGAGATGCCGAACACGATGATCCGCCGGGGCAGGCCCGCCGGGGGCTGCTCCAGCGCGCGCACCGCATCCATGTAGCGGGCATGCACGGCCGAGCGACTGACCGCCTCGCGCGCCGCACCGATATCCGCCTGCAGCAAGCGCCACAGCTCGGCCTGCCAGCGCTGCCCTGGGGCCAGCTCGCGCTCCTGCCCGCGGGCGTCGCACAGGATGTCGCGTCCGGCCGCCCAGTCGGTCAGCCAGTCAGCGCGGTACACCTGGTACTGATCGAACAGGTCCGCCAGGCGCTCGGCCAGCTGGAAACGCTTGCGCAGGTCGCCCCCCTGCCCCGGATCGTCGTCCTGCAGGAACTGGCGCAGCGGTGCAAAGGCGTCCTGCGCCAGGCACTCGGGCAACAGGCGCATCAGGCGCCAGGTCAGCGGCCGCTTGGCGTACGGGGATTCCAGCGGAACGGCCTCGGCGCCAAGCACCGCGCGATAGGCCGACCACACGAAGCGCGACGGCAACTGCATGTCCAGCGCCGCCGCGATCCCGCAGCCCGGCGGGTCGGCATCCGGCGGCGCGGCCAGGGCATGCCGCAGCCACTGCGCCATGCCGTTGCTCTGCACCAGGATGGTCTCGTTCTCCAGCGGACCGAGCGGCGCGCGGCGCATCCACTCCACCGCCAGCGTGCGCAGCGACTCCAAGTGATTGCCATGCAGCACCACCATCCCTGGCTGCAACTCGCGCGACTCCACCAACCCGCCTCCTTGATCCATTCGGGAAATGCCGCGCAGGGCCTCAAGGCCCGCGTGGTCCAGATGCGCCTACCCTACCATCCCCAGGCGACGATCCACGTCGCGCCCGACACGCAACCCGGCATGGCCCGCCCGGTCCGCCGCCGACCCGGCGCGCACATCGACCCCAGCCCCCGGGTATGCTGTGCCCGCGATTTTTGTCGGAGACCGTTCGTGACCGAGTTGCAAGCCGGCCTGGGCCTTCTGGTCTTCATTGCGATCGCGTGGCTTTTGAGCGAGCACCGGCGGTCTTTCCCCTGGCGGCCGGTACTGGCCGGCCTGGCCCTGCAATTCGGGATTGCCGCGCTGCTGCTGAACGTGCCGGGCATGCAGCACTTGTTCCTGTGGGCCAACGAGGCCGTGGTCGCCCTGACCGACGCGACGCGAGCCGGGACCACCTTCGTCTTCGGCTACATCGGCGGGGACGAACCCCCATTTGCGACCGAAGGCCACGGCAGCACCTTCGTGCTCGCCTTTCAGGCCCTGCCGCTGATCCTGGTCCTGAGCGCACTCTCGGCGCTGCTGTTTCACTGGCGCATCCTGCCGCTGCTGATCCGCGCCGCGTCCAGGGTGCTGCAGCGGGCCTTCGGGATCGGCGGCGCCCTGGGCGTGGGCACCGCGTCGAACGTGTTCCTCGGCATGGTCGAATCCCCGCTGGTGATCCGCCCCTATCTGCGGGAGATGACCCGCAGCGAGCTGTTCGCGCTGATGGCCGTCGGCATGGCCACCCTGGCCGGCACCATGCTGGTGCTCTACGCCACCATCATCAACACGGTGCTGGACGATGCCCTGGGCCATCTGATCGTCGCCTCCCTGATCAGCCTGCCCGCCGCACTGCTGGTTGCCACGGTGATGATCCCGCCCACCGCACCCTCGACCACGGGCGAGTTGCTGCCCGAACCCGAGCCTGCCAGCAGTTCGATGGATGCCATCACCCGCGGCACCCTGCGCGGGCTGGAACTGCTCTTGCAGATCATCGCGCTGCTGATCGTGGTAATTGCGCTGGTCGCGCTGGTTAACGTCATGCTCGGCGCGTTGCCGGAGGTGGCCGGGGCGGCCCTCAGCCTGGAGCGCATGCTGGGGTGGGTCTTCGCGCCGCTGGCCTGGCTGATGGGCATCCCCTGGAACGAGGCGGTCACCGCCGGCTCCCTGCTCGGGGTAAAGACCATCCTCAACGAGATGGTGGCCTTCCTGCATCTGGCCGAACTGCCGCGCGACGCCCTCTCCACGCGCAGCGAGCTGATCCTGATCTACGCCCTCAGCGGGTTCGCCAACCTCGGCAGTCTCGGCATCCTGATCGGGGGGCTGGGCGCGCTGGTCCCGGAGCGACGCAGCGAGATCGTTGCCCTCGGCATCCGCGCCATCGTGGCCGGCACCCTGGCCACGCTGATGACCGGCGCCGTGGTCGGCATCCTGCACCTGCCCGGGGTCTAGCCCGATGCTCGGCCCGCAACGGACTCGCCAGACGGGCCGCTGCAACATCCTTCGGAGTCGCCCCGTGGACAACCTATTGAGAGATCACACCTAGGGTGAAGGCGTGCCCGGAGCGCTGGTCAGCAAGGCCTCGAACTCGAGCGCCGGCACCGGGCGGCTGGCGTAGAACCCCTGATAGTGGTCACAGCCCAGCTCGCGCAGAACCGCGAGCTGCTCGGCGGTCTCCACGCCTTCCGCCAGCACGGTCAGCCCAAGGCCATGGCCCAGACCAACGATGGAGCGGGCAATGGAGCGATCGTCCGCGCTGCCGGCCGCATCGTCCTCGGCCAGGCCGTCGACGAAGCTCTTGTCGATCTTGAGCGTGTCCACCGGAAAACGCTTGAGCTGCGCCATGGAGGAGTACCCGGTGCCGAAGTCGTCGATCGCAAAGTGCACCCCGCGCTCGCGCAGGCGCATCAGGATGCGCCGGGCCCGGCTCGGGTCCGCCATCAGCGCGGACTCGGTGATCTCCAGCTCCAGTTGATCCGCCGGGAACTCGAAGTCCTCCAGCAACTGGCCCACCTGCTGGTCGATCGGCACCCGCTGGAACTGCAGCGCCGAGACGTTCACCGCCAGGCGGATCGGCGGATAGCCCGCCGCGCGCCAGCGATGGCCCTGCTCGATCACCCGGCGCAGCACCCAGCCCCCCAGCTCCACGATCAGGCCGGTCTGCTCGGCCAGCGGGATAAAGCGCCCCGGCGAGATCGGACCCAGCTCGGGATCGGTCCAGCGCAACAGCGCCTCCGCCCCCAGCAGACGCCCGTCCTCGACGTTGTATTGCGGCTGGTAGTGGACCTCCAGCGCATCCGCCTCGATGGCGCGGCGCAGGCGCGCCGACAGGTCAATGCGCTCGCGTGCCGCACGGGTGAACTCGTCGGAGTAATACCGATAGCTCCCGCGCCCGTCCATCTTGGCCTGTGACAGCGCGGTACTCGCCTGCTGCAACAGGGTGTCGGCATCCACCCCATGGTCGGGGAAGACCGCGATGCCAACCGTCGCGGCAATCTCCATCTCCACGCCGTTGCCGAGATCACAGGGGTAGCCCACCTCGCGGATGATGTTCTCCGCCACCAGCGCGGCGTCGTCCACATGCCCCAGGTTCTCCACCAGCACCGCGAACTCGTCGCTCGCCAGGCGGGCAACGGTATCGGTTCCGCGCCGCCCCACCTGCAGGCGCTCACCGACGATCTTCAGCAAGCGGTCGCCCGCGGCGTGGCCCTGGCTGTCGTTGATGTCCTTGAAGCGGTCGATATCCACGAACAGCAGCGCCAGGTGCCCCTGGCGGCGACGCATCAACGAGATGCCGTGCGTCAGGCGTGCGCGCAGCAAGCGGCGATTCGGCAGCTCGGTCAGCGGATCGTGATGCGCGAGGAAGTCGAGCTCCGCCTCCGACGCCTTGATCCGCGAGATATCCGCGAACACCGACACGTAATGTGTAAGGTGGCCCTGCTCGTCGCGCACCGCGGTAATGCTCTGCAACTCCGGGAAGATCTCGCCGTTCTTGCGCCGGTTCCAGATCTCGCCCTGCCAGTGACCGTTCACCTGCAGCTCGCGATACATGCTGGTGTAGAACGCCTGATCGTGGCGCCCGGACTGGAACATCTTCGGCGTGTGCCCCACCACCTCGTCCTGGGTGTATCCCATCAACTGGGTAAAGGCCCGGTTCACCGACAGGATATGGGCGCTGGCATCCGTAATCACCACCCCTTCTCGGGTGTTCTCGAACACCACCGAGGCCAGGCGCTGCCGCTCTTCCTGTTCGCGCTGTTCGGTGATGTCCCCGACCGTCGCCACCACCCGGTCCAGCTCGCCCTGCGGCGTGCGGCTGCACTTCACGTCGATATCCGCGACCATCACCCGCCCGTCACGTCGTAGCAGGCGCTTCACCACGCTATAGCCCGGACGGTCGCCGCGGCGCATCTCGGCGTCCAGCACCGCCTCGCAGCCACGATCCTCGGGTATGGCCAGGCGGTCCCAGTCCATCGCCGCCAGCTCGTCCGGCCCATAACCCAGCATGTCGGCCAGGCACGCATTCACGCGCTCCCAGCCCTGACCCCGCGGTCCGGAAATCGCCATGCCGACAAACGGCATATCGAAAAAGATCCCGAGCAGTCGATGTTGATCGGCGTGAGCCCGCACCAGGACCAGGTTGCGCCGCAACCACTGCTGACGCCACAGCAACGCCCCCGCCCCGAGCACGACCAGCCAGACGAACAGCGTGGCCCCGGCCGCCCACGCCCCCTGCTGCCGTGGCAGCGCCTGAAGCGCGTCGAGATCGCGCTTCAGCACCAGGTCCCAGCCCGCGGGTGCCAGCCCCTGTACACCGGCAAGGAACGGACTGTCCGCGTCCTCAAAGCGCTCGATCACAACGTCGCCACGGGGATGATCCAGGACCCGTTCGCGCAGCCGGGGGAAGGCCGCAGGCGCCGGGATAATCAGGCCTCCGGACTCGGTGATCCGGGCAATCATGGCGCGCTGGTCGCCCTCGCGCACCACGATATGCGCCTGGGCATCCATGCCGTTGCGATTCTCGGTCAGGGTCAGCAACGGATGCAGGTTCTCGAGCGTCGATGACAGCAGCACCAGTCCCACCACCGGATCCTGCGGCGCCGCCCGGTCGCGCACCGGCACCGCCCAGCTGATCCGCGGGCGCCGGTCCGGGTCCGCGTGCAGGATCGGCTCACTGGTCTCGCCACTGCGGCGCACCTCGCGCAGCACCGCGTCCATCGCGGCCTCGTCGAGGGCACTGCGGCCCAGTTCGATCACCGGCTGACGATCCGCATCCAGCAGGGCCACGCTGTCGTAATTATAAGCCGTGCGCATCAGCTCCAGGCGATCGCGCACCTGCTCCAGCGCCAGCGTCGAACGCCGCTCGAGGGCCGTTACCGCGAACAGGTTGAAGCCCCGCGCCTCGCCCAGAACCATCGCGTCGCCGGTACGCTCCGCCAGCCATTGGTCGATCACGCCGCCCTTCAAAAAAGCCGCGCGTTGCAGATCCTCACGCGCCTGCGATTCGGCGGCGGCCCCCTGCAAATGCCACGCGCCCAGCCCTACGCCTGCGGTGGAGGCGATCACCGCCACGGCCAGCACCAGCCAGGGCCAGGCGCCGAAACGCGCCAGCTCCTCGCGCGCACCCGTACCCGGCGCCTCGTCGCGCCAGGCCGGCAACCAGCGCATCGCAAGATAAAGCAGCGCCCCGGAGACCAGCACGAACCCAAAGCCCTTGCCCAGGTTCACCCGTGTCAGGGCGGTCGTGATGTCCGCCCCCGCCCACCAGGCCAGCGCCACATCGGACAGGGCAATCCACAACAGCCCCAGCACGACATAGGCACCCGCGATCCACCCGGCCGCGAAGCGCCGCGACACCTGACGCCGGGTCGTCATCGGCGGTGCCCGCACGCGCTCGACGCGGACGCAAAAAAGCGCCGCGCCCCGTTTCCGGCTGGCGCGGCGCCCCATCGGGCCGAATCCCTGCTAGTCGCGTCGCTTCTCGTCAATGCCAACGGCATCTGCATCGGGGGACACCCCGTCTCCATTCAAGCGTTCATTGCACATTCCAGGGGAACCGGCGGGCCGTCATCCCTCGACCCCAACAACAAGGGACCCGCCGAAGCGGGCCCCATTGCACCGGGCACGTCAGATCCAATCCAGCCTGACGCCCGGCCTGCGGTACAGGACTGTACCGGATTGCGTTACTCGGCGATGGCCCGCTCGATAATCGCCTCGATCTCCTCGGAAGACTTCTCCATCACCTCGGCCACGCCTTCCGGCATCATCGGAAGGAAGTCCGGGACATTCATCCGCGAGATGAACACATCCCCCTGGCTGTCCTGATAAACGCTCACCCGGCAGGGCATGAAGGCGGAAACCGGGCGATACGCATCCTCTTCCAGGATCTGGGCGCTGTAGCGCCCGCTGCACACGTCCAGGATCACCACCGGATCAATGGTGAAACCGCGCTCGGACAGCGTCCCGGCCATGTTGTTGCGGTTCAGGATGCTCCAGCCGGCCTCGGACGCCTCGCGCTCGAACGCGGCCAGGGTTTCCGGGAACGAATGCGGGCTCTGCGTCACCTTCACCATCTCCGGCTGCTGGTCGCCATGGTTATCGGCCTGCGCCGCACCGACGAACGCCAGCGCCAGCAGCATCGCCACCAGTGCGAGGAACCGCGGGCCGTGGCGCATGGTCATCACTTTAGAATGCATCATGGTTTCTCCTTTCCCGGGAAGCGGGAATGCTCGTGATCGGCTGCCTCTTCGGTACGTTGGAGGCAGCAACGGTTATACAGGATAGCGCCCAACGAGCCCGGCTATCTTGATGCAGGTCAACCGAACACGAATCAGACCCGTTCTACACGGGCACAACCGACGTCACCAACATCGCAACCAGGAGATCGACATGGAAGCCACACTGAAGGACGGAACGGTCACCCTGAAGATCGACAAGAAGACCGCGAAGGGCATCGCCGAAAACATCACCGAGCTCGAAGGCGAGATCAGCAACGGCGCGCGGGCACTGGGCTCCGTGCTGCAAGACGGCATCTACGAGCTGGAAAACGAATTCCGCCAGCCGCCGCATGCCTTCGACGAGCAGGCCCCCAAGCAGCCCTCCATCGAGGACTGAGCCCGCCGCCGCAAAGGCATCATCGACTCACCACAAGACACTAAGGAGCAGCACATGCACCTGGAAAAAGCGGAAAACGGGGAACTCGTCATCACCATGCCCCAGGCGGAAGCCGCCGACGCCCTGGCCACGCTCAAGAAGCGCGCCGACGAACTCGACGAGTGCGAGGAGCTAACCGAAGCCCTGGAAAACGCCGGCATCCAACTGCCCGAGCAACCGGACCACATCCGCCACGAATACATGCCCCCGGCGGACCACTGATCCGGCACCCGCCCCACACCCCGTGGGGCCGGCCCGGTGCCCCCCCCTGCAAGAGACCAGGCCCCTGGGCGATACGGGTCCAACCAACCCGCAATCGCCGAGAGGCTCGGCTCCTGCACGGCCCGGAGCCACAACAGGTGCGAGGCCCGACCCTCGTGGGAGCGCCGCAGTCCGCGCCCCCCGCCAGACCCGACCCCTGCACACCCCCGGATCCTTCTCCTCGCGACCACAGCCCTTAATCCCGCCATCGCGAGGAGCAAAGCAACGTGGCGATCTCCTCGATCGACCCAAACGCCCGCCCATTAGCCCGGCCGTACTACCCGGCACGCCTCCAGGCTCCGAGACCCCGAATCACCGGAGAAAAGCCTGTAACGGCGCCTCCTACCCATCGGAAAGCCACGTCTCCTTCCCAAGACCCGCAAAGAGAAAGAGCCGCCTCGGCGTCCATGCCCAGGCGGCTCTTTCGGGGGCATCCTTGTCCCCGCGGCAAAAATTAACACAGCGACAAAATTATTCCATCCACACACCAGGAAAATACGTCAGCGGTCGATTTCCACCTCTGAGCGGTCATTTCGCCTCCCGTCGCAGCCCGTGATTCGCGACCCAACGCACTTCTTCCGCCCGTACTGCCCCACCGTGGCACCCGAACCACCGAGGCCATCCCACCAGGGCGCCAGGCCTGAACCCGGCATCCCGAAGCCGCTTCCCCACCTCGTCAATCCGGGGCGGGCCCTCCCCCGTCATCGCGAGGAGCAAAGCGACGTGGCGATCGCCTCGAGCGCCCCAAGCACCCGCCCATTGCCTGCGACCGTAACGCCCCACCCGACATCCCGGCCTCAACCGCACCACTACAAAATGTCATCCCGGCCGCAGCCCCAACCCCGTCATCCCGGCCGCAGCGCCCCTACCCCGTCATCCCGGCCAAAGCGCAGCGAAGAGCCGGGATCTCCAGCGCAGGATCCACCCAATGCCCAACAATCTCGAATCGCCGCCGAAGGGCCAGCAGTCGCGGGCCAACCTGCCCGAAAGCCGGGCTTCCTTCACCACACCCAGAAAGAGAAAGAGCCACCCCAGCATCCTTGCCCGGGCGGCTCTTTCGGGAACGTCCGTGTCCCCGCGACAGAAACTAGCACATAAAGTAGAGGATTCCAGCCCCGCAGCAGAAAAACCCGCCAACGGTCCATGTCCGCCTGTCAACGGTGGATTCGCAGGGTCTCATGGGGCCCACACACGGCTGCCCTGCCCGTTTCTCCGATCCCGCATCCCGGAATTGCGGGCGCCGAGCACCGGCCCTGGAGCACATGCGATCCAGGCCGGGGACGAACCCCCGCAACATACTCAAGCGGCTACCTCCACTCCAGCCGCAGCGCGCCCCCGTCATCCCGGCCGTAGCGCAGCGAAGAGCCGGGATCTCCACCGCGTGACTCACCCCCAACGCACGAGATCCCGGCCGGCTACCTGCGCCGCGCTTTCCGGGATCGCGAAGGATGGGAATGTGGCTTTCCGGCGGGGGTGAAGCTCCCCCGAAATCCCGGGGCCAGGGCACCCTCTAGTGGTCCAGAGCCTGAACCGCCACCGGGGCAAGGCACCCACCGGCGAGCGCCCAACAACACTGAATCCTGCGGCACAAGGCCCGACCCCCGGATAGGCGCTCAGCGCTCGGCGCGACCCCCCGCGCGTCGCAGCCCCATCAGCCAGGGTGCAGCCCACATCTGCGATGCATTCGATGGATCGCCTCGGTCCGGGCGGCCCTCAGCCCTGCAACAGCGCCTGCGTATCCGGGTCCAGGGCCCCCCAGTGCTGGCGCAACCGCTCGGCCAGGTCCGCCGGCTCCAGCAGCATGACCGGAACGGACAAGTCCGCCGCACGCTCCCGCGCCTCGGCCGAAAACCCGCCGGGGCTTACGTACATCCCTCGGTCCCCGGCACGCCGACCGCTGGCAAAGGCCTCCAGCTCGTCCAAATCCGTTTCCGCCGACGGATCACGCGCCACACCCACCACCAGCCGCGGCAGGTCTTCGCCACCCGCCGCAGGCACCATCACCCGCTCCAGCCACGGGCGGGCATCCTCCTCCGGCACCGCGACCTCGACATACCCCATAGCGCGCAGCAACCCTTGCACCAGCCGAACGCGGTCCGCAGTCCCCAGTTGTTCCAATCGCTCAGTCCAATCGTCCATCTTGATCGCCCTCCCGGAGTGCCCACACCCCAAACGCTACCGGAACCTTGCCGAATGTACACGCCCGAATCGAGTTTCCACGCAGCCAACGCGCGGTGACGCCCATGCAGGCTCGCTGCACACTCACGGAAACGCTCATCCATCCCCCCGTCCGGGCCACAGGATCGCATCCCCACCCGGTCATGCCCGCCGCAGCACCAATCCGTCATCGCGAGGAGCAAGGCGACGACGCGCTGTACAAGGCCACCCTCCACCACCGGCCTAACCCCGTGGGAGCGGGCTCGCCCGCGAAGCCCCCGCCAAAGCCCGAAAACCACCAACCCTTTCAACGAAACGCCACGACCGCCCACCCCACTCTGTCATCCCGAGGCGCGCAGCGACGCGACGATCTCCACGGGCGACGCAAATGCCATCCCGGCCGCAACGACCCTACCCCGTCATCCCGGCCGAAGCGAAGCGAAGAGCCGGGATCTCCCACGTCGGAATGACGCCAAACGCCGGAGCCACCACCCACGCCAGAGATCCCGGATAACCGCGACGCGGTTTCCGGGATGACAAGAAAGGGGAAACACGGGCTGGATCACACAGGGACATTGGCGCCGCCCATACGCAGACTCCCGGACCGCGCAGAACCCGCTCAACCGCCAACCGCACCCGCGCGGCAGAACTCCACCCCGACCCGGCGAATGTGATCACGCAGGTCGGGGGCATCGATCTGGTGCCACAACGAAAGGTCCACTTTCCAGGGCAACAACAAGTCGTCAATCTCGCCCTCGATCTTCAACAGATCCGTCACCGCCAGAGCATCTGCTTCCACGCACAGATCAATATCGGACGCCTTTCGAAACGTGCCCATCGCACGGGAACCGTACAACCAGACCGCGGAAACCTCCGGCCAACGATCAAACACCTGGCACAACCGCGTTACCACATAATCCGGGAGCCCGAACTGGGAATCCGTCGCCACGGCCGTCACGCACGCGCCTCCAGTTCGCCCATGCGCGTCGCAAATGCACGAAAAAGCCCGCAATAGCGCTCGATCACCTGATCCGAGATCTCCCGCGCGACCTTCTCGTTGTAGGCATGAGCCGTCAGATTCCGACTGCGGATCATCTCCATCCAGCCTTCACCATCCTCGATCAACCCCTTGCCAAAGGCTTCCCGGACCGCATCGCGCGAGCCGGTAATCGCCGTATTTCCCTGCCAGGCGAAATAGTCCTTCATCACGTTCCAGGCCAACTCGTGGTTGAACTCGAACGCCTGAATCAACCCTTGACGCTCCAGGTCCGAAAGCTCGCGCTGGCCAGCCAGTTCGACCGCTCCTTCCAGCTGCTCCAGTGCCCGCCGGAAATTCGCCAGGCGCTGTGTCCAGCGTACATCCACGTCCGCCATCAGAAACTCCATCGAAACCCAGCTTCAACGCTACGTGACAACGCATCCCGCGTCACCTAGCGAAATCCTGGCCCGCTCCCATCATCCCGGTCGCAGCCCGCCCTACCCCGTCATCCCCGCCCCAGCACCACCCCACCCCGTCATCCCGGCCGTAGCGCAGCGAAGAGCCGGGATCTCCCACGGATGGGACCCCACAGCCACTCCGTTACCGCTGGCCGGTGGAGATCCCGGATAACCGCAACGCGTTTTCCAGGATGACGAAGGATGGAGATATGGCTTTTCGACGGTGCCGGAAGCCGAAGAGAGGGACGTGATGCGGCTGCTAGACAGCAAAGGACGCCGCGCCCGGTTTGAGGGGCCGGGCCAACGCCGGATCGGCCAGAGGGCTGGCCTCCCACAATACCGGTGGCCCGAACCTTCAGGAGGTCAGGCCCGATCCTCCAGATGCAGTCGGAGCCGACGCCCCGTGGCCTCCGCATACCGGCAAAGGGTCTTCCAGGTAGGGGCCGACCGGCCACCCTCCAGCCGCGCCACCACCGACTGCGTGGTCCCCATGCGTCGGGCGACTTCTGCCTGGCTGAGGCCCGCCCTGGCGCGCGCGTCGAGCAGAGCCTCGATGAACTCGAACTCCGGCCCCAGCTGCTCATACTCGCGGCGTACCTCCGAGTCTTCCAGCAGCTCGGCTTTCAGTTCCTCATGGGTCTTCATCACAGATACTCCTCCCACCGCTTCCTGGCCGTATCAATCGCCCGACGCGGGGTCTTCTGGCTTTTCTTCACGAAGACATGCAGAACAACCACCTCGCGTGAAGCTGCGCAGACATAAAGGGCTCGAGCAATCCCGTTACGCCCCTTCAGCCGCAACTCCCAGATCTTGCCCTCCACCATGCCGCGCATGGGGCATACCTAACACCCTCGGGGCGTGGTCCTGAATCACATCCACCAGCCGCAGATAGCGAGCCTGGAGATCCGGCGGCAGCGCCCTAATCTCCTTCTCGGCGAGTGGCACGACACGCACCGTCCATGGAGTATATCGCATTTTTGCTATCTTCCTTCGCCATCCATGGCGTAATACCGCCCCCGAAGCCACTCAAGCCGCAGCACCCCCGACCCCGTCATCCCGGCCGTAGCGCAGCGAAGAGCCGGGATCTCCCACGTCGGACCAACGCCAAACGCCAGTACCACCACCCACGCCAGAGATCCCGGATAACCGCCACGCGGTTTCCGGGATGACGACGCATAGGACCTGGCTGTGACGTAGCGCGGAAACCCGCAAACCGAACTACGGCCGAACCCGGTCCCCCGATCCCCGCCCCAGCACCGTCAGCACCAGATACCGGAAGTACGCCCGGACCGTCAGCGCATCCAGCATCTGACGGTCCACCTCGGCCAGCTCGCGCGGCGTGGACATATCGATCCCGCGGATCTGTGCCAGGCCAGTAATCCCCGGTCGCGCATCCAGCACACCGCGCGCCGCCCGTTCCTGCAGCAGCTCTTCCTGGTTGAACAACCCCGGCCGCGGCCCCACCAGGCTCATCTCACCCTTCAGCACATTCCACAACTGCGGCAGCTCATCCAGCTTTGTCTTCCGCAGAAAGCGCCCCAGGGGCGTCACCGCCGAGGCCTCGGCCAGATGCGTCGCCACCGACGCCGTATCCGGCCGCATCGTGCGGAACTTCACCAGCACAAAAGGTCGCTGATAGCGCCCCACGCGCTCCTGCCGAAACAGCGGCGACCGCGACTCCATCCAGCCCAGCACCCACAACACCAGCAACACCGGCGCCGCCACCACCAGCCCCAACACCGACAACACCACATCCAGAACCCGTATCAAAACACTCTCACCTCTATTCCTACATGTATGCGCCCAGCCCCCTGGGCGATCACCACGCCAACCCATACCCCATCAGCCAGAGTCTGGCCACCTATGCCAAACGCCACTCCCGTAGGAGCCGCCTCGGCGGCGAAGCCCCCGCCAAAGCCAGAAAACCACCAACCACCCCGTCATTCCGGCCGTAGCGCCGCCCCAAATCGTCACCCCGTCCGCAGCGCCGTCCCAAATCGTCATCCCGGCCGTAGCGCAGCGAAGAGCCGGGATCTCCCACGGATGGGGTCCCACAGCCACTGTGCTAACGCTGGCCGGTACAGATCCCGGATAACGGCTTCGCCGTTTCCGGGATGACCCGAGAGGTTGATCCTGCGGGACTACGGAGCAGGCAGTCTCCGTGGAATTCCCTTGCCATCATCCCGGCCGCAGCACCACCCCACACCGTCATCCCGGCCGTAGCGCAGCGGAGAGCCGGGATCTCGTGCGTAAGTGGTGGTACTGGCGTTGGTGTTTTCCTGACGTGGGAGATCCCGGCTCTTCGCTGCGCTACGGCCGGGACGACAGCAGGACCGTAAGCCAGCGGCATAGGGTGCTCGAAGCCCCAGCAAGGGCCTTCCCGGTACATCCCGTATTCACGGAACGATTGGCCAGGCGACACCCTCGAACATATAATCCCACTTATATGCTTAGCAGGAGGAATGTATGGGCCAAGTCACCATCTACCTCGACAATGACCACGAACAGCGCCTCAAGCGCGCAGCTCAATCGGCCGGCATCCCCGTCAGCCGCTTCGTCGCACGGCTGGTAGAAGAAAACACCCGAACCGAGTGGCCCGACTCCGTCCGCACCCTGGCCGGTCAATGGAATGACTTACCCACGGCCGAGGAACTGCGCGACACGCCCCCGGACAGCCCCCGCGAAGCGCTGTGAAATACGCCCTGGACACCAACACCCTGATCTATTTCTTCAAGGGTCACGGCAAGGTCGCCGAAAACCTGCTGGCCACAGCACCCTCCGACGTCCTCGTTCCCGCCATTGTGGTGTACGAGCTCGAAACCGGCATCGCCAAGTCCAGCGAGCCCGAAAAACGCCAAAAGCAGCTGGCCGAGCTACTCGATGTCGTCACCGTCCTCCCGTTTGACCGACCCACCGCCAGCCATGCCGCCCGCATACGCGCCCAGCTCGAGCAACAGGGCACACCCATCGGCCCCATGGACACACTGATCGCCGCCACTGCCCTGGCCTACAACGCGACCCTCGTCACCCACAACGTGGCCGAGTTCCAACGGGTCCCCAGTCTCCCACTCACCGACTGGTTCACCTGACCCGCAAGCCCCTCCGGCCATCGCGACCACACCCCACTACAACCCGTCATCGCGAGGAGCAAAGCGACGAAGCGACCTCCAAAGCCAACCCCCGCAGCCGATGCATCATCGGCGGCCGCAGCACCACCCTACCCCGTCATCCCGGCCGCAGCGCCACCACTACAACGTCATCCCGGCCGCAGCGCAGCGAAGAGCCGGCATCGCGCACGGATGGGATTCCACAGCCACTGTGCTAACGCTGGCCGGTACAGATCCCGGATAACGGCTTCGCCGTTTCCGGGATGACCCGAGAGGTGGATCCTGCGGGACTACGAAGCAGGCAGTCTCCGTGGAATTCCCTTGCCATCATCCCGGCCGCAGCACCACCCCACCCCGTCCTCCCGGCCGCAGCGCCACCACTACAACGTCATCCCGGCCGTAGCGAAGCGAAGAGCCGGGATCTCCCACGTCAGAGAAACACCAAACGCCGGTGCTGCCACCCACGTCAGAGCCCCCGGACAACCACTCCACAGTTTCCGGGATAACGGCCAACAACAAAATCCTCTCCGCCCCAGCGTTGCCTCTACTAAGGAGACGCCAATCACCCATAAATGCGAACGCGCACATTCAGAGACATCTCCCTACACTGGGATGCATGAGGCATCGCACCGAAATCGATCGCATTCGTGCCGTGTTGCGACACCATCACGAGCTGGAGCTAGCCATCCTGTTCGGATCCCTCGCGAGCGGAAAAATGCATCCACATAGCGATGTCGACCTGGCCGTCAGCGCGGGAGCGCCGCTTCCAACCACCACGCGCATCGCGCTCATCGAAGAAATCGCCTCCACCACCGGTCGTCCCGTGGACCTTGTAGACCTCACCCAGGCCGGCGAACCCTTACTGGGCGAGATCGTCACACGCGGCATCCGCCTTACCGGACAAGACGAGGCCCACGCCCGCTTCCTCACGCGCCACTTGCTCGACCAGGCCGATTTCTCCCCCTACCGCGACCGCATTCTGGCCGAACGAAGACAAGCGTGGATCGCCGGGTAATCGAACAAAAAGCTCGAAACGCTGCGCTATTGCGTCCAGCGGGTCGCGCAACGTTGCCCGGACGACCCCAACCAACTCCAGCAAGACCCGGACACACAGGACATCATTGCCCTGAACCTGTCCCGTGCGGTGCAACAAAGCCCGAAAGCAACCCACCGCACCTGCATGTCCAGGAAACACCCCAACCACCCCGTCATCGCGAGGAGCAAAGCGACGAAGCGATCTCCAAAGGCTACCCATTTTCCCGGCGCGCCCCCGTAGGAGCGGCCTTGGCCGCGAAGCCCCCGCCAAAGCCCGAAAACCACCAACCCTACCCCCGCAACGGCGCCACCGCCCGCCTTAACCCCTCATCCAGCGAAACCGGCGGCACCCACCCCAGCACCTCCCGCGCCTTCGAAGCATCCACCTGCAACGACCCCAACAACCGCCGCGCCATCTCCCCCTTGCCCAGCGCCGCTGCCCCGGCCCGCAACATCCAAACCGACACCGGCACCAACCGCGCCGGCCGCTCCAGCGCATCCCCCACCTTGCGCAACAACCCGGCCGTGGACACATCCTCCCCATCCGCCACCAGGAAGGTCTCCCCAACCGCCGCCGGATGGTCCAGACACGTCACAATCAAATCCACCAGGTTATCCAGCGCCACCAGACTGCGCCGGTTCTGCGTCACCGCACCCAGTGGCAACGGCACCCCCTTGTGCACCCAGCGCAGCAGACTGCCGAAATTCCCAGGTGCCCCCGGCCCATACACGAGCGAGGGCCGAATAATCACCAGCTCCATGCCCGTATCCGCAGCCAGCTCACGAAGGCCGTCTTCCGCCTCGCGCTTGGACACTGCGTAAGGCTCCTGCGGCGACGGTGCGTCGCCTTCGCTGAAAGGTCGCACGTTCTCGTGTCCATTCACCCCAATGGAACTCAGAAACACAAACCGGCGCACCCCGGCCTCCGCCGCCTGGCGCGCCAGCCATAGCGTGCCTTCCACATTCACCCGGCGGAATGCCTCCAGAGGATCCGCCTCCGGCTCATCAAGCACATGCGCCCGGGCTGCCAGATGGACTACTGCCTCCATGCCAGCGAGCGCATCCCCCCACTCCGTCGCGCCATCAATCGAGCCCACCATCGTGGGCTCGAAGGAAACAGATTCAGCCACATCGCGCCGCACTGCACCGCGCACCGCGGCACCAGCACTGTGAAGGCGCTCGGCCAACGCAGCGCCCACGAACCCCGTGACCCCGGTAACCAAGATATTTCCAACAGACCTTTCGCCCCGAGAAAAGGCCTCCAGTTCAGCCATCTAACGCCCCCTCCTGGGATCAATCCGCCCTAGCGCCTTATATAACCCGTGCTGCGCCCACCCCGGCATCAACGCCCGGACAAACGGCACAAAACAGCCGATCTGCTTCCACCATTCCAGCCCTAACCGCTTACTCCCTCTAAAGCCGATCAACGCCTGCTCCCACGCAAGCGCGACTGGCTGCTTCTTGTGCGTATTGCGGTCAAACCGATACTTTACGAGCGGCTCATCTATGTTGCCAAAGCGCAAACCATTCTCTGCGGCGCGAAACCAAAGTTCATAGTCTTGCCGCCGCCTAAGATTCGAATCATAGCCGCCCGCACAGAGAATCCGATCCCTCCGGAACATCACAGACGAATGAATAAACGGATTCGTCCAGAGCATTGCCAGAAGCTCGTCATGTGCCTCAGGCACTCTCCGTCTAGCCCCCTCCACCCCGGCCTCGTCAATCTCTTGCGCTCCCGAGCCGACCACATCAATATCGGAATGCTCGTTCAAGAACTGCTCTTGACGCTCCAGGCGCTCCGGCATCGCGATATCATCAGCATCCATCCGGGCCACCAATTCCTGGTTGCATTCGCGCAATCCGGCGTCAAGAGCGCGCCCCAAGCCCTGGTTTGTTTCCAACGGAACAAGCCGGAGTGAATCCCCAATCTCCCTCTGCACTAACTCGATCACCCTTCGAAGTTCAGCCTCCACCGGGCCGTCCAATACCAGAACCACTTGGTCCGGCTTACGCGTCTGTTCACCCGATATGCTGCGCACTGCGCGTTCGAAATGCTCAGGCTTATCCCCCCTGTACACAGACATCAAAATCGCAATACCCACGCTCAAAGATCCAGTCGATAAAGCCGTCGCTTACCGGAAAATACTGAGTCGAAATAGACACCCTTGCCGTCGGGAGTCAGCCGGGGATGCAGATCGCAGCGCGACTCCCCTTCATACTCGAACCCATGAAAGAACTGCCCCAGCTCCCGAACCTCACCCGTGCGCCAGTTCCCCAGCATCAAGTGCTGCATCCGCGCCTTATCCGGGTACGTATCGGTCACGAACCAGTCCCCAACCACGTGCGGATGACCATCTCCTAGCCCTTCTAGACCCGAGCAATCAAGTTGCCGAACCTCCCTGGAGACCGTGTCAAGAAGCCAATAACCTTCGCTGCCATCCGGCCCTCTGAGATATCCAAGCACCTCCGTTCCCGTAGCCCAAAAGCAATGGCTCACCATGCCCTCATCGGCCAGCACGGTCGGGTTCCTCCCATCCACGCCCGCAAGCACCAACCGGTCATACCGGCGTCGACCCTTATACCACCGGTGAATGACTATGAACCGTTCGCCATCTGCCGCTATCATTATGTGATTAACCGAGTGTTTCGCCCCCACCATGCTTTCCAATGGGTCCAACTTCTCGAGCTGAGCGAGTGACAAGATCAAACGGGTTTCCCCCGTTGTCATGTCCATCGACCACACGCCATCATCGTCAACCGCATCCACGTCGAACGCCCGGTTCGTGCGACAAAAATACCCATAGTCCGGCGCCAGTCGTGCCAAACGGTCGAAGTTCAGCGTAAGAGCAGACCGCTCCCCAAAGCAGTCGTAAACCGGCGCAGGAAGCGTCCGAATGCTCTCACCACTAACTGCATCGACGATGCGAGCCACATACGCGTCAGCTTCCAAATCGTACGCGTTAAACACGAAGCGTTCCGCCGTGATCCACTGGAGTTTGGTCCCCTGCTGCCAATTGTAGGCAGCCGAGGGGAATCTGGCGATGACCCCACCATCCCCCGCATCCGCTAAAACAACATTCACGGAGTGCCTCCCACGAGGTAACTCCATACTAGGCCCCTGCGTTTCCTGGAAAATAATATGCGAACCGGATGGGCTAAGCGGCGATTTATCGTAGTAGCCGAAAAACGACTCCGGCGCATCGCCACTCACCGTTTGCAACCTATGACGAGTTTCGCTAGCATTCGGCTTCTTGTGTCGGAAATAGACTACCCGCTGGTAACTTCTCTTCGCCCACGCCTTCAGACCTGGCGACATACTGAGTCCACGCGCTACCATTCGTTCCAAACGGGAGAAGTTATTGCCCACCCTGCGCCTCCACAACCTTACGGTAAATTTCCTGATACTCCGCGACCATCCTTTCTGCGCTAAGCCGATGCTCCACGTGCCGCCTGGCTTCACGGCCTAGCGCCGTCCGGTCCTTATCCGCCATCGCCGACAATCTGGAAGAAAGAGCACTTATATCTCCACATGGAAAGAACGCATCGTCATCCTCCTGCAACTCACGATGTGGAGGTATATCCGACAAAATGCACGGTAGCCCACTGGCCATCGCTTCCAGCACAGTGTTCGGAAGCCCCTCCGCAAGCGAACTAGAAACGAATACATCCGCCGCGTTGAGGTAATCCTTAATGTTGTCAACATGCCCTTTTAGCACCACGGTTTCGTCCGCCAAACTACGCAACTCCCCCTCGAGCGGCCCACCACCCAATACAACCAGACGAGCATTCGGCCCCAACCGTGCAGCTTGATACGCCTCTACCGCCGTGAGCATATCCTTCCGTGGGATCAGGCTTCCAACCGAGAGCAACACAAGGGCATCCTGAGGCAACCCAAGCCGGCTACGTAACACCGCCTTCCTCGCGCTATCCACTGGATAGAAAGTCTCGGCCTCCACTCCATTCTGAACAACATCCGGAGCAATGCCGTGTGGCACGAGTTGTGTGGCGATTGCATGAGAACAAGCCACCACATGGATTTTGCGAAGCGCCTGAACATGTTGTCGCGCCATCACACTGCCGCGAAACTTCCCAAATTTCGACGGATAATCTGAAAACGGATAGTTACGCGCTGTACACAGAGACGGCACTCCTTTCATGGTCGCTACATTCAGGACATCCGCCCGGATCCCCTGCGTATGAACAATGTCAGGCTTGATCTTCTCCATCAGCTCGCGCACCCGCGACCGCGCCAAGAGCAGCCCCTCTAACCTCGAGAGCCTCAAACTCCCCATCTCGACCTCTAGGCCCTCGAACCTGCTCCACGCACTATTAGTCTCCGGTTCCGGCGAAAGCGTCAGTAAGCTCGGCGAGTAAACATCCCGGTTCAGTTTTCTCACAAGACTGTAGAGCTGGTTAGTTGGCCCAGTATTGGCGAGGGTCGACACGACGTACAAGATTTTCATAGCGCAAAACCCCAATCTAATACTTTTACACAAAAAGTGCGCAAGACGAACACCACCAGAAACCCCCTACCGTTCGTCACGAACCCCAGCAGAGGAAAACCCTGCTCATTGCCCCCACCTAAACGCCACGACACCCTCTTCAAATCTAGCGACGTACGAGACAGCGTTCCATTATATTTCTCGCTCTCGCCTCCCACGTGTACGCGCACTCAAACTCTGCTCGCGCATTCTCTCCCAATTTTCGCGCCAACCTACCATCCCTTCCTAAAGCCCGCAAAGCGCCCGCCCATTCAGCCGGATCCTCGGGGTTGCACAACCACGAATTCTTCTTGTGCTCAAGCACCTCGCGCAACACGCTTAAGTCCGAAGCAACAACGGGTTTTCCCAGCGACATATACTCAAAAAGCTTTAGCGGCGACGTCCACGCACCAATCTCCGTGCCACCCACGCCCTTAACAGCCTTCTGGTTCGGCAACAGGCAGATGTCCATTCCGTCAATTAGAGAACGAACATCCTTATTGTCCACATAACCCATGCATATCAAGTTATCTGGCAACTCCCTTCCGCCAGCCGCTGACTGAACTTCTTGCCCCGTTCCACCGACGATCAAAAAACGAAAAGAAGGAAGGCGCCGCGCCAACTCAACCACCAAACCTATACCCTTACCAGGCAATAAGCTGCCTACATAACCCACGCAACAAATTCGACTTTGATCTCGTGCGACAGGGGTGTGCCTGTAGTTGTTCGGAAGTTTATCTGCCCCATCGGGCGCGACTAAGATCTTATTTTCATCGATCCCGTACTTCGACTCGTAATGATTCTTCAACGCCAAAGAAATCACAACCAATCGACAATCACCCGGTTGAGATACCACCAAATGCAGCGCAATTCGCTTAATCCAACTTGAATTGACAACATCTTCGTGGACCTCGAGGATCGTCCGTTTCATTAACAACCTAGCCACACACGCACCAAGAACAGAACGCGAGTAGACATATTCTGCGTTTCTCGATTGTCCGATCAACAACCTGAACCACCCTAATGCCGTCCCTACCGATCCGGTCCAGCTACGCCTCAGCCAAACGATGGGAAGGTCTGGATCACCTTCATATCTCTCCAACACCTCCGACCTCGACGATGTCGTACATCCTTTCGGTGCACACAACACAACCTGCAAACCTACCATGCGAAACACTGAACACATCTTGATCACATGAATGGAGTTAGCCGCTCTTGAGGGGATAGAAGATTGGGCAAGATACAAAATCTTCAATTTTTCGATACTCCCGTGGTTCTTCGCAATACGGCAAGCGCCTTTAATAAAGACCCTATTAGAAATCATTAAACTAAAGAAGCTGAACTCTTCTCGCTCGTACTGATGCGGTCCCAACCACCAAGAGAAACAAGAAAAACATGGTCTCGGCCCGCGCTGAAAATAACCCGGTAGAAAATATCGAATCGACGAGCAAGAAGATCATTCCCCCACCTACCAATGAACTGATGGCAGTGCGAGAAACCAAGGAAAGAAATATGATCCAGACCACCAACAGAAAAAACAGTGCCGAAAAGATAACACCATGATCCACCATCAGCCGGATATAGCTGCTATGAGATGAATACCCCACTTTCTCCATAAACGCGCCGTACCCATGCCCGAATAGAAATTGATTTATGTCAGCGCCCGCCAAGACCGAAAAGCCAGCAATATAGAATTCTATTCTCTGCTCATTGGAGCTCGAACGTTCCCATAACGGAAATGCGGAATCTAAGACAGCGAGATACCCAACTACAAAAGTCACTATACTAAGAATGGCAATACCCACCTTGATAACAATAGGTATCTTAGGCGAAAACAAAAGCATGCCAAAGAGAGCGGCGAGGGTAGCTAAAAGACCAGCACGCGAGCCAGTCAAAATCAGAGCCAAAAGGGCTAACACTCCCATTATCCAGTAAACACCTCGGTGAAATCGCGTTACACCAGCTAACCAAAAGGAGACAAGGGCGGAAATTGCGCATAGTGATGCAAGGCGATTTGGATTCCCCGCCCAGCCGATTAGTCTCTGAACATCCCCTGAAAAATACCCGAAATCAAAAACCAGATTTAGGATTTGGCCCAGCATTGCTACAGTTACGGGAATCGAGAAGGCGACCCAAAGTGCCCAAACCAAAGAGCCTGTAGAGACCATAGAGGCCTGGATCAGCACAAGTGCAACGAACGTTATGACGAAGAATAGCGCTGGTGGGGAGGCATATCGGATTCCGCCGGGAATTGCCGCCGAACCTACCAAATAGGTCGCGGCCAAAAGGACTAGCAGCGCTCCTAGCCAAACCTGCTCCCGCGGAACACAAAAGTCACTTCTAACAAGAAACACCCAGGAGACCCCAAGAAAGAGCGCTGGATAATAAAGAGCGGTTAGCGGCGTGTTAGTGGTGTATACGTCTGTGAAACCGGAATACGTCAAAAGGAATAGCAAGGACGTTAAAAATCCTGCTAAAGCCCAAGGCCTGACCGTCTCTTGCTGGGACATCTCCGTCAGCTAATGCGCAAAAGGCCGCGCGATCGGCGGGTGGACTTCGGTCGCGGGGTGGAGCCGATAACCCGCTGGAATTGACGTACTTGATTCTGCATATAGGTGCATCCTGCCTCACACAAAACGTAGGTATAAAAACGGGTGGCCGCCAGATCCGGAGAGGTCAATGCCGCCTTACGGCAGCTGACTGCGGGCCCAACGTGTTGACAGGCCGGAATCGTCAACAAACTTACAAAGTGAAATAACGGGATCGCATCCGCTTTACGACGTTCGTCATCGGCGTATAACATGCCTCCATCTCAATTCCGGGTTGACGGATTGGCCGAGTTATAGCTACGCGGACCAGAAGTCTACGTGCTGGGACGGGCACGGCAGCAGACTGGCATGAGGTACTGCGTCGAGCCCGGGGGAGGCTTGGGTGATCGCACCAAAGGGAACTTGGCGTTTGCATCCGGACTTTCGTCTGCACGTAGAGGAGATAGAGTTCGAGAACCTCGCCGCAGTAGCAGACATTCACTCGTTCGATGAAGCCTGTCGGAATCCGCTTCCCAGCTAGGGAAACACTGATCAATGGTCCGGCATCCGGCTCCGGGCCTCGCCGAAGCGTTTTTTGGGAGGGCACTACGGCCATTACGGCCGGCCTGGGCCCCTGTAACAGCCGTTTTTGGCGGTTACAGGGGCGACCCCGGTCCTGCGGACACTCTACCCCTGCGGTAGTAGTCCCCATCTTCACGAGCGGTACAGGTTCGCCAGGGCGAACAGGCTGTGAAGCTGCGCGGTGTTCTTCTTGAGGCCGCGATAGCGCACTTTCCGATATCCGAACAGCTTCTTCATCACATGGAACGGATGCTCCACGATCGGACGCGACTGGGCCTTCTGCCGTGCATCAGCGCGTACCTGGTTGCGCTCCGGACCGTCTGGCATCGCTCGCGCCTCGCTTGCGCGCGATGTGCGTCTCCGGACGACGGACGCTCAGACGCTTCTCCGACCCGATGTAACCGGCGTCGCCATGCAGAGTGGCTTCCTGACCATGGAGCAGTTCCGGCACCTGCGAGACGTCCGAGAGATTCGCGGCCGTGCCCTTCACTCTGTGAGTTAACTCGGTGACGACATCGGCGCCGATATGCGCCTTCATCCCGAAGTACCACTGGTTGCCCTTCTGCGCCTGATGTATCTCCGGGTCGCGGGCCTTCTCGTGGTTCTTGATCGGCGGCGGGGCCACGATCAGCGTGCTATCCACGACCATCCCTTCGCGCAGCCGCAGGCCCCTCTGTTGCACTTGGGCGTTGATCCGGTCGAAGATCACCTGGGCCAGGTTGTGCTACTCCAGCAGCCGTTGGAACTGCAGCGGGGTCGTGGCATTCGGGGCGTCTTTGTGGCTCAGTTCGATCCCGACAAAGCTCCGGATCGCCCGACTGCCGTAGACCGCATCCTCGATCCCTCCGTCCGACAGGTTGAAGCACTGACGCGCCACATACATCTACAGCAACCGTTCCAGACCCATCGGTGGACGCTCCGCTTTCCCCTTCGGGTAGTGCGGCTCGATCGTCTCCACCAGCGCCGCCCAGGGCGTGATCGCATAGAAACCGTTCGCACCACGTCTGCTTGCGGTTGGCGGAATACTCAAGATCGGAACAGCAGCGCTGGGACATCGGTCGTCACCTCGGGCAGAAAGCCTGGCGCCATTATCCCAAACCCACTCGTCGGGCGGGACCGGCGGCGGAATAAATCCGTCATTCCCTGGCACCACCCTTTTTTAAAAACCAAAGACCCTCCCTAGAACACGTTTCACGCGGGTCAATCGGCTCCTTGGGATCGCATTGGTACCGGCATACTTTGTGGCCATCTCGCGGATTCGATTCCCATCCATCGAACCTAGTTCTTTCCACCTCTCTGGGCGACGGGAGGCTATTGCGAATACATAGACCGACGTGCGCGCGTTATCGTTGTAATTGATATAGATAGTCGCAAACCCTCGCTCGCGCAGAAGCCGTTCGACACAAAGGGGGGTAAACCGCCAATAGTCCCCGTAGTCCGCATGCTGCTCCTGCAAAAAGGGAACGACCAACACCACGATGTCTTTGCTGAGGGAGCACAGAGCATCGAGTGCCGAATTCACCTCAAACACGTGCTCCAATACTGTATGATTGAACACAACATCGAAACGTAACTCAAGCGAACTCGGCACTGGAGCGGTTAGATCCAGAAATATCTCGTTCTCGATATCTCCTTGAAAACCACACGATTCAGTTGAATAGTTCGATATGGTATAGCTACTAGCGTTAGGGAAATATGCTCGATAAAAGCCGCCTTCTTTATCTTCATCTTTCCACCCGGAAATGTTAGCAATATCCCCGATAAAATGCGATTTAAACTTTTTAAGCTCTTTGTTCGACCAAACCCTTGGAGCCCTAAAAATTGGATCGTTAAACATTAATTTAACCTTAGATAATTTCTTAAACGCAATACAAGACATTTGCAGGATGGACGCACGCCAACCAAGAATGACCCCATGCCGGCACCCAAGAAAGAGTCGCGATCTCAAACAATACCCGATTATATTACACGCCCGAATTACGCTTACGAATAACATCCATTCTAACGGGAAACGGCGAACAGTCGCAACCAATCCACCGCTTTGCAGCCCACCAGCCAGAGCCGTAGGCCAATAGAAGTGTTATTCCTGTGGCAATGGCCGCCCCCACGGTCCCGAAAAATGGAATCAGGACAAGGTTAAGAAGAACATTTGCAACGCCCGCCGCAATCCAGATTCGCGCATATTCATTATGGTAACCGGCCATACTCAGGAGGTGAGCGCTAGAACCAACGGAAGCACCCCCCAAACGAGCGCCGGACAAGATCAGCATCGGTAGGTACGCTGCCACGAACGCGGCACCAAACGCGATCTGGAGGAGGCTTGCGCCCCAGAGAACCAATGGCACGAACACCGTGAGGGCTATGGCAATATTTAGGCGGGATGCGGATTGGGCAAGCTTTTGGAGCTTCCCCATCTCCCCTTGATGATAAAACCGCGAGAAGTAAGGCTCGACGACCATTTTTGTAGCCTGGAGGCCAAAAGCGACGATCAAGGATGTCTGGGTAGCGACCTTATAATGACCCACATCCGCATCTTCCATGAACACACCAATTAACAGAATGTCCGCTTGCGTGTTGATAAGGTACATCGCGTTGATGGACGCGAGCGGGATAATGGTCGCTAGCCAGGCGCGGGAGTCGTAGCTAGTACCCGCTTGGCGCAAGATCCGTGGCTTGCTCCGCCAGAGAAGCGCAGCACCAATAACGAAAGCGAGCGCAGTGGCGGCCACTTGCAATGCCATGGCGGAGTGCGGGTCGAAAGGCGTATCGCTCGCTGACATCCAAGCGACTCCCAATAGGCCCAAAAACGCCAGCGGCTTGATTACAAGCTCCGGAATCTGGCCCTGAACGGTATGCCCGAGCCCGCGGAGAGCGGAGGATCGGACGAGGGCCAGGCCCATCAGTGGGATGAGCAAGAGGCCCCAAGTGAGAGTGCGCCCATGATCCGTCACTCGATACTCAGGGAATGTGAGCCCTACCACTAGTGCCATGACGACGATTAAGGCGGTGGCGACCAGAACGAAGCCGCCCCCCCAGCGCCAGACCCCTTTGACGGTATTCCAATCCTCTCCTGCCTGCGCCTTGGCCGTTTCTCGCGTCACAAGCTGTGGGACACCCGCTTTTGCGGGTAAGCCCACGATCATGATGACCGCCAAGGCAAAGGCGTAGACACCGAGGCTGTCCGGACCAAGCATACGAGCCAACAGTACCGTCGTGGCAAAACCGAGTGCTGTATTAACGACCTTGAGTAGAACACTAGCGCCGCTCGCCATCGTCAGCCGAGCGCGCAGCCCCTCGCCGCTCGTCAAACTCCGCAAGCGTTGGGTTATTCTAGCGAGTCGCTGCATGGCTTAGCCTATTCCGCCGGGGGCAATAATAGGAACGCCCACCAAAGGCTGCCAACCACCTATGCGCGCCCTGTACAGAATCGCGCAACACGGTGCGGCCCTAAACGATACGGCGCGAGAGGCGGGCTTCGAGATAGCCCTACTCATACGTAATCATCACCACGATTGCTTCACGAGGACAGGCTGATTGCCGCGCGGCGGAGCCGCTCGCAATGACCGGTATTTTCTGGACACGGTGGGCTGGCAGATTGTAGCCGTCAGATCCGGTAGTACTCGCGATACCACTCGACGAAGCGGGCGATGCCGTCTTCCACCGCGGTGGCGGGGGCATAGCCCACGTCCTCGCGCAGGGCCTCGACATCGGCATAGGTGTCCGGGACATCCCCCGGCTGCAACGGCAGGAGGTTCTTCTCGGCCTTCTTGCCCAGGCAGTCCTCGAGGACCTCGATGTAGCGCATCAGCTCCACCGGCTCGTGGTTGCCGATGTTGTACAGGCGGTAGGGGGCTGCGCTGGTGGCCGAGTCGGGCTCGGCCCCGTTCCAGTCGGGGTTGCGCGGGGCCACGTGATCCAGGGTGCGGATCACGCCCTCGACGATGTCGTCGATATAGGTGAAGTCGCGCCGGTGGTGGCCGTAGTTGAAGACGTCGATCGGCTCGCCCGCCAGGATCTTCTTGGTGAACATGAACAGCGCCATGTCCGGGCGGCCCCAGGGGCCGTAGACGGTG
>NZ_KB906226.1:0-118284 GCF_000381225.1 Thioalkalivibrio sp. ALMg3 | reverse complement strand
ACCGTCGATGCTGATCCACAACTCGGCCTTGCCGACATCGACCCCGATCCGATGCGTTGCCATCATCACACCTCCCGAGCTAGCTTGGAGTTGTCTGTCGGGGCCTCACCGAACGCTGGCTTGCCATCTATCGTCGGTCCCGTGCCGATCGATTCCTTATCGGCGTTTAAGGTGAGGGGTGGGACGAATTCTCCTACCGTCTGTGCCACAGGCCAGATGCCGGCCTCGTCCCTCCACCCCGACAGACCCTTTCTAGGCCTGCCGGGGTTAAACATACAAGGCGCCTGGAGACCCGGGCCCGCACGGGCCTTGAGCCCGGCGGACGCTCGTTGCTAATCAGGAGAGCGCTTTTCCACAAACCGCATGAAGGCACGAAGAAGATCAAGGGCGGTCTTTCCACGGCGTATACAGAGGGCGCGGCGTGAAGGGGTCCAAGGGTGCGCAGAAATGGGTATCGGTACACCGATCCGTGCTGCTCAGCCCGCACACAGCTCCGATCCCGTCAACCATCCTGGCGTTCTCGGTGTCCGCTGTGGCCTCCATGGTTACAGGCTCTCGACCGTCTTTGCGTCTTCGTGGGGCGTATCTTTGTGAATCGGCATGCTCAGGGGGTGCCGAAGTCGAACTCCCAAGGGTCTTCCGGGGGCGCGTCGAGTAGTGACGGACGCAGGCGGATCACTTCGAAGCCCAGTTCGCGATAGTCATCGAGGCGGTCCGGGGCGCGGTCGGCGACCTCGACGAAGTCGGCAAATGCCTCCGCGTCCAGGCCGCGCCAGCCGGCAAAGGTGCCGCAGACTGCCACGTTCACCCCTTCGTCGCGGACCAAGGCCTCCACCTCGTCGTGCAGGCTGGTGTGCTGCGTCGCCTCGCTACGCGTCAGGGTGAATTGTTCCGCACCGTGGGTGACGACGGCCACCGGGTAGTCGGGGTCGCGTTCGCGCAGGCGGGCGACACTGGCCCGAATCTCGGGAAGAAGCGCCGATAGCGCTGCGCGGTCGTTCTCGATGATCTCGAAGACCACGCCTTCGGGAAGCTTGTCACGTTCCAGGAGTTCGAGGACGGCCGCGGAGGGTTCGCCCGGGGGCAGCGGGTCAGAGGAGGTCACGGGGCCCGCGTGCAGGCTGGGCATGGCCAGCATGGCAATGAGGCCGCCCACGAACAGCCAGGAGGGAAGCGGAAATGGTCGAGGGCGTGAGCGGGTAATCCACATGGCCCTATTCAAGCGAGGATCGCCGAACCACGCAAACACCCGCGCACGGGGGCAGCAGAATTGGGGCTCCCGCGCGTGGGCAGAGTCGAGTCGCCGGGGTCAGTGGCGGTCCCCGGTGGCCTGCTCGGCCATTTGCTCGTAGCTGGTGTGGCGCACGTCCTTGCCCTTGACGAAATAGACGACGTATTCGCAGATGTTGCGCGCGCGGTCGCCGATACGTTCCAGGGAGCGGGTGGCCCAGACGATGTCCATCAGGCGCGGGACGGAGTCCGGGGCGGCGGTCATCTGCCGCATCAGTTTGTGGGTGACGGTCTCGTACAGGCTGTCGATCTGGATATCGAGCTGGGCGACGCGCACGGCCTGTTCCACGTCCATACGGGCGAAGGCATCCAGGGCCCCGCGGGTCATCTCGCGGACATGTTCGCCCATGCTGGCGATATCCGACATCGGGGCGCTGTTGCGGTCCTCGTCCAGCAGGTGCAGGCCCATGCGGCCGACCCGCTCGGCCTCGTCGCCCATGCGTTCCAGATCGGTGATGGTCTTGATGACCGCGATCACCAGCCGCAGGTCGGAGGCGGTCGGCTGGCGCCGGGCGAGGATGTGGGTGCACTCCTCGTCGATCTCGACCTCCTTGGCGTTGACCTCGTAGTCGGAGGTCATGACCTTCTCGGCGAGTTCGGCATCGCCCTCGACCATCGCGTGGACGGCATCGGCGAGCTGCTGCTCGACCAGGCCGCCCATGGCCATCACCTGCTTGATGATGTCTTCCAGCTCGGCGTTGAACTGCTGCGAGATGTGTTGCTTGAAGAAGCTCTTGTCCATGGTGTTTTCCTAGGGAGACACTGATGAATGTACGCGTCCGCGCTCAAGTCGGTTTTGCCCGCTGACAAGGCGCGGTGACTGCCGTGCAGTGACTCTGCACAAGGGAGCCGCAACGCTGGCAGCGGGCAAAAGCGGCCGAGCCCCGACCTCTAAGTGAGGACATACGGGGTTGTTGCCCCATTTCCAGAGTGTTGGTACCGGCAAGGGCCTTGTCGGCCTGTTTGTAGCGCTTGCTCTCGCACAAAATGGGGCACCAACGCGGAGGTGTGGATTCATCAGTGTCTCCCTAGCCGAAGCGGCCGGTGATGTAGTCCTCGGTCTGCTTCTTGGCAGGCGAGGTGAACAGGGTGTCGGTGTCGGCGTATTCGATCAGCTCGCCCATGTACATGAAGGCGGTGTAGTCGGAGACGCGCGCGGCCTGCTGCATGTTGTGGGTGACGATGACCAGCGTGTAATCCTTCTTCAGCTCGATCATCAGCTCCTCGATCTTCAGCGTGGCCAGCGGATCCAGCGCCGAGCAGGGCTCGTCCAGCAGCAGGACCTCGGGGTCGATTGCGATGGCGCGGGCGATGACCAGGCGCTGCTGCTGGCCGCCGGACAGGCCGAAGGCATTCTCGTGCAGGCGGTCTTTCACCTCATCCCACAGCGCGGCGCGCTTGAGCGACTTCTCCACCACCTCGTCCAGCTTGCGGCGGTTCTTCACGCCCTGCAGGCGCAGGCCGTAGGCCACGTTCTCGTAGATCGACTTGGGGAACGGGTTCGGCTTCTGGAAGACCATACCCACACGGCGGCGCAATTCGGGGACATCCACGGACTTGTCGTTGATGTCCGCGCCGTCCAGGCGGATGGTGCCCTCGATGCGTACGGAATCGATCAGGTCGTTCATGCGGTTGAAACAGCGCAGGAACGTGGACTTGCCGCAACCGGAAGGCCCGATGAATGCCGTGATGCGGTTCTTCGGGATGCGGATGTCGATGCCCTTGAGCGCCTGGTCCTCGCCGTAGAAAAGTTTGAGGCCCTCCGCGGTCAGGCAGATGTCCTCACGGTCGAGGTTGAGGCCGCGCGGGGCCTGGTTATTCTGGGCCACGTTGACGGCGTGGGTCTGGGTGTCACTCATTTCGGGTACTCCATGGGGAATGGGGTTCGACGCATCCCGGCACCGCGAGGGGGCGGAAAAGCACCGTCATTGCGAGGCGCGCAGCGACGTGGCAATCGGTTTGGGTGCCTCCGGCGTGTGGGGTACCGGAAGCCGATTGCCGCGGCCCCTGCGGGGCCTCGCAATGACGTTGCGTGCGAGAAACGTTGTGCATGTCGTGTCTCAGTCACTGTCGGCGCGGTACTTCTCGCGCAGGTAGTTGCGGATCGAGATGGCGGTCAGGTTGAGCACGATGATCAGCATCACCAGGATCAGGGCGGTCGCGTAGACCAGCGGCCGGCCGGCCTCGACGTTCGGGCTTTGAAAGCCGACGTCGTAGATGTGGAAGCCCAGGTGCATGAAGGCGCGATCCAGGTGCAGGTACGGGAAGTTGCCGTCCACCGGCAGGCTGGGGGCCAGCTTGACCACCCCGACCAGCATCAGCGGGGCCACCTCGCCGGCCGCGCGCGCGACGGCCAGGATCAGCCCGGTCATCATCGCCGGCGCCGAAAGCGGCACGATCAGGCGCCACAGGGTCTCCGCCTTGGTCGCGCCCAGGGCCAGCGAGCCGTGGCGGATGCTGGCGCCGATGCGGGTCAGGCCTTCCTCGGTGGAGACGATTACCACCGGCAGGGTCAACAGCGCGAGCGTGAGCGAGGCCCAGATGATCGCCGGCGAGCCGAAGGTGGGCGAGGGCAGGGCATCGCGGAAGAACATCTGGTCGATGTTGCCGCCGACCAGGTAGACGAAGAACCCGAGGCCGAATACACCAAATACGATGGAGGGGACGCCCGCGAGGTTGTTCACCGAGATGCGGATGATGCGCACCAGCGGGCCCTGCTTCGCGTACTCGCGCAGGTAGATCGCGGCCAGCACGCCGAACGGGGTTACGACGATCGACATGATCAGGACCATCAGTACGGTCCCGAAGATCGCCGGCAGGATGCCGCCTTCGGTGTTGGCCTCGCGCGGATAGCCGGTCATGAACTCCCAGAAGGTGTGCACGTAGTGCCCGAGCTTCTGCGGGATGCTCATGTCGTTCGGCCACCAGGCGTTCACGACATCCGCCAGTGCGATCACGGATTCGGCGCCGTCGGCGGTCTCCATCAGGATGGCGTAGCGGCGCAGTTCGCGGCGCAGCTCGTTACGTTCGTTTTCCAGCTCCGCGTACTGCTCCTCGAGTTCCGCGCGTTCGGCCTGCAGTTCGGCCTCGCGCTCGGCGCGCTCCTCGATCGACAGCTCGGTGGCACGCTCGATACCGCGCAGGGCAATGCGGATCTGCTCGATCTGGAAATTGATCGCGCCGATGTCCACGCGTTCGATGCGTTCGATCTGGCGGACCAGGCCGCGGGTCTCGGGGATAACCGCCTCGAAACGCACGCGGGCCTCGTTGCCGGTGGCCACGGCCTCGCCGTCCACGCGGAACTCGCGAACGAAGCCGTAGAAGTTGCCCCACTGCAGGCGTTCCAGCACCACGGCATCGCGAGGCATCTCGCGCTCGCCCATGAAGTCGTCCAGATACCAGCGGAAGTCTCGCGAGTCGAGGTCACGATTGCCGCGCTTGACCAGGTGCCGTACCACGATCTCCTGGCCTTCGGGCACGTCGAAGCCGGCGTCGCGCATGGCCTGGGCGGTCATTGTCTCGGAGCGCTGGAACTCGCCCATGACCTGGGTAGGCTCGCTTTGCTGCGCCGTCTGGTATTCGAACTGGGCCACGCTGGACGGCCAGAAGAACGACAGGCCGTTGACCGCAATCATCAGGATCAGCCCGAAGACCATCACCAGCGAGGTGGCCACCGCGCCCGCATTCAGCCAGATCCAGGGGGTGCCGGATTTGAACCATTTATTCATCGGATCGAGACCTGTCTGGAATGCGTTTTAAAGGGAGGCGTACTTGTTGCGCAGGCGCTGGCGCACGATCTCGGCGACCGTGTTCACGAAGAACGTGAGCGCGAACAGCACCAGTGCGGCGAGGAACAGGATGCGGAAGTGGCTGCCGCCGACCGCGGCCTCGGGCATCTCGACCGCGATGTTGGCGGAGAGCGTGCGCATGCCCTCGAAGATGTTGAAATTGACCACCGGCGAGTTCCCGGTCGCCATCAGCACGATCATGGTCTCGCCGACGGCGCGGCCGAAGCCGATCATGACCGCCGAGAAGATCCCCGGGCTGGCGGTCAGCAGGACCACGCGCACTACGGTCTGCCAGGGTGTGGCCCCCAGCGCCAGCGAACCCTGGGTCAGGTGCTTGGGCACGTTGAACACGGCATCCTCGGAAATCGAGTAGATGGTCGGGATCACCGCGAAGCCCATGGCGATGCCGATCACGAGGGCGTTGCGCTGGTCGTAGGTGATGCCGTTGTCGGTCAGCCACTGGCGGGCGTCGCCGCCGAACATCCAGATCTCGATCAGGGGGCTCAGCGTCACCGCGAACCAGCCCACCAGCAGGATCACCGGGATCAGGATCGCGGCCTCCCAGCCCGCCGGTATGAACGCGCGGACCTGCTCGGGGAGCACACGGGTCCAGACGAAGGCCATCAGCAGCATGGACAGCGGCAGCAGAATCAGGATGCTCGCGACGGCGGGCAGGTTCGCCTCGATGAACGGGGCCAGCCACAACCCGGCGAGGAAGCCGAGGATGACCGTGGGCAGCGCCTCCATCAGCTCGATCGAGGGCTTGGTGAGCGTGCGCATGCGCGCCGACATGAAGTAGGCGCTGTAGATCGCCCCCATGATCGCCAGCGGGGTGGCGAACAGCATGGCGTAGAAGGCGGCCTTGATGGTGCCGATGGTCAGGGGGATCAGCGAGAACTTGGGTTCGAACTCGTCGGTGGCCGAGGAGGACTGCCAGACATAGTCGCCACCCGAGCGGCCCTCGTACCAGACCTTCTGCCACAGCACGTGGAAGGAGACCTCCGGATGACGGTTCTCCAGGCGCTGCAGGTGCCAGTTCTCGGCCTCGTCGATCGCGATCAGCAGGCGGTTGCGCGGGTCCACGTACACTCGATGCAGCGCCTGATCGGTAATCTGGCGTTCCACCAGGGTGCGCTGCGAGGTGGGGTAGTGGATCTTGATCTGGCCGGTTTCGTCGGCGGTCAGGAAGCCCTTGCGGATGTATTCGGGCTGGGTGTTGGTGACCGGCCCGGCGTGCGCGGGGAATTCGCGCACGCGGGTGATGCGGTTCACGTTGTCGGCGTCGCGCACCAGCATGTACTGGGTGACCGATCCGTCCGAGCCGCCCACGACGATCGACACCGTGCCCAAGAGGTATTCGAGCGAGGTGACTTCGGCCTCGTCTCCGCGAATCACGCGCTTGCTGTCTTCCAGGGTCGCGCTGGCCGGACGACGGATATCGTAGGAGTGCAGGCGCCCCTGGTCGTCGCCCACGAGCATGATGCGGCCGGTGATGTCGAGGAGGATGCGGGTGGCCGTGCTGCCTTCTGGCAGGGCGGGCATGTCGTAGGCACTGCGGCGCACCTGGGTCTCGCCGGTCATCATCGAGGTGGTTTCCTCGAACTGGACCAGGCGGATGCGGCCGTCCTCCGTGGTGGCGGCGACACGAATCCCACTGGAACCGCGCTGGATCCCGACCACGCTGATGGCGGGGCCATCGCCGTCGATATCCAGCAGTGCGGAGTCTTCGTCACCCAGCGGGTAGATCACGTGCGGGTCATATTCGCGGCCCTCGGGGGTGAAGCGCTCGTTGTATTCGTACTCGATGGCGAGGACCTGCCCGTTGTCGAGGCCAAGCGCCACCAGGCGGGTGCGCGGCTCGGCCGCGGTGAAACTGGTGACCCGGACATCATCGGGGATCGGCAGGGTCTGTTCGCGCACGATCTCGCCGGTATTCGGGCGGAAGAACACGGCACGCCGGTCGTCGGTGATGCGCACGGCCATTTCGCGGTGGCGATTCACCGCCAGGTGCACGGTGCGGGTATCGGCTCCGCCGGGGGCGTCGTACTCGGTCAGGGGGTCGAGCTTGGCGCCCTGGAACATCGGCAGGGTTTCGCTCAGGAGGTAGACGAACATGAGGGTGAGGGCGCCGACCACGGCGATCCCGAAAAACCCGATCATGTAGCGCGCGGAGCGATCCTTGGTGCGGCGCCAGCGCTGGAAACCGGCGAGACGCGGGGCGATGGTGGCGGTGGACATGAAGTTCCCCTGAGAGCCGCCGCGAAGGGCGTGCAAAACCATTGGATGTCGGGGCGTGATGCTACGGCCGCTATGTGACAGGGACGTGACATCCATGTGACGGCTGGTTGACCGGTGGGCGAGGAAGGCCTGCGCGCAACACACAAAAAAGGCCGGAACCCTTGGGTCCCGGCCTTTGCACCCATTCCCTGGGCGCGGGTACTGCGCCCGGTTTATTCCAGACCGAGGTTCTTGCGCTCGCGCTCGGCGACCGTGGCCGGCAGCGGGATGAAGCCATCACGCACCACGACTTCCTGGCCTTCCTTCGACAGCACCATCTTCAGGAACTCGGCGGCGCGCGGGGTCAGGCCGTCTTCCGGGTGCTTGTTGACCATCACGTAGAGGAAGCGGGCCAGCGGGTAGTCACCGGAGGCGGCGTTCTCGCCGTTCGGCTCGAAGTAGTTGCCTTCTTCGGTGCCCAGCGGGATGGCGCGCACACCGGAGGTGGAGTACCCGATGCCGGAGTACCCGATGCCGTTCAGGGACTCGGAGACGCCCTGAACCACCGAGGCGGAACCCGGCTGTTCGTTGATGGCGTTCTTGAAGTCGCCATCGCACAGGGCGTGCTGGCGGAAGTACCCGTAGGTGCCGGAGACGGCGTTACGGCTGTACAGGGTGATGTCACGGTTGGCCCACGAGCCTTCCAGTCCGAGCTGACCCCAGCGGGTGATGTCCTCGGCACCGCCACAGCGGCGGGTGGAGGAGAAGACGGCGTCGACCTGATCGATGCTCATGCCTTCGATCGGGTTGTCGCGGTTCACGAACACGGCGATGGTGTCGATGGCGACCGGCACGGCGGTCATCTCGTAGCCGTGGCGCTGTTCGAACTCGGCATGTTCGCTGTCACGCGGCATGCGCGACATCGGGCCGAAGTCGGCGGTGCCTTCGGTCAGGGCGGGCGGGGCGGTGGAGGTGCCGGCACCCTGGATCTGGACGTTCACGTTCGGGTAGAAGCCCTGGAATTCTTCCGCCCACAGGGTCATGAGGTTGTTCAGGGTGTCGGAACCGATGCTCGACAGGTTGCCGGAGATGCCGGAGACCGTCTCGTAGGCCGGGATGTCGGCATCGACTTCAGCCGCGGCGGTCAGCGGGGCGATGGCGAGGGCTGTGGCCGTGGCCAGCGCGAGGATGCTTCGCTTCAACAACATGGGTGTACTCCCTTGGGCTTGCTTGAGGTTTTCAAGGCCGAGTGGCTCGGTCCTTGATGACGAATTATCGGGAGCGGTGCTTGCAGTTGCGTGACGCGCATGTGACAGCCGCGTGACATCTGGCCCGGTAGGGATGGGGCCGGGTTCGTGGGGGTGATTACTTCGTTGCGCTTGCAATGACGGGTATTGGTATAGGTCATTGCGAGGAGCGAAGCGACGCGGCAATCGGTCCGAAAGGCCCATGGGTTCGGGGTGTTTGCGGACGATTGCCACGGGCCCGGCGGGCCCTCGCAATGACGTTAGTTGGAGGGGCCGGAGGGTGCGGCGCGGCGGATGCGGCTCATCGGGAACAGGCAGGTGAACCGGCTGCCGCGGCCGACCTGGCTTTCGATCGCGAGGTGGCCTTCGTGGCGGGCGAGGACGTGCTTGACGATGGCCAGGCCCAGGCCTGTCCCGCCGCGCGACTGGGTGCGCCCGGCATCCACGCGATAGAAACGTTCGGTCAGGCGCCCGAGGTGATGGCTGGCGATGCCGGGCCCGGTGTCCTCGACGCTCAGGCGTGCGCCGTCGTCGTCGACCCGCCAGCGCAGGGTGATGGTGGTGCCGCCAGGTGTGTACTTCACGGCATTGAACAGCAGGTTGGCGCAGGCCGAGCGCAGTTCGTCCGGGTTGCCCTGGAACTCCAGTTTGGGGTCGGCGTCCAGCACGATCGCGTGCGCTTCCGTGCCCGAAAGGATGCGCGCCTCGTCCGTCAGCTTCTGGAACAGTGGGAACGGGTTGAACCAGTCCTGCGGGCCGGTGGTTTCGCCGGTCTCCAGGCGTGAGAGCAGCAGCAGGTCGTCCACTAGCAGTTTCATCCGCTCGGACTGTTCGCGCAGCATCTGGACCGAACGCGCGAGCTGAGGCTGGTCCTCCAGTTCGTCTTCCAGGCTCTCGGTGACGCCGTAGAGTACGGTCAGCGGCGTGCGCAGTTCGTGCGAAACGTTGGCGATGAAGTCGCGGCGCATGACCTCCAGGCGGTGCAGGTGGGTGGTGTCCCGGGCCAGCAGCAGGTACTGCGCGTCGCCATAGGGGAGCATGCGCATCTCCAGTTGGCGTTCGCTGTCCAGGGGGGAGGGCACGGTCACCCGCGCGAGGGACTCGCGGGCACGTTCCATGAACGTCAGGAACTCCGGGTGGCGCAGGAGATGGGTAATGCGCTGGCCCTCGTCGCGCGGCCAGTGGAGCCCGAGCAGCTGGCAGGACATGTCGTTCAGCCACTCGATGCGCAGGTCATCGTTCAGGACCACTACCGCGTCGGGCATGGCCTTCGCCGAGTCCCGGTAGCGCTCCAGCAGCTGGCGCAACCGATGCACGCGGTTCTCGTGGCGTCTGCGGCGGCGGTAGAGGTGGTCGAAGATCACGCCCCACAGGCCGCGCACGTCCGGTGGGTCGGCACGGCCGCCCCGGCGCAGCCAGGTCTCCAGCCACAGCAGGTTGGCGATGTTCCAGGCCAGTGCAGCCCCAAGCAGAAACGCCAGGGTGGGCCAGAACTGGCCGGTGGCCCAGCCAAGCGTCAGGAGCGGCAGCGCGATCAGCAGGCTGGTAATGAGGATGTCGGGCCAGGTCTTGCGGGGCTGCACGGGGACCGCCGAAGGTCAGGGAAGTTGCGAGAAACGGTACCCTGAACCACGCACGGTTTGCACCAGGTGGTCATGCCCGGTGTCGGCCAGCGCCTTGCGCAGGCGGCGGATGTGTACATCCACCGTGCGTTCCTCTACATAGACGTTGGTGCCCCAGACCTTGTCCAGCAGCTGTTCGCGGCTGAACACCCGATCCTGATGGGTCATGAAGAAGTGCAGCAAGTTGTACTCGGTCGGGCCCATGCTGATGGCCGCGCCGTTGCCGGTGATGCGATGCGAGACGGGATCCAGACGCAGGCCCTCGATCTCGATCGGTTCCTCGCTGGTGGTGGGCGAGGTGCGGCGCAGCACGGCCTTCATGCGCGCGACCAGCTCGCGCGGCGAGAACGGTTTGGTTACGTAGTCGTCGGCGCCGACATCCAGGCCGCGCACGCGGTCTTCTTCCTCGCCGCGGGCAGTCAGCATGATCAGCGGGATGTCCTTGGTGACGGGGCTGGTCTTGAGCGTACGCGCCCAGTCGATGCCGCTGATGTCCGGCAGCATCCAGTCCAGCAGGATCAGATCCGGCGGGTCTTCCAGCAGGAGGGATTTTGCCGAGCGGACATCTCCGGACTCGCGGACCTCGTAGCCCGCCTTCTGGAACGGCACCTGCAGCATCTCGCGGATCGCTGCATCATCTTCCACCAGCAGAATTCGAGTGGCCATGGCCCCGTCTCGTGATTACCTGGTCCGCATTAGATAACAGGGATGTTACAGGCGTGTGAACGGGAGGTGGTGCGGCGGCAACCAGCCTGTGGCGTGTTCGGGCGGCTCGCGACCGATCGCCGCGACCCTGCGGGCCTCGTGATGACGAGCGATAGCCGCTAAGGGTGGGCGCCGAGTTCGAAGCGTTCGTCGCCGTGCAGGAAGATCATGCCGTCGTGGTGCGGCGAGCGGGCGAGCTGCTGGCGGATGGCCTGTTCGTGGCCGGGCTTGAGATGGGTAATGGCAATGCGCGGGCGGTGCTGCAGTTGTGCCAGGTCCTCGCCCAGGTGCTGCGGGGTGTAGTGCTTGGCCAGATCCGCCATGCCCTCCATTTCGTCTGGGAGGCCGGTCTCGATCATCAGCAGATCGAGGTGGGGCAGGGCGTTCAGCGCGGGCCAGAGCAGGTGCGAGGAGGTCGTGTCGCCGCTGAAGGCGAAGGCGGCCCCGTCGCTGTTGGTGACGCTGTAGCCGACTGCGGGCACGGTATGGCGGGCGGGCAGCACCTGGATCTCGCGATGTTCCACCGCGATGCTGTGACCGGGTTGCAGCGACTCCAGGCGGATCAAGGGCTGATCGGGCCGTGGCAGACGGGTGAAGTCCGGCCAGATCACCCAGTTGAAGACGTGATCGCACAGGGCCTTGAGTGTTGCCGGGAGGCCGTGGACGTGGATGGGCGGGGCATCCGGGCTGTAGACCATGTCCGCCAGCATCGGGAGGAAGGCGATATGGTCTAGGTGCGAGTGGGTCAGGAAGACATGGCGAATGCGCCGCAGCTCCTCCAGGGTCAGATCGCCCACGCCACTGCCCGCGTCGATAAGGATGTCGTTATCGATGAGGATGGATGTGGTACGCCGGCCCGGGCCAATCCCGCCACTGGCGCCAAGGATGCGAACGGACAAACTCATGTCGGACAGTATATCGAGCGAGCAGCGGGCCGTCGTGTGGCCAGACCCGCGAGCCGGAGGCTGGGGTCGGTCGCCCCGGGTCGTTGGAGGTGGGTGACGGACATGCCCTAATGCTAGACCGGGTCCAGGCCCAAGTTCCGTGACGTGCGGCGCGAAAAGGTGATCCCGAGGCACGGCGGGGCGTCTCGCGAATCTTGTGCGGGCGGGGCTTCCCGCCACCCGGCGGAGTTGCTAGAATGCGCGTCCTGTTTGGGGCGGTAGCTCAGCTGGGAGAGCGTCGCGTTCGCAATGCGAAGGTCGGGAGTTCGATCCTCCTCCGCTCCACCAAACACCAAGGAAAAGGCCTGCTTTCGCAGGCCTTTTCCTTTTTCAGGTTCAGCTGCGCAGGTGGCCCCGTGGGGCCATGGCGGCCTTTACCGGGGCCCGGCGCGCGAACGGTTCGGGTTCGTGGTGGCTCACGAGCTCGGCCAGGGATGCGGCGGGCAGGGGGCGGCTGCACAAATAGCCCTGCCAGGCATCACAGCCCTCTGCGGCCAGAAATCCGAGCTGATCCTCGGTTTCAACCCCCTCGGCGAGCACATCCAGCCCCAGGTTGTGGGCCATGTCGATGATGGTCATGGCCAGCTCGGCATCGTTGCGGTCCTCCGGCAGGTCGCGCACGAAGGTCTGGTCGATCTTCAGGATGTCGATCGCGAATTCCTTCAGGTAGGCCAGCGACGAATACCCGGTGCCGAAGTCGTCGATGGCCAGCGCGATGCCCAGGCCCTTGATCTGCTGCAGGGTGCCACGGGTCGTGTCGGCCTGTTCCATCAGGGTGCTTTCGGTGAGCTCCAGGGTCAGGCGTTGTGCGGGGAGTCCGGATTCGTGCAGGACCTGGCGGAGCTGATGGAGCAGGCCCGGTGCGGCGACCTGGCGCGCCGACAGGTTGACCGAGACTTCCAGCGGCGGCAGGCCCTGACGATCCCATTCCACGACCTGGCGGCAGGCCTCGCGCAGAACAAAATCCCCGACGGCGGCGATCAGGCCCGTTTCCTCGGCCAGCGGTATGAACACGTCCGGCGCGATCAGGCCGCGTTCGGGGTCACGCCAGCGCACCAGTGCCTCGATCCCGGTGATCTTCCCGGACGTCATGTGTACCTGAGGCTGGTAGAACACCTCCAGTTCGTTCTGGGCCAGGGCGTGCCGCAGCCGGTTCTCGATCTCCAGGCGCTGGTTGGCGGCATCGGTGAGGGCGGTACGGTAAAAGCGGAAGGTGTTGCGCCCGGCGTCCTTGGCCTCGTACATCGCCGCATCGGCCTGAGTGAGAAGCTCACCGGCTTCGGTGGCGTCCTCCGGGAACAGTGCAATACCGATGCTCGCGCCTACCTGCAAGTTGGTCCAGCCGCCGACGGCAAAGGGTTCGGCTATGAGCTCCAGAAGCTGGCGGGCGCGGGCCTCGAGCTCTTGATGCTCTGCGGCGTCGTCGATTACCGCGATGAATTCGTCGCCCCCAATCCGGGCCACGGTGCGGGCCTCGAAGCGCGTCTTCAGGCGCTCGCCCAGGATTTGCAGGAGGTCATCGCCGACGCGGTGGCCGAGGCTGTCATTGATGTTTTTGAAGCGGTCCAGATCCACGAACAGGATGGCCACCAGGCCTTGCCGCTGGCGAGCCTGTTGCATGGCCTCGTCAAGGTGCTCCTGCAGCAGCGTGCGGTTGGGCAGTCCGGTCAGCGGGTCATGCCCGGCCTGGTACGCCAGGCGAGCTTCGTGTGCGCGCAGGCGGCCCTCCGCCGCGCGGCGTTGCTCGACCTCCAGTGAAAGCCGCCGCGTCAGACGCCGGTAGTAGAGCGCAGCCAACCCGCTCAGCAGCAATAGCCCCGCCATGAAGCCGAGCAGGACCTCCGGCCGGGCCTCCCAGTAGGCGCGCAGGCTGATTGCCACGGTGCGGTCGTAGGGCGGGTAGCCGAGTTCTTCCAGGAGTTTGTGTACCGCCCCGTAGGACAACGGGGCTGACCAGCCGTGGTAGCCGCCTTCACGCGCCGCGGGGTGATCCGCGGGCAGGCTCAGCAGGGCGATCGTGACGGCTTCGGCCAGTTGGTCAGGGGTGTGTCCAAGACGCGAGAACGGCCATTCAGGATAAAGCCGGGTGGAGTGGGCAAATGGAAACCCCGCTGTCTTGCGGGGCGCCAGTACGCGCAGGGTGTCGGCGGGCAGGTCGCCCGATTGCAGCCGTTCCTCCAGCACGCCGGTGCGCACCATGCCGGCGTCGGCCTCGCCGGTTAACAAGCCCTCGATCACCCGGTAGTGGGGCATGCCCGTGTAGTGAACCGACGCCAGGTCCTCGAACGGATCCACGCCAGCGCTGCGCAGGGCCCCGTAACCGGCCAGCCAACCGCCCAGAGAGTCTTCTTCCACCGCCAGCAACCGCTGCCCACGAAGGTCGTCCAGTGACTGGAGGTCATTGCGTTCGTCAAGGACCAGGATCGTCCCGCCGAACTGACGAATGGGCTGGCCTTGCTCCTCGGCGATGAGGGTGGCCAGGCGGGTGATGCCTTGTTGCGCCTCCAGGCGCACGTAATGGCCGGTGTTGGTGAGGACGAAATCGACGTCCCCGGTGGCGACGGCCTGCTCCAGGTCCGGATAGTTAAGTGCCTGAATGCGAAATTCGGCCGCGTCGACCTGCGTGCTCAGGTAGTCGGCTGTGGGTTGCCACTGGGCCGTGGTCTCTTCGGCATCGCGAAAGGCCAGCACGCCGATGGTGTATACGCTGGCGTCGTCACTATTTGCCGCCATTGCGGGGGCGGCAACGGACAGGCTGATCAGCAGGATCAGCAGACGGGGCAGGGTGGATGGATGGCACATCGGCAAGAGCCTACTATGCGAAGGGACTTGCCGTACACGTTCGGGCGCGAACGGGCGCTGGGGTACCGGCTCGCGGGAAAGGGCGGTCACGCGGCGCGCCCGGCCGCCGCGTGACCGATGGGGACGCTACCAGCTCTTGTAGGGCAGGAACTTACCGTTCCAGGTGATCTTCACGCGGTCGCCCTTCGGGTCCTCGACCTTGTCGATGTCCATGGTGAAGTCGATGGCGCTCATGATGCCGTCACCGAACTTTTCGTGGATCAGCGCCTTCATGGTGTCGCCGTAGACGTTGATCGCCTCGTAGAAGCGATAGATCACCGGGTCGGTGGGGATGGTCTTGTCCCAGGCCTTGTGCGGGAAGGCCTGCAGCGCCTGCGAGACCTCGGGGCCGAGACCGAGGAAGGTGGCCAGCTTGTTGGCCTGGTCGCCCTCCAGGTGGTTCATGCCGTAGCAGGCGGAGGTCACGTAGACCTCGTGCAGCCCGGTGGCCTCGGCGATCGCGGCCCAGGTAGTTCCGCGGTTCTCCTTGGCCTCGAGGATGGTGGTGGTCATGGCGCTCTTGCTGAGACTCATTACTGTGCTCCTTGAATGCGATGGATGGACTGGGGGTCAGACCGCGCGAACCATGCGCGGACCGGGTTCCGGGTTGGCCTCGGGCTTGGCCGGGTTGACGATGCGCGGGCTGTGGCGCGGGTTGTCACCGCGGGCGGCGCCCGCCTGGGCCTTGGCCGACATCTCCTTGGCGCCGTTCACGAGGAAGTCGACCAGGTGGTTGCGGATCGGGTAGTAGGCGTCGTTCTGGTGCAAAGTGGCGCGTTCCCGCGGCCGCGGGATGTCGATCTTCACCGACTCGGCGACCTGGGCATGCGGCCCGTTGGTCATCAGCAGCACGCGGTCGGCGAGCAGGATCGCCTCGTCGACGTCGTGGGTGATCATGAACACGGTCTGGTGGGTCTCCGACCAGATCTTCAGCAGCTCTTCCTGGATGACCCCGCGGGTCAGGGCGTCCAGGGCCCCGAACGGCTCGTCCATCAGCAGCAGCTTGGGTTCGATGGCGAAGGCCCGGGCGATGCCGACGCGCTGGCGCATGCCGCCGGAGAGTTGCGAGGGCTTGCGGTCCATGGCGTGGTCCAGGCCCACCATGTGCAGGTAGCGCTCGGCGTGTTCCAGGCGTTTCGCCTTGCTCCAGTTCGGCCAGCGGGCGCGCACCGCGAACATCACGTTGTCGCGCGCCGACAGCCATGGCAGCAGGCTGTGGTTCTGGAAGATCACGCCCTGGTCGAGGCTGGGGCCGTTGATCTCCTTGTTGTCCATGATCACGTTGCCGTCGGTCGGTGTGGCCAGACCGGCGAGCACGTTCAGGATGGTGGACTTGCCGCAGCCGGAGTGACCGATCAGGCAGACGAACTCGCCCTTGTTGATGGTCACGTCGACGCCCTCGAACACGGTCATCAGTTCGCTGGAGTCGGGCTGCGGGAAGCGCTGGCTCAGGTTCTCGATTTCGAGGAATCCCTTGCTCATGATAGGTCTCCTGGTTGGGCTGCGCCGACTCAGTCGGCGTAGCGCACGAATTTGGTGGCCTGGGCGAGGGAGGCATCCAGCAGGAAGCCGACGATGCCGATCATGATGATCGCGAAGATCACGCTGGCGAGATCGAGGTTGTTCCACTCGTTCCAGATGTAGTAGCCGATGCCGGTGCCGCCCACGAGCATCTCCGCGGCGACGATGACCAGCCAGGCGATGCCGATGGAGATGCGCATGCCGGTGAGGATGGTCGGGGCCGCGGCGGGCAGGATCACCGTGAACGCGGTGCGCAGGTTCGACAGCTGGTGGGTCTTGGCCACGTTCAGCCAGTCATTGCGCACCGAGGCGACGCCGTAGGCGGTGTTCACCAACATCGGCCAGATCGAGCAGATGAAGATCACGAAGATTGCCGACATGTTCGAGTCGCGGATCACGAACAGGGCGAGCGGCATCCAGGCCAGGGGCGAGATCGGCTTGAGGATCTGGATGTACGGATCGAACGCCTTGTTCAGCAGCGGCGACATGCCGATCACGAAGCCGAGCGGGATGGCGATCAGCGCGGCCAGGGCAAAGCCCAGCAGGACCCGGTAGATCGAGTAGGCCAGCTGGATCCCGATGCCCTTGTCGTTCGGGCCCGCGTCGTAGAACGGGTTGCTCAGTTCGCTGAAGGCGTGGCTGAACACCTGGGTGGGGGCCGGGATGCCGCTGCTGGAACTGCGATCGGTCCCGCCCCCCATCAGTTGTTCGTATTCGCTCAGCTCGCCCTGCTGCGGCGCGAGGACCTCCGGGGCGGTGGCCAGCTGCCACACGCCCAGGAAGACCACGAGCATCACCAGCGAGAGAACGGTCGCCCGGAAGTTGAGATTGCTCAACATGGCTTAGCTCCTGCGGATTGCGAAGCTGTCGAGATAACCTTCCGGGTCGGTGTAGTCGAACACCTTGCCCATGATCTCGAAGTTCTTGTAGGTGTCGCTCGGCGCTTCGTAGCCCAGCTCGGTCATGACCTCGGCGCACTCGCTGGCGAGGAAGACGTCTTCCGCAAGGCGGTTGTAGTCGAAGTCGCGATCCACATAGCCCCAGCGCTTCATCTGGGTGAGGATCCAGGTGGCCATCGAGTGCCAGGGGAAGGGGTCGAAGTCGATCCGGTGCGGGTCGTTCTTGACCTCGCCCAGGCCGTCGGCATAGCGCCCGGTCAGCACCTGCTCGACCACCGATTGCGGCTGGTTGAGATAGGCACGCGGGGAGATGGCCTCGGCAATCTCGGCGCGGTTGTTGATATCCGAGCTGTACTGGGTGGCCTCGATCAACGCGCGGAACAGGGCGCCGAAGGTGTTCGGGTGTTCGTCGGCGAAGGCGGCCGAGCAGGCGAAGGCGCAGCACGGGTGGCCGTCCCAGATCTCCTTGGTCAGCATGTGAATGAAGCCGATGCCGTCCCAGACCGCGCGCTGGTTGAAGGGGTCGGGGGCCAGGTAGCCGTCGACGTTCTCGGCACGCAGGTTGGCGACCATCTCCGGCGGCGGCACGACGCGGATGCTGATGTCGCGATCGGGATCCAGCCCGTGTTCCGCGACGTAGTAACGCAGCAGGAAGTTGTGCATGGAGTACTCGAAGGGCACGGCGAAGGTGAAGCCCTTCCAGTCCTTGGGATCGCGCTTGTCCTTGTGCTTGTTGTGCAGGGTGATGGCCTGGCCGTTGATGTTCTCCACCGCCGGCATGATGTAGTGCTCGCGCGAGGAGCCGGAGCCCAGGGTCATCGACAGCGGCATCGGCGAGAGCATGTGCGAGGCGTCGTACTCACCGGACAGCGACATGTCGCGGGCCACCGCCCAGCCGGCGGTCTTGATCACGTCGACATCCAGGCCGTGGCGCTCGTAGAAGCCCATGGGGTGGGCCATGATGATCGGCGTGGCGCAGGTGATTGGCACGAAGCCGACGCGCAGCTTGGTCTTTTCCAGCGGCCCGCCGTCCTTGATTGCGGCCTTGACCTTGTCCAGCGGCAGGATGGAGCCCAGGGCCGCGGCCACCGTGCCGCCCCCGATCATCTGCAGGAAGCGGCGGCGGTTGATCTCGTTGTGGCCGAACATGCCGCGGACGATGGCGCTCTCTACCGCGCGATCGACCATGGCCTCGTCGCTCAGGTCCTCGCCGGTGGCGTGGGCATCGGCCTGTACGGGCTCATGGGTGGCGCGTCGTTCCAGTTTCTCTTCCAGGTCCGGGGACGCGGTGTCGAAGCAGCTGCAGCTGCCGGGACCGGTGTGCCCGTGGCGGCAGCTGGAGCCGTGGCGCAGGTCGGCGTTGGCGTCGAAGGGATCGTGAAGACTCTTGGTCGGCATGGTCGGCTCTCCTCGTGGGTCGAATCGATGCGGGCATCGTTGCCGCGCATGTCGAGGGTCATTGCAGGTGCCATGCCAAGCGTGGGCAATGGGCCCCCAGGGCGGCGCGCGAGTGCCGGGAGATCGGACCATTGGTCGACATTGTCGACGAAGGGAACAAAAGGTCCACTGGTGTCTGAGCGGTGGGCCTAAGTGGTTTCTATGCCGAGCTTTTTCAGGCGATAGCGCAATTGCCGCGGGGTCAAGCCCAGGTCCATCGCGGCGCGAGTCTTGTTGCCCCCGGTCTGCTCGATCGCGCGCTTCAGGCGCTCCGCCTCGGTGGCGTGTACGCGCTGATATGGGCGCACCGCGCTGGTGCAGGACGCGCCGGAAGAGGGCAGGGTTCGGGGCTCGTTGTGCCGCGATGGTGCCGGTGCATGCTCGTCTCGGAGGCCGTGCCTCTCGCTCTCGAACGGGCTGATGCGGGATTCCTCATGCAGGATCTCGTCGATCAGCGGCGTGCCGATGCGGCCATCCGTGGACAGCAGCACGGCGCGCTCCAGCACGTTCTCCAGCTGGCGGATGTTGCCGGGCCAGTCGAAGGCCTCCAGGCGTTCCAGCACGCCCTCGTCGACGACCACGTTCCAGCCGTGCAGGTGGGTGTAGCGGTCGAGGAAGTGGCGGGTGAGCAGGCGGATGTCGCTGGCGCGGTCGCGCAGGGCCGGCATGTGCAGCGGGATCACGTTCAGGCGGTAGAACAGGTCGAGCCGGAAGTTCCCGGCGTTCACCGCGGCCTGCAGGTTCTGGTGGGTTGCGGCGATGATGCGTACGTCCACCGGGAGATCGCGGTTGCCGCCAATGGGTTGGACCACCCGTTCCTGCAGTACACGCAGGATCTTCGACTGCAACGCCTCCGGCATGTCGCCGATCTCGTCAAGAAACAGCGTGCCGCCGTCGGCCAGGGCGATCTTGCCGGTCTTGGCGCTGGACGCGCCGGTGAAGGCCCCCTTTTCGTGGCCAAACAGTTCGGATTCCAGCAGGTCGGCCGGGATGGCGGCGCAGTTGATGGAGATGAACGGCTTTGCATTGCGCTGGCTGATCCGGTGGACCATGCGCGCGATCTTCTCCTTGCCAGTCCCGGAGGCCCCGGTGATCAGGACGGTGGCCTGGGTATCCGCAATGCGGTGGACCTGCTTGAGGACGTGCCGCAGGGCCGGGCTTTCGCCGAGGATGCCGTACTGCCCGCCCTGGGTATCCAGGGCGCTCTTGAGGTAGCGGTTCTCCGAGACCAGCTCGGCGGTGCGCTCGGCGATCAGCTGGTGGATGCGCAGCACCTGGCCGATCATGCTCGCGATCACCCGCAGCAGGTTCAGGTCGTCCTGGAACTGGCGCGAGCGGCGTCGCAGCCGGTGCACACCCAGCACGCCGATGGCGTGTTCGTCCTGGACGATGGGCACGGCGATGTAGGCGACGGTCTCCTGCGGCAGGGTGGAACGGTCAATGGCGCGCGCGAGGTATTCGGGCTCGTTGTCGATGTCCTGGATCAGGGCGATCTGGCCGGTCTTCATGACGCGCCCGGTGACACCCTCGCCGAGGCTGTAGCTGCCGCGGTCGCGCTCGGCATCGGTCAGGCCGTAGGCGTGGCGGATGCGCAGCTGGCCGCTGTTCGGATCCGGCAACAGGACGCGGCCGCGGTTGAGCCCCAGTAGCTGGGACATCATCCCGAGGATGCGGTAGATCGCGGCATCCGGGTCGCCGGAGCGGCCCATGAGCTTGGCAACCTCCAGCAGCAGGGTGATCTCCTGCTCCCGGGTGGCCAGGTCCGGTGGGGTCGAATCGGATATGCGGTGGAGTGCCATGCCGTGGGTTATGCAGAAAGCCTGCCAGTGCGAAAACGACGTGTTGGTGGGCGTTCGGGGGCGTCTGGCAGGGTCGGGATGACGCGGTTGCCTCGAGGCGGGGCAGGGCCTTGCACTGTTGGGTTGCGCTTGCCCGCTTTGCGGGCGCACAAAAAGGCCCGGCCATGAATGGCCGGGCCCGGGTATTGCCCGAGGGGATCAGCCCTCCGCGTGATAGCTGCTGCGCTTGATCAGGCGTACGCAGATGGCGTCGAGCATGTAGCCGATAATGCCGATGACCAGGACAAATGCGGCCAATTTGTCGTACTCCAGGGTGTCGCGGGCATCGTTGATGGCGTAGCCCAGCCCCGAGGTGACGCCCAGGTACTCGGCCGGCACCAGTACGATCCAGGCCACACCCACCGCCAGGCGGATCCCGGCGAACACATCCTGGGCGATCGCGGGCATCACGATGTAGCGCAGGGTGTGGTACGGATTGGCGCCCAGGTTGTTGCCCACCTTGAGCCACATTGGATCGATCCGTTGCACCCCGTGCGCGGTGGCGTAGGTAATGGGCCAGACGGCCGCGATGGCAATCAGGAAGATGATGGCCGCATCCCAGGTGGCGAAGGCCAGGACCGCGACCGGCATCCAGGCCAGCGGCGAGATCATCCGCAGGAACTGGAACGGGACGTGGGTGACCTGCTTCAGCGTCAGGAAGTAGCCGATCATGACGCCCAGTGGCACGCCGATGGCAATGGCGTAGGCCAGGCCCCAGCCCACGCGGTACAGGCTGGACTCGATCGGTGACCACACGGCCCCGGAGCTGACGATGTCCCAGAAGGCCGCCAGCGTGGGCCCGGGGGCGAAGCTGGCGAAGGCCATCGTGTCCTCGTTGTTACCGATGGCCCAGCCGCCCCAGTACCACAGGGCGAACAGGCCGGCGATGCCCAGCGCCGGGTACTGCAGCGCCCGGCGTGCGCGGTCCGCGAGCCGCAGCAGCGGCATCAGCCGCTCCACGGTCGCGGTGTCGACGGAGAGAGTGGCTTCGCGGTTCATAGCACCACCACCTCCTCGCGGGCATAGGGCGAATCCATGTCCACGCCCGGGGCGCCCTGCCAGGCAGTGTGCGTCTCCATCGCCTTGCGCACGAAGTCGTAGTTCACCAGGTCGTCACTCACGAACTCCGGGTCCAGGCCTTCGAGGAAGGTGGTGTCGCCGCCGACCAGCGTCTCGTTCATGGCGCCGACCAGCATCTTGGTGGCCGACGGGTAGGGCCAGGGCGAGAAGTCGATGCGGCCGTTCTCCCATTCGGGGTGACGGATCGCGCCGCTGTCGGCGTAGGTGCTGTCGTCGTGGTAGTTCGTCATCGCGCGTTCCACCACGTTGGCGGGCATCGGGAGATACCCCTTGCCATCGCGCGAGAGCATAGTGGCGACACTCTTCTTGTCTTGCTGGATCGTGCCCTGGGCGCGGACCACGGCGTTCATCACCTTCTGGGTCCACTCCGGCTCGCGGTCGGTCAGGCGCTCGTTCATGCACACCACGCAACAGGGGTGGTTCTTCCAGATGTCGCCGGTAAAGCGCAGCACGTTGCCGCGCGCCAGCAGCTCGCCGGCGGCGTTGAACGGCTCGGCGACGATGTATGCATCAATGGAGCGCGCGGCCAGGGCCGGCGGCATGTCCGGCGGCGGCATGAGCATCAGGTTGACCTCGTGCGCCTCCAGCGCGTCGCCCTGATCGCGGATCACCGGCGTCAGGCCGGCATCGCGCAGGGCCATCTGCATGACTACGTTGTGCATGGAATACCAGTAAGGCACGGCCACGCTCTTGCCGCCGAGGTCGGCGAAGCTCTGCACGTCGACATGGCGGCCGGTCACCACGGCCGAGCCGTTGGTGTGGGCCCAGGACATGATCTTCACCGGGAAGTCATTCTGGTAGCGCATCCACAGCGGGATCGGCTTCAGCAGGTGCACCAGGTTGAATCGGTTGGCGGCAAAGGACTCGATCAGCGGCGACCAGCCGCGGATCAGCTGGGGATCGGCGACTTCCAGTCCTTCGTCCTCGAAATAGCCCTCGGAGTGGGCGACCAGCAGGGCGGCCGCGTCGGTGATCGGGATGTAGCCGATGCGCACGACGCCGTCGAAGTCGCTGACGACGCCTTCGGGCTCTTCGAGGCTCCCGGGTTCGGCCCCGAACAGGGAACCGGGCAGGGCAAGCCCGCTCCCGGCCAGGCCGCCGACGGCGGCGGTACGCAGGAAGTTGCGACGGGAGAAGCTGCGATCCAGCAGCCGGTCCAGTTCGCTGTCGATGTCGTGGTGGTTGTCGCAGTTGCACATGGTGGCGGTTCCTCGCTCGGGTTCGGGGCAGTGGTGGAGATGGATCAGGCGGCGCGTACGCGCGCCCGGGATTCGGATGAAGAAGACTCGTCTTGTTCGCTTTCGCTTTCGGTATCGGGCGTCGGGGCTTCGGCCTCCGCTGAACCCTTGGCAGCGGCCGGGGTGCGGGTGGCGCCGAAGTAGCCCATCAGTTCGGCCTTGCGGTCGACGAAGGCCTGGCTGTTGCGATCGCGTGGGTGGGCAATGTCGATCGGCAGTTCGGCGGTGATGGTCCCCGGGTTGGAGCCCATGACCAGCACGCGGTCGGCCATGGCGACGGCCTCTTCGATGTCGTGGGTGACGAACACCACCGAGATCCCGCGTTCCCGGGCCAGGCGGGTGACTTCGTCCTGCAGGGCGACGCGGGTAAAGGCGTCCAGGGCCGAGAATGGTTCGTCGAGCAGCAGCAGTTCGGGGTCGGTGGCCAGGCTGCGGGCCAGGGCGACGCGCTGTTGCTGACCGCCGGAGAGCGACTGCACGTTGACCTCGGACTTCTCGCTCAGGCCCACGGTCTCCAGCAGCTGGTCGATGCGTTCGCGCATGTCGGTCTTGCGGCCCTGGAAGATCAGGCCCAGCGAGGCGTTCTTGCGCACCGTCATCCAGGGGTAGAGCGAGGGCTTCTGGAACATCATGTTCCAGCGCGGGCTCGGCTTGATGACCTGGTGGCCGTTGATGCGCACGCAGCCTTCGCTCGGCAGCAGCAGGCCCGCGAGCATGTGCAGCAGGGTGGACTTGCCGCAGCCGCTCTGGCCGATCAGGGCCACGGTCTCGCCCGGTGCGACGGTGACCTGGATGTCCTGGAGCGTGGGGGCTTCCTGCCCGGGATAGTGGTGGGTGATGTAGTCGATGGAGATGGCGGCGCCCATGGCGTTTCCCTCTTGACCTTCGTTCATGAGCCGCCGGATGGATCGGATCGGCGGCGCGTTCAAGGGGGTTCCTTACAAGGGGCGTGCCAAACCCGTCGTGTTGCCCGGGAATTTCCTCCGGACCGGGGGCGAAACGGCGCGCTGGTGCGCAATACAGGGAGCGGCGAACGAGGCATCGCAGAAGCGGGGGGATCCGGCGTGGGGGGCGAGAAGTGGACAATCCGGACAATGCGGACCAGTTCGAGTGGACAAAGCGGACGGATTGTCCGACGGGGGGATGGGTTGGATTCGGGTGGCCCGGCTGGAAATGGCTTTGTGGTGCGGTCCGCACGGTTTTGGCACGGCTTCTGCACCGGGATGGACGACCCGGTCGAATGCCGGGGGTCCACGAATCCCAACTATCAGGAGCACCACCATGTCTGCAGCCGAAGCCACCACCTCCCTGTCCATCAACGCCCTGGAGCCGATCGACCAGGATGGCCTCAATAACCTCGCCGCCAAGGGCAAGGCCAACCCCGAGAACATCGTGACGCTGAAGGCCACCACGGTCTGCGAAGGCAAGTTCCGTAACCTGACCTTCGTGCGCGACCTCGAGGCCCACGTGATCGACGAGCCGCCGCACCTGCTGGGCGACGACACCGCGCCGAACCCCTCCGAGGCCGCGCTGGCCAGCTTGGGTGCCTGCCTGTCCGTGGGGATGCACGCCAACGCCATCGATCGCGGTATCACCCTGACCAAGCTCGAGCTGACCCTGGAGGGCGACATCAACGTGACCGCCGTATGGGGCGTCGGGGACACCGACGTGAACAAGCACCTCGGCTTCTCCGATATCCGCGTCAAGGCGCACCTGGAAGGGGATGCCAGCGAGGAACAGCTGAAGGAACTGGTTGCCCATGCCGACTTCTGGTCGCCGGTCGCCAACACCATGCGAAACCCGGTCAAGCTCAGTGTCGAGCTCGCCTGATTCCGGTCCTGCTGCCCAACGGGAGTAAACCCCAATGCTTGAAACCCGCACTCAAGACGTGACGGGGGTATCGCCGGCCGCAGGGCCGGCGGATGCCGATGCCGCGCTGCAGGCGCTGGTGGAGCGCGATCTGGCTCCGCTGACCGCCCGCATCGACCGCGAAGGCCTGTACCCCGAAGACTTCCTGCGCGAGGCCGGGCGCCTCGGCGCCTTTAATCGCCACCTGGCCAGCCAGAACGCCAGTGGCACCACGGATATCGCCAGCGCCATCCGCGCCAACGAGGTGATCTCGGCCGAGTGCATGACCACCGGCTTTGTCGCCTGGTGCCAGAACGCCTGTGCCTGGTACGTGGAGAACAGTGCCTCGGACACCCTGAAGCGCGAGGCCCTGCCGAGGCTGGCAAATGCCGAGGCACTGGGTGCCACCGCGCTGTCCAACCCGATGAAGTGGTTTGCCAATATCGAGGACCTCAAGCTCTCCGCCGAACGTGTGGACGGCGGTTATGTGGTCTCCGGTGCGCTGCCCTGGGTATCCAACCTGGGCGAGGACCACTACTTCGGCGCGATCTTCCGCACCACCGGCGCGAACCCGCGGCCGGTCATGGCGCTGATCAACTGCTCCGACCCCGGGTTCAGCCTGACGGCCTGTCCCGAGTTCACTGCGCTGGAGGGTTCGCGCACCTTTGGCTGCCATTTCGATCGCGTGTTCGTGCCCGATGAGCACGTGCTGGCCGACGCCCTGCCCGAGTACATCCGCCGGATCCGACCGGGGTTCGTGCTGCTGCAGATGGGGATGGGGCTGGGGCTGATCGATGGCTGCATCCAGACCATGCGCGAGGCCAACGAGACGCTGTCCCACGTGAATGGCTATCTGGATGACCAGGTGGGCGAACTGGAAGAGGCGCTGGAGGATGGCCGTGCAGCCTGCTATGCGCTTTCGGAAACGCCCTTCGACGAGTCCGAAGGCTTCTTTGCCGATGTGTTGCAGATGCGCCTGACCGGTTCCGAGTTGTCGCTGCGTGCGTCGCAGTCGGCATTGCTGCATGCCGGGGCCCGGGGGTATCTGGCGAATGCCGCCGCCCAGCGCAAGCTTCGCGAGTCGTACTTCGTGGCCATCGTCACCCCGGCGATCAAGCACCTGCGCAAGGAGCTGGCGCGGATCCACGCGCACTAGTCCACCACCCACGGTCGGGGCCTACCGGGGCCCCGCACCGAACGAAGGAATCGTCATGCTGGAAACCACTACCCGACTGGACCCCGAGACCGCGGTCGCGACCCTGAAGGAGGCGATTGACGCCCAGGGGCTGAAGCTGGTCTCGCACATCAATGGCCAGGCCAATGCCGCGAAGATCGGGGTCGAGGTCCCGACCGACCAGATCCTGGAGATCTTCCACCCGAGCTATGCGGTGCGTGTCTGGGAGGCCTGCAAGCCGGCCGGCATCGACATCCCGTTGCGCATCCACGTCTCCGGCGATGGCGAGATGCTGCGCGTCAGCGCGCGCTCCGCACGGGACGTCTTCGCGCCGTGGGCCAACCCCGATCTGGACGCCATCGGGTCCGAACTGGACCCCAAGCTGAAGGCCATTCTCGATGCCGTGGAGGCCGCGTGATGAGCACCGAAACCGACGAGTTCAAGCGCTATATCTGCAAAGTCTGCGGGTATATCTACGACGAGGCCAAGGGCGACCCGGATTCCGGTCTGGCCCCTGGGACCCGCTTCGAGGATATCCCCGACGACTGGTATTGCCCCGACTGTAATGTGACCAAGGCGGATTTCACCGCCCTGGAGCCGCGCGCCGAGACCGCGGACGCCGGTGCCGCCGCGATGGCCTGGAGTGCCGGAGCCGGCGCGGCCGATCCGGATGCGGTGGTGATCGTCGGCGGCGGCATGGCGGGCTGGGCCCTGGCCGAGGCCCTGCGCGAGCGGGATCCGCGGCGTACGATCCGCCTGCTGACCGCCGATTCCGGTGATTACTACACCAAGCCGCGGATCTCCAATGCCTTTGCCCGGGGCGTCGCGGTCGCGGATCTGGTGGAGGAGACTGGCGTGGCGCGGGCGGCCCGGCTAGGCATTGACCTGATGCCGTTTGTCCGTGTGCTCGATGTCCAGCGGGCGCAGCAAAAAATCATCACCGCCCGTGGCGGCGTGCCGTACGGCCAGCTGGTGCTGGCCACCGGGGCGCGCCCGCGGCAAATGGCGTTCCCGGGTGGGGCCGGGGCGCCGCTGTCGGTGAACACGCTGGAGGACTACCGCGCGCTGCGTGCGGCCCTCGAGGCGCAAGCCGGGTCACCGGCCCATACCCGTGTGGCCATCATCGGCGCCGGCCTGGTGGGCTGCGAGCTGGCGGACGACCTGGCGGCGGGTGGCCATCCGGTGTCTTTGATCGAGTGTGCGTCACGGCCGCTGCCGAATCTGCTGCCCGAGCCGCTGAGCGTCGATCTGGAGAAGGCGCTGGCCGACCGCGGCGTGCAGTGGCACACCGAGGCGACCGTCGAGCGCATCGAACCGGTGGCGGAGGGAACGACCCGTCTCGTCCTTGCCAGCGGCGAATCGGTAGAGGCCGAGGTGGTCATCAGCGCGCTCGGGCTGGTGCCCAACCGCGAGCTGGCCGAGCGGATCGGTCTGGCCTGCCACGCGGGGATCGAGGTGGACGCACTCTTGCGCACCACCGACCCGGCGGTCTTCGCCCTGGGCGATGGTTGCGAGTTCGACGGCCAGTTACGCCCCTACGTGGAGACCCTGCGCGGGCAAGCAGCTGCGCTGGCGCGAACGCTGTCCGGCGAGCCGACGGTGTACCGGCCGGATGCCGGGATCGTGCAGGTCAAGACCGGGAGCCTGCCGTTGAACGTCTGCCCGCCGCAGACGGACGGGGGCGAATGGGTGGAGATCTCGGGCGACGGCGAAGGGCGTCACCTGGAGTATCACGTCGATGCACGGCTCGAGGGGTTTGCCTTGTCGGGTTGCCATGCACGCCAGGCGCGGGACCTGGAGACGCGCCTGGGCGAGCCGGTGGCGGATACCCGAACCCGGCTGGCGTCCTGAGACGCGTGGCCCGGCCGGTGCCGGGCCCGCGGGGGTGCGGCGATGCGGATCAGAGGGTTCGGGTCATATGACCCCGTCGAGGCGCAAATAGCCGATCAGGAACAGCACTGCCAATACACCGGCCAGGGCGTAGAGCCAGTTGGATAGCGTGGGGTTGTCGGGGCGGCTGAAGAAGGCCGCCCACAGTGCCAGCAGGATCAGGACGAAAAAGAAGAACAAAAAGCGCATGCGTCAGGCTCCTTCGGGGACTGCGTAGGGCAGTTCGACGACCTCGGCCTTGGCGCCGTCGGGTGCGTCCCAGCGCAGTTCGCCCTTGGCGGCCGCGACCTGCAGTACCGCCAGGGCGGAGTACAGCCCGTCCGGGTGCAATTCGGCTGCGACGATCTCGCCGTCCGACTGGTCCGGGTTGCCGCCGGCCTGGAACACAGGCGAGCCGGGTTGGGGTGGAGTCTGAGTATGGATCGCCAGGCGGAACATGCGCCGCTTGAGCTTGCCCAGGTAGTGCATGCGTGCCACGACCTCCTGGCCCGGATAACAGCCCTTTTCGAAGCTGACCGCGCCCAGGGCATGCAGGTTGAGCATCTGCGGCACGAACTTCTCGCTGGTTTCCTCCACCACGGTGGGGACCCCGGCCAGGATGTCCAGCAGTGCCCAGTCGCGCGGGCCCACCGGGGCCGCGTGGACGTTCAGGCCGTCCCACGCCTTGCGCATGGCGTCGATCTCGCCGAACAGCTCGAAGCGCGGGTGCACCCCGGGTACCCGGACCACGGTGACGCCGTTTTTCTCGACGACCTCCTCGACCTCGGCGGGACAGACACCCAGCGCGCTTTGCAGCTCCTTCTCGGCATCCGGCCCGGAGCAGCCGAAGTGGATGCGGGAGTCGCCGGCCTGTTCGATGATTACGTTCGCGCGCAGCACGAACATCTGCAGGCGCTTGGCCACCGGCTCGATCCGGTCTGCGGGCATCTCCAGCAGGTAGCCGTCGCGGGTACGCAGCACGCGGAACACGGCGTAGGCGCGGCCCTTGGGACTGGAGTAGCTGGACAGCTGGCTGTGTTGCGCGTCCACCGCGCGGATGTCGTTGCCGAACTGGCCCTGCAGGAAGTCGGTGGCGTCGTCGCCGCGAACCTCCAGCAGGCCGCGATGGGAGAGGTCGCAGATCACCTCGCCGTTGATGGCCATGCGGCGTTCACGTTCCGGGTTGCCGTAGTGCAGGAGGTCGTCCTCCTCGAACTCGGCACCCGCATCGGTGATGTGGTCTTTCCAGTCTTCGCGCATCGAGGATCTCCAGTGGACTGCTGCCCATGCCATCGCCGGGCGTACCGCGAGGGAGGCGGCGATACGGGGTCACGACGGCAGCATGGAGTGGTAAGCTGATTCGGTGGATCGATGGTAGACGAACCCCACGCGGGGTGTCAGCCTGACGGTCCTTTTCTTCCGGCTATTAGGGGTTGGCATGACTCGGCAGGGACGTCCCGTCTTTCTGGATTTGCGCAAGATCCGACTGCCGCTGAATGCCGTGGTCTCCATTCTGCACCGGATCACCGGTGTCTTCCTGATTCTGTCGATTCCCGTGCTGCTTTGGCTGCTGGACCGCTCGTTGGCCAGCCCCGAGGGCTTCGCCCAGGTCGTGGCGATCATTCATCATCCGATCGGCCTGGTGGCGCTGGCCCTGGGGCTTTGGTGGCTGCTGCATCACCTGTTTGCCGGGATTCGCTACCTGCTGATGGAATTCGGCATCGGCGAGGATCGCGCGGGCTCGCTGCGCACGGCGCGCGATGCGCTGTACGCGGGCATCCTCGGCACCGTGCTGGTGTGGCTGGGGCTGGTGCTATGAGGCTGCTGAGCGGACAGCGCGCCTGGCTGCTGCAACGCATCACGGCGGTGTACGTGGGCGTGTACGTGATCCTGGCCCTCGGATTCTTCGTGCTGGCCGCGCCGGCGGATCATGCCGCATGGCTGGGTGTGGTCGGGCACCCGGTGACTGGGCTGCTGACGGCGGTGTTCGTGCTGCTGATGCTGCTGCATGCGTGGATCGGGCTGCGCGACGTGGTGATGGACTACGTGCATGCGCCCGGCACGCGGCTCCTGGTGTTCGTGCTGGCCGCCGGCGGGTTGCTCCTGACGGGGCTGTGGGCATTTTTCATTCTGATTCGGGCGGGACTGGCATGAAGGGACTGGCATGAACGTGGCGCGACGCAAGTTCGACGCCCTGATCATCGGGGCCGGCGGGGCCGGCCTGCGCGCGGCGCTACAGCTGTCCAATGGCGATGCCAAGGTCGCGGTGGTCTCCAAGGTGTTTCCCACGCGCTCGCACACGGTGGCGGCGCAGGGCGGGGTGAACGCCGCCCTGGCCAACGTCCTGCCGGACTCCTGGCACTGGCACATGTTCGACACGGTGAAGGGCTCGGACTATCTGGGCGACCAGGACGCGATCGAATACATGTGTCGCGCCGCGCCCAAGGTGGTCTACGAGCTGGACCACTTCGGCGTGCCGTTCTCGCGCCTGGACAACGGCACCATCTACCAGCGCGCCTTTGGCGGGCAGAGCCAGAATTTCGGTCAGGATCAAGCCGCGCGCACCTGCGCGGCGGCGGACCGCACCGGGCACGCGATCCTGCACTCGCTGTACCAGCAGAACCTGCGCGCGCGCACGCACTTCTTCGACGAGTATTTCGCGGTGGACCTGCTGCGCGACGCGCAGGGCTACGTGCTGGGCGTGCTGGCGTTCGAGATCCTGACCGGCGAGCCGATCGTGATCGAGGCGAAGACCACCCTGATCGCGACCGGCGGGGCGGGACAGCTGTTCCGCACCACGACCAACGCGCTGATCAACACCGGTGACGGCATGGCGATGGCCCTGCGCGCCGGGGTACCGCTGGAGGACATGGAGTTCGTGCAGTTCCACCCGACCGGGATCGCCGGGCGCGGGATGCTGATTACCGAGGGCGCGCGCGGCGAGGGCGGGTTCCTGATCAACGCCGAGGGCGAGCGTTTCATGGAGCGCTACGCCCCGCGGGCGAAGGACCTGGCCTCGCGCGACGTGGTGAGCCGCTCCATTGCCACCGAGGTGCGCGAGGGACGCGGCTGCGGGCGCAATGCGGATCACGTATTGCTCGACCTGCGCCATCTGGGGGCCGATACGATCATGCAGCGCCTGCCGGGGATTCGCGAGACGAGCATGACCTTTCTCGGGGTCGATCCGATCGAGGCGCCGATCCCGATCTTCCCGACCTGTCACTACAGCATGGGCGGCATCCCGACCAATCGCTTCGGGCAGGTGGTGGCGCCCGAGAAGGACACGCCGGAGGACCCGGTCCCGGGGCTGTACGCGGCCGGCGAGACGGCCTGTGTCTCGGTGCACGGGGCCAACCGCCTGGGTGGCAATTCACTGCTCGACATCCTGGTGTTCGGCCGCGCGGCGGCCAATCACATCCTCGAGTACCTGGCCGAGAACCGTTACCACCGGCCGCTGGACGAGTCGGCCGTGGAACAGGCGATGGCGCGGCTCACGCGCTGGGATCGCAAGGACCCGGGCGATGGCTCCGCCGAGCAGGTCGAGCCGCTCAAGCGCGAACTGCGCAAGGTGATGGAAGACCACTGCTCGGTATTCCGCACCGACGTGGTGATGCGCGAGGGCGTGGAGAAGGTCCGCGCGCTCCGCGAGCGCCTGAACCACGCGGTGATCGCGGATCACTCCAGCACCTTCAATACCGCGCGGGTGGAGGCGATGGAGCTGGAGAACCTGATGGACTGCGCGATCGCGACCATCCGCTCCGCGCTGGGGCGCGAGGAAAGCCGCGGCGCCCACTCGCGGATCGATTTCCCCGAGCGCGACGATCAGCACTGGCTCAAGCACAGCCTGTACTCGCTGGCGGATGACAGCCTGGACTACAAGCCGGTGCGGACGCAGCCGAATACCGTGGCCTCGTTCCCGCCCAAGGAACGCGTCTATTGATGGGTCGACTCGACCGTAGGATGCCGATGAGCGTAGCGAATCGCATCAGGGGGCATGGCAGCCCGCGCGTTCAACCATGGGCATTGCGCCCAATGGGAGATGAGCAATGAGCAACCCTGCCGAACCGGTACCCGAGGTGTGGCTGCACGAGCAGCTCGAGGCGCTGCTGACGGAGCTGGATGCCGCGCTCGCGGGCGCCGCCGACAGCGGCGCGACCGTGGAGCTGGACCAGCAACGCACCGGACGGCTCTCGCGGATGGACGCGCTGCAGGGCCAGGCCATGGCCAAGGCGAGCCAGCAGCGGCGCGAGGCCCAGCGTGTTCGTGCCCGCCGGGCGCTGAAGCGGCTGGAGGAGGGCGAGGGCGGACTGTGCATCGACTGCCTGGAGCCGATTGCGCGCTCGCGGCTGGAGATCGATCCGTCGGTCGAGCGATGCATTGCCTGTGCCGAGGCGCAGTAACAGGATTGATTGGGGCTTACCGACGCGTGTGACAACGGTGGCCGTGGTCACCGACAGGAGATACCGATGGAGTTCTCGATCTACCGCTTCAACCCGGAAACGGACACGCTGCCGAAGATGCAGCGCTTCAGCCTGCCCGATGACCAGGTCGAGCCCGGGATGATGCTGCTGGATGCCTTGCTTCTGCTGAAGGAACAGGACGACTCCCTGGGCTTTCGCCGCTCCTGTCAGCACGGGGTGTGTGGCTCCGACGGCATGAACATCAACGGCACCAATGGCCTGGCCTGCATCACCCCGCTGGCGGAGCTGGACTCACCCGTGACCCTGCGCCCGTTCCCGGGCATGCCGGTGATCCGCGACCTGATCGTGGACATGGACAACTTCTGGGAGCAATACCGCAAGGCCGAGCCCTGGCTGGTCAACGACAGCCCGGAGCCCGAGGTGGAGCGCAAGCAAAGCCCCGAAGACCGCGAACAACTGGACGGGCTCTACGAGTGCATCCTGTGCGGCTGCTGCTCCGCTGCCTGCCCATCCTACTGGTGGAACCCGGACAAGTTCCTGGGGCCGGCGGCGCTTTTGCAGGCCGCGCGCTTCATCCACGACAGCCGCGACGAGGCCACCGAGCACCGTCTCGAACAGCTGGATGATGCCTGGAAGCTTTACCGCTGCCACACCATCATGAACTGCACCCAGGTGTGCCCGAAGGGCCTGAACCCGAGCCGCGCGATCAGCGACATCCGCCGCACCATGCTGAAGAAGTCGCTGTGAGTGGCCTGATCCGCAACGGGTATCCAGCCCCCGTAGGGCAAGACGGTATCTACCGGGGCGCGGGTGGGGCATTTCGGTGATGGAACCGGATAACCGGACACGCTGGCGCTGTCGCCGCGGCATGCTGGAGAACGACTGGCTGCTCGGCCACTTTCTCGCGCAGGGATATGCGCAACTGGACCAGGAGGGTCGCGATGCCTTCGAACGCCTGCTCGATTACCCCGACAACGTGCTGCTGGATGTGGTCATGGGTCGCCAGACCACGGTGGACGAGGGGATAGCCCGCCTTGTCCCGGCGATCCGCGCCGCCACTCAGGCTTCGGCTCCGACCTGACCCGGTCCTCCCCCGGCTCGCGCTCGCGGGCCAGATCCTCCTGCTCCTGGCTGTGGCCGCCTATGTGCTGGTGTACAGCCCGTTGTGGACGCTGGCCCCGGTCTTCGGGCTGGCCATCGCCGGGTGGTGGTGGCAAGGGCGCTCGCAACCGCCGGCCTGGGACTGGCTGGGGCAGACGCCCGAGGGTGCAACCTGGCTGGCCACCGCCGAGGGCCTGCGCCAGGAGCAGGTGGACTGGGTCGAGGTGCTGCCCGATACACGAGTGTTGCGTCGGGTCGTCATCCTCGTCGTTCGGGTGCCCGCGACCGGCCGGGTATGGCGCCTGTGGCTGCACGCCGGGCGCATGCATCCGGAGGACCTGCGCCGTCTGCGCGTGCGGTTGCGCTGGTCGCCCGCGCGCGAGGTGGTGGATCCCGGCTGGCGGGTGCGGCTTCGCGCGGGGGTGGAGCGGGGCGTTGCTATACTGGCGAAAAGCCGAGTACCCGGAGGCCCGAACATGGCTGGACCCGACAATGCGCAGGTGATGGTGGACGTGTCACACCTGCTGAGTGACGAGCCCGATCACGTGTACAGCGAGGATGAACTGGACGCGATCGAGGAACTCGATCCGGAGCTCGCGCTGCGCCTGGACCGGGCCCAGACCCATGCGCAACGCGAGGCGGCCGACGTGCCGGCCGATGGCCCGATCGACGTCGACGCGGTGCGCGCCGCGATCGAGGAGGCGCGGCGGATCATGATGCAGGACGGTGGCGATATCGAATTCGTGGAGCTCGATGGCCGCACCGTACGGGTCCGGCTCAAGGGGGCCTGTGTGGGCTGTCCGCGCTCCACGCTGGATCTCAAGAATGTGGTCGAACGCCTGGTTCGGTCGCGTGCGCCGGGCGTGGCCAGCGTCGCCAACACCTTCTGATCCGCTCTTTGGCAGTCAAGCCTGGCCGCCACCGAGCCGGCGCAGTAGCTGCCGGATGCGCCCCGGCCCGAAACCGTGCACCCGCTTGAAGGCCTTGCGAAAGGCCGCCTCCGAGGTATAGCCCACCGCGTCCATTACGCCCGCGACCGACTTCCGCCCGTCGCGCAGCAGGCGTTCCGCCAGGACCATCCGCCACTGGGTCAGGTAGTCGATGGGCGTCTGGCCGACCAGCGCGTGGAAACGTTCGGCAAAGCTGCTGCGCGACATGGCCGCCTCGCTGGCCAGCCCCTCCAGGGTCCAGGCCGCCTCCGGGTGGGCGTGCAGGGCATCCAGTGCCCGGCGGATGCGGTCGTCGGCCAGGGCGGCGAGCAGCGATCCCTCCGAGTGTTCGCGTTGCGAACAGATGTGGTGGCGCACGGCCATCACGAACAGGGTGTCCGCGAGGCGGTCCAGCACGGGCCGGTAGCCCGAGGAACGCTCCGCGAGTTCGATGTTCATCAGGTCCGCCAGGTGTGACAGCCGGTCGCCGGATTCGCGGCGGCGGATGATGATGTGATCGGGGAGCGCGGCCAGGATCGGGTTGCGGCGGCCGGAATCGAACTCGAAGTGGCCGCACAGGAGCTGTGTGACCGGGATATCCGGCGGATCCTCGCCTTCCACCAGCGTCAGGTGGTTGTCGCGGTCGGGCACGGTGTCGCGGCTGGACATCAGGTGCCAGTCGTCATGCGGCAGCAGGAGAAGATCGCCGGCCTCCATCCAGACGGGGGCCATCGCCTCCATGTGCAGATAGCATCCGCCTTCCCCCACCAGGTGAAAGCTGGCATTCCCCGAGCCCGTCGTGCTGAGCTGCCACTCCCCGCACAGGCGCGGGTTGGTGTCGATGCGGGCACGCAAGTTGTAGGCGGCCAGAACCGTCGACAGCACGTCTTCGTGGGGGCTGATGTCCATCAAACCTTCCTTTTGCCTTTCTTCACCTTAGACCTTTGGGCGCCCGGTTGCCGGGCGTCACGGGCCTCTCCGCGTGGTCCCGGACGATCGGACATAAAAGCCGGCGGATCACCCCGCGTACAGCGTGAGCCCGCGGTCTAGGCTTTATACCCAGTAGAAGGGGAAAAGGAGATCAGGACGATGGCTGCGACTGGAACCTTGGCAGTGCGCTTGCAGGCTTGGCTGGACTGGACGCGAGGTGCGGACTTCCTGGCGCCTTTGCTGTTGCGGCTCTACCTCGCCCCGGTGTTCTGGATGGCGGGGACCAACAAGCTGGACGGCATCCTGCCGAAAGAGAACGTGGTGATGTGGTACGGCAACGCGGACTGGGGGCTGGGCATGCCCTTCCCCTATCTGATGGTGATGCTGTCGGCGTATGCCGAGGTTCTGGGCGCGCTTGCGTTGCTGCTCGGTCTGGCGACGCGCTGGTTCTCGATCCCGCTGATGATCACGATGGTCGTGGCGGCCGTGACCGTGCATCTGGAACACGGGTGGCAGCGGATCTCCGATCCGATGATGTGCCTGTTCAACTGTTCCGGGGTCGAACAGGCGCAGATGCGTCTGGATCGCGCCAAGTCCATTTTGCAGGAGCATGGCAACTACAATTGGCTGACCGAGACCGGAAACTTCGCGATCGTGAACAACGGCATCGAGATGGCCGCGACCTTCTTCGTGATGCTTCTGGTTCTGTTCTTCTGGGGAGCGGGACGTTATGTCAGCATCGACTATTACATCCGTCGGAGGATGATGAGCAGGGGATAACTCCAAGAGCTGTTTCAGCAGCCATTTCACAACGGGTCCAGCGGATCCATCATCGCAAGACGAGGAGTACGACCATGAAGAACGATCTGTTTTCCACCAAGGCCCTGGCCGGTGCCGTCGGCACGGCGGCGATCGGCATGGCCATGGCCACCAGCCCGGTGTTTGCCTCGGCCGACCTGAACCACGGCTATCAGCAGGGCGGCCAGTCGCCGCTGATGCTGGCCGAGGGTTCCTGTGGCGAAGGCACTTGTGGTGGCGCGAGCGATACCAAGGATAGTGAAGGCAGCTGCGGCGAGGGCACCTGCGGTGGCTCGGACGGCGACGAGAAGGATTCCGAAGGCGCCTGTGGCGAGGGGACCTGTGGCGGCTAAGGTCGTCCACCCTGCCAACCCGGCCCGCGTCAGCGGCGCCGGGCTCGGCTTGCGGCGGGCCCTGCTGGGCCCGCTGGCCGAGGCCCCGGAGGCGACGGAACGTCTGGGGTTTTTCGAGGCGGCACCGGAGAACTGGATGCACCTGGGCGGACGTCTGGGCCGCATCTTTCGCGAATACACCGAGGCCCAGCCCTTCGTCTGTCACGGGCTGTCTCTCGACATCGGCGGGCCGCGCCCGCTGGACAAGACCTTCCTGCAGGACCTGCGCACTTTCCTGGATACCCACGGGATCGAGGATTACAGCGAGCATCTCTCCGCCTGTGGCGACGGCCAGGGGCATCTGTACGACCTGATGCCGATCCCGTTCACCGAGGAGGCGGTGCGCTACGTTGCCGATCGCGTGCGCCAGGTGCAGGACATCCTCGGGCGCCGGGTGGCGCTGGAGAATGTCTCCTATTACACCCCGGTGGGGGCCGAACTGGACGAGATCACCTTCGTGCGGGCCGTGCTGGAGGAGGCCGACTGCGACCTCCTGCTCGACGTGAACAACATCGTCGTCAACAGCATCAATCACGGCTACGAGCCGACCGAGTTCCTGGATGCAATGCCGCTGGAGCGAGTGCGCTACCTGCACATTGCCGGGCACGAGGAGGAGGCCCCGGACCTGCGGGTCGATACCCATGGCCAGCCGATCTGTTCCGATGTCTGGGCGCTGCTGGAGGCCACCTATGCCCGCATCGGGCCGGTGCCGACCCTGCTCGAGCGCGACTTCAACTTGCCGCCGCTGGAGGAACTGCTGGCGGAGACCGACCGGATTCGGGATCTGCAGTTGCGGGCGCGCGCCGGCCAGGAAGAGCGGCTCCTGCATGCCTGAGGCGGATTTCCAGCAGGTGCAGGAGGCATTCGCGCGGCACTTGCGTGACCCGGAGCGCTATCCGGCCCCGGAGGGGATCGAGAGCCGGCGCCTGGCGATCTACCGGCGTCTGTTCTTCAACAACGTGGCCAACCTGCTGGCCCGGGGGTTCCCGGTCCTGCGGGGACTGCTGGAGGCGGCCGCCTGGGAACAGCTGGTGCGCGACTTCTATCGCGATCATGGCAGCGAAACGCCGTATTTTCCGCAGTTGGCGGCGGAGTTCGTGCGCTACCTGGCGGAAGAACGCCCGGCGCAGCCCGGCGATCTGCCCTTCCTGGCCGAGTTGGCCCACTACGAGCGGGTGGAGACCGAACTGGTCTATGCGGATACCACGCAACCTCCGGATGTGACGCCGGACGGTGATCTTATGGCTCAGGTTCCGGTGTTTTCGGCCGCCGCGCGGCTGCTGGCCTACGAGTACCCGGTGCACCGGATCGGGGCCGACTTCCAGCCCGATCAACCGGGAGAGGTGCCCACCTACCTGCTGGCGTACCGCACCGGGGAGGAGCGGGTGCGGTTTGCCGAGCTGAACCCGCTCGGCGCCCGGCTGCTGTGGCGGGTGATCGAGACACCGGCGACCGGCGACGAACAGATCCGCCGGGTGGCCGGCGATTTCGGGCTGGAACTCTCGGGCGAGCTGGTGGCCAGTGGACGCCAGTTGCTGCAGCACTACCACGGGCTGGGTGCCATTGTGGGGACCCGCACTGACCGCGCATCCGCCTGAGGCGGAGGGACCGGACGCGCACGTCGCAGACCCGGACGCCCGGACATGGGCAACGTCCAGGGCAGCCGCAAGGGAAGCAGGAAATCGCTGTCCCCCAGGCGCCACCGGATACGGGCGCAGTTGCCTCGGTACGGCGGCGCCATTGTCTCTTTTCTGATAGTGCTCTCGTGCCTCGACGATACCCGCGACTCGGTGCTGGAGCTGATCCGGAACCTGCGGTGAGACCGGGCCTCAGTAACCCAGGTCGAGGGCGGGTTCGTCGAGGGCGGCGGCCTGCTCGCGCAGGGTGAGGATGTGATCCTCCCAGAAGCGCGGCGTGTAGAAGATCGGAAAGCCGTCGACAAAGGCCGGGTCGTCGGCGCGCCGGGCCAGCCAGGCGGCGTGGCGCAGGATGCGCAGGGTGCGTAGCGGGGCGATCAGCCCGAGCTGGCGGCGATCCAGCGGTACGAAGGTCTCGTAGCCTTCCAGCAGGGCCTGCATCTGCCAGGCCATCTCGGGCGGTTCGCCGGACAGGAACATCCACAGGTCCTGCATGGCGGGGCCGGTACAGGCGTCGTCCAGATCGACAAAGTGCGGGCCGTCGTCGGTCCACAGGATGTTGCCGGGGTGGGTGTCGCCGTGCAGCCGCAGCTGTGGGACCGGCCCGATCGTGTCGAGGTCCCGCTGGATTCGCCCCAGCAGGTCGGCGCTGAGATCGCGGTACACGGATTCCAGCTCCGGGGGCAGAAAGCCGGAGTCGAGCACGGCCTGGCGCGCCTCCTCGCCACGCGGGACGGGATCGAGGACCGGCCGCTCGTGAAAGCGGGCGGCGCGTCCGACCTCGTGGATGCGCGCGATGAAGCGGCCGATGCGGACCAGGGTGTCGCGCTGCTCCAGATCCGGCGCCCGGCCGCCGCAGCGCGGGTAGACGGCGAACATGAACCCGGCGTGATCGTGCAGGGTTTCGCCTTCAGGATCGGCCAGAGGGGCGACTACCGGGATCTCGCGGCTTGCAAGTTCCTGGCTAAAGCCGTGTTCCTCGCGGATGGCGGCGGGTGTCCAGCGTTGCGGACGATAGAACTTGGCGATGACCGGTGTGGTGTCCTCGATGCCGACCTGGTAGACGCGGTTTTCGTAGCTGTTGAGGGCCAGCAGGCGCCCGTCGCAGCGCAGACCGGTCGTTTCCACCGCGTCGAGGATGACACCGGGTTTCAGTTCGTCGTACGGATGTGCATGCATGCTTGCAGTGTACGGGTTTGCCGCGCATGGTTCCGGCAAATTGACCGCGAGGAGTCGCGATTGAATCGCTATTACTGGGGGTTGGTTGTTGCCCTGGTGGGTCTCGTCGCCGTCTGGCTGGTGGTTGCGATGGGCCCGGGTCTGGATCTGGAGACCCTGCAGGTCGCGCGCCTGCAGGTGGAGGACTGGCGGGTCGCGCACCCGTTCGTCACGGCCTGGGTGTTCTTCCTGTTGTACATGGTGGTGGCCGCCTTTTCGGTGCCGGGGATCGTGGTGATGACCCTGGCCGGCGGTGCCCTGTTTGGCGTGGTCTGGGGCACCGTGCTGTCGTCGCTGGCTTCGACGCTGGGGGCGACCCTGACCTTTGTTGTGGCGCGGGCGCTGGCGCGCGATGCTGTTCAGCGTCGTTACAAGAACCAACTTGGGCGCATCAATGCGGGCTTTGAGCGCGAGGGCGCGTTCTACCTGTTCGCGCTGCGGATGATTCCGGTGTTCCCGTTCCTGTTGATCAACGCCGGGATGGGCCTGTTGCCGATCCGGATCTGGACGTATTTCTGGGTATCACTCGTGGGGATGCTGCCGGCCACGGCGGTGTTCGCGAATGCCGGGACGCAGTTGGGGCGGCTTGATGGCATCGAGGGCATTCTCTCGCCGGTGCTGGTCCTGTCCCTGGTTACCACGGGGCTTTTTCCGCTCCTGGCGCGCTGGCTGGTGAATGCCGTGCGCCGCAGGCGGGCTCGATTGGAGAACCCGGGCGCGGACTAGCACGCACGCAGTATCTGCCATCGCGTATATAATAGGGTTTACCGTTGGGAGGCGGCCGTGGAGCGCGCACCGCTGGATACAATCTCGAAGTTCAACGAACGATCCCGTCACATATTGCGTGCGCTGTCCGACTCGGGGCGCGAACGACACAAGGAGTTTTCCATGACATTGAATGTTTTGTTGCGCCAGGGTCAGGTGGCCTTCCTCGCGCTGGGCCTGATGGGCTTCGGCATGGCCGCCGTGCAGGCGGAGGAAGCGTCGCTGGATCGTCCGATCGAGAAGGTGCTGGAGCCGATTCAGCTGACCGACCGGGTTCATTACTTTTACGGCTCGCTCGAGAACCGCACGCCGACCAATCTCGGTTTCACCAACAACACCGGCTTCGTGGTGACCGACGAAGGCGTGGTGCTGATCGATTCGGGGCCGAGCTACCAGGTCGCCCAGCGCATGGAGAAGGCGATTGCCGGGGTCACCGACAAGCCGATCACGCACGTGATTTCGGTGGGCAGCCAGGACCACCGCTGGCTGGGCAACGGCTACTTCCACGAGCAGGGGGCGGAGCTGGTTGCGCTGCAGCGGACCGCGAGCACCCAGGCCGATCGCGGGGAGGGGCAGATCGCCTCGCTGGCCAATTCCGTGGGCGAAGAGGCGATGGAGGGCACCCAGCCGGTTCCGGCACCGAACCCCATCGATGCCGATGAATACACCCTGACCGTCGGCGGTGTGGACTTCGAGCTGATCTATGCCGGGGATGCCCACTTCCCGGGCGACATCATGGTTCACCTTCCGGGTGAGGACGTCGTCTTTACCGGTGACATCGTCTACACCGAGCGCATGCTGGGCATCCATCCCTTCAGCAACCCGGTGGAGAAGCTCGAGGCCTTCCGGCACCTGGAATCCATCGATCCGGAGATCGTCGTGCCGGGGCACGGCCGCGCGACCGACATGGCCGAGGCACGCCAGGATACGGGTGATTACCTGGAACTCCTGGTGCGCGAGGTGACGGCAGGCATCGAGGACTGGGAATCGCTTAACGAGGTGGTCGACCGCCTGGCGGATCTGGAACAGTTCAAGCACCTGCGCCACTACGATGACTGGCACCGCCCGAACGTGAACCGGACCTACCTGTTCATCGAAGGAAACATGTAACAACCGCACGGTAATCCCGGCCACAGCCCGGGAGATCTGCCGATGGCGCGGGGCACATGGTATGCTTCGCGCCGTTGTCGTTTCCGGCAACTCCAAATTTCTGATACGCGACGTTCGACCCCGCGTATGGGTCGGCGAAGGAGCCTCGCAATGCCCGCAATAACCCTCCCCGACGGCAGCCGCCGCGAGTTCGATCACCCGGTCACCGTGCTGGACGTGGCGAAGGACATCGGTCCCGGCCTGGCCAAGGCCACCCTGGCCGGCAAGGTCGATGGCGAACTGGTCGATGCCCGCCACGAGATCGACACAGACGCCGCGCTGGCGATCGTGACCGACCGCGACCCGGAAGGGGTGGAGATCATCCGGCATTCGACCGCGCACCTGATGGCGCAGGCGGTCAAGCAGCTGTTTCCCGACGCGCAGGTGACCATCGGCCCGACCATCGAGAACGGCTTCTACTACGACTTCGCCTATGACCGCGGCTTTACGCCGGAGGATCTGGAGAAGATCGAGAAGCGCATGAAGGAGCTGGCCAAGCAGGACCTGCCGGTGGAGCGCTCGCTGATGGACCGCGACGAGGCGGTGGAGTACTTCCGCAACATGGGCGAGAAGTACAAGGCCGAGATCATCGCGAGCATCCCGCAGGGCGAGAACATCTCGCTGTACAAGCAGGGCGACTTTGTCGATCTCTGCCGGGGCCCGCATATCCCGTCCACCGGCAAGCTGAAGGCCTTCAAGCTGACCAAGGTGGCCGGTGCCTACTGGCGCGGCGACTCCGACAACGAGATGCTGACGCGTATCTACGGTACCGCCTGGCCGAACAAGGACCAGCTGAAGGAGCATCTGGATCGGCTGAAGGAGGCCGAGCGCCGCGATCATCGCAAGATCGGCCAGGAGCTGGATCTGTTCTCGATCCAGGACGAGGCCGGTGGTGGCCTGGTGTTCTGGCACCCGAAGGGCGCGCGCATTCGCCGCGAGATCGAGAAGTACTGGTACGACATGCACGAGAAGGCCGGCTACGACTTCGTGGTCTCGCCGCATATCGCGAACCTGGAGCTGTGGAAGACCTCCGGCCACGCGGATTTCTACGCCGAGTCCATGTACGAGCCGATGGAGGACGAACACCAGTCCTTCCAGCTCAAGCCGATGAACTGCCCGTTCCACGTGCTGATGTACAAGGACCGGCTGCATTCCTACCGCGACCTGCCGCTGCGCTGGGCGGAGATGGGCACGGTGTACCGCCGGGAGATGTCCGGTGCGCTGCACGGACTGATGCGGGTGCGCGGGTTTACCCAGGACGATGCCCACATCTTCTGCCGCGAGGACCAGATCGAGGCCGAGGTCATGGGCGTGATCGATCTGACCCTCGAGGTTCTGCAGACCTTCGGCTTCGAGAGGTTCGACGTGAACCTGTCGACCAAGCCCGAGGATGCGGTCGGCTCGGATGAAATCTGGGAACACGCGACCGCTTCGCTGCGCTCGGCGATCGAGAAGAAGGGCCTGGACTACTCGGTGGACGAGGGCGGCGGTGCCTTCTACGGTCCGAAGATCGATATCAAGATCCACGATGCGATCGGCCGCGAATGGCAGTGCTCCACGGTACAGCTGGACTTCAATCTGCCCGAGCGTTTCGACATGGAATACGTCGCCGAGGACAACGAGCGACGCCGTCCGATCATGATCCACCGCGCGCTGCTAGGCTCGGTGGAACGCTTCTTCGGCGTGCTGATCGAACACTATGCCGGACACTTCCCGGCGTGGCTGGCCCCGGTGCAGGCCGAGGTGCTGACCATTACCGAAAGGCAGGATGAATACGCCCGCGAGGTCACGAAGACACTGCGCGCGATGGGGTTCCGGGTCGAGGCCGACTTGAGAAACGAGAAGATCGGCTTTAAGATTCGCGAGCACACGCTCAAGCGCGTGCCGTACCTGCTGGTCCTTGGAGACAAGGAGATGGAAAATGGGCAGGTGGCGGTGCGTACGCGGAGTGGGGAAGACCTCGGCGTGATGCGCCTCGAGGACTTCGGCGAACGCCTCCGGGAGGAGGTCGGCAGTCGCCAACACTGAACCCTGAACTGGAGAGAAGGCTATTAGCGCAGCGAAAACGGTCCGCCTGAACGATCAGATCACGAGTCCGCAGATCCGACTGATCGACGCCGAAGGCGAGAATCGCGGTGTCTGCAGCACTGCAGAGGCCCTGGAAATGGCCCAGGAAGGTGGTCTGGACCTGGTCGAGATCTCGCCGAATGCCGAGCCGCCCGTGGCCCGGATCATGGATTACGGGAAGTTCAAGTTCGAGCAGGCGAAGAAGGCGCAGGAAGCCAAGAAGAAGCAGAAGCAGATCCAGATCAAGGAAGTGAAGTTTCGTCCGGGTACGGACGAGGGCGACTACAACGTCAAGCTTCGCAACCTGCGCCGCTTCATCGAGGCCGGTGACAAGGGCAAGGTGACCATCCGCTTCCGCGGGCGCGAGATGCGCCACCAGGAACTGGGTGGCGAGCTGCTCGACAAGGTCGAGAAAGACATGGCTGATATCGCGGTCGTGGAACAGCGGCCGAAGATGGAAGGGCGCCAGATGATCATGGTGCTGACGGGCAAGAAGAAGTAAGTCCGTCAGACGACAAGGGCGATCGGGTTTCCGCATACCCGCATCGCTTTTTCATAAACGGTCGGCCCGCAGTGGGTACGGCCCAAAATGCCGGAGAGAGTAATGCCGAAGATCAAGACCAATCGGGGTGCGGCCAAGCGCTTCACCCGTACCGGGTCGGGGAAGTTCAAGCGGTTCCAGTCGCACCGCAGCCACATCCTGACCAAGAAGCCTACCAAGCGTAAGCGTCACCTGCGCAGTCCGGCGATGGTGCACGAGTCGGATGCCCCGGCCGTGCGCAAGCTGCTGCCGTACCGTTGAACTGACCGAGGAATCGAGACATGCCACGAGTCAAGCGCGGTGTAACCGCTCACGCCCGTCACAAGAAAGTCCTGAAGCAAGCCAAGGGCTACTACGGCGCCCGGAAGAACGTCTTCCGCGTTGCCAACCAGGCCGTCATCAAGGCCGGTCAGTATGCCTACCGTGACCGTCGCCAGAAGAAGCGTCAGTTCCGGTCGCTGTGGATCGTCCGCATCAATGCGGCGGCCCGTCAGTTCGATCTGTCCTACAGCCGTTTGATGAACGGTTTGAACAAGGCCGAGATCGATATCGACCGCAAGACCCTGGCCGATCTGGCCGTGCACGACCTGACCGCGTTCGGCAAGATCGCGGAGAAGGCCAAGGCTGCACTGCCGGCCTGAGGCGCAGGGCCTGAAGGACTGCCCGCCGGCGGTGTGCCGGCGGGTCCCGAGAAGGGAGGGTCGATGCCCTCCCTTTTTTGTTTCGGGAACAGGAAACGAGGCGCCTGCAAGGCAGCGGCCCGCACTCGGGGGCCGCTGCCTTGCAGGCGAATAGGGGGCCGGGGAGGCCCGTACCAGTCGGGGGAAGTCGTGGAACAACTGCAACAGCTGGTCGCCGAGGCGCGCGAGCGCGTCGAAGGGGCCACGGACCTGAAGGCGCTGGACGAGGTCCGGGTGCACTATCTCGGCAAAAAGGGCGCACTCACGGCACAGCTCAAGGAGCTGGGCAAGCTACCGGCGGAGGAGCGGCCGGCGGCGGGGCAGAAAGTGAACGAGGCCAAGACCGAGGTCGCCGGCCTGATTGAGTCGCGCAAGGAGGCCCTGGCGCAGAGCGCGCTGGCGGAACAGCTGGCGGGCGAACAGGTCGACGTGACCCTGCCGGGGCGGCGTCAGGCCGATGGCGCGCTGCACCCCATTACACAAACCCTGGAACGCATCGAGACCTTCTTTGCCGGATTGGGCTTCCGCGTGGCCGAGGGCCCCGAGGTGGAAGATGACTTCCACAACTTCGAGGCCCTGAACATCCCCGAGCATCACCCGGCGCGGGCGATGCACGACACCTTCTACTTTGATGCCCACCGCGTGCTGCGCACGCATACCTCGCCGGTGCAGATCCGCACCATGGAACAGGAGCGCCCGCCGCTTCGCGTGATCGCGCCAGGGCGCGTGTATCGCTGCGATTCGGATCTGACGCATAGCCCGATGTTCCACCAGGTGGAAGGGCTTTGCGTGGATACGGACATCACGTTCGCGGATCTGCGCGGCGTGTTGAGTGCATTTCTTCAGGCCTTCTTTGATCGGGACGATCTGGCCACGCGCTTTCGGCCGTCGTACTTCCCGTTCACCGAGCCGTCGGCCGAGGTCGACATCCAGTGCGTGCACTGCGGCGGTCACGGCTGCCGCGTTTGCAGCCACACCGGCTGGCTGGAGGTGATGGGTTGCGGGATGGTGCACCCCAACGTGCTGGGTCACGTGGGGATCGACGCCGAGCAGTACACCGGCTTTGCCTTTGGCCTGGGCGTCGAACGCATGGCGATGCTGCGCCATGGTGTGAATGACCTCCGGCTGTTCTTCGACAACGATATCCGCTTCATCGGGCAATTCGGGCAGACAGGCTAATGCGTATCAGTGTGCAGTGGCTGCAGGAATGGCTGCAGATCGACGAGACCCCGGAACAACTGGGCCATCGCCTGACCATGGCGGGTCTGGAACTGGATGCGATGGAAGCGGCGGCGCCCGCGTTCAGTGGGGTGCGGGTGGGCCATGTGGTGGCAGTCGATCCGCACCCGGACGCGGATCGCCTGCGCGTGTGCCGGGTCGAAGCGGGCGAGGCGGAGCCGCTGACCATCGTCTGTGGCGCGCCCAACGTGCATGAAGGGATGCGGGCGCCGGTGGCGGTGGTCGGTGCGGTATTGCCCGGCGATTTCCGTATCAAGCGCTCCAAGCTGCGCGGCGTGGCTTCCGAGGGCATGCTCTGCTCCGCTCGCGAGCTTGGCCTGGCAGATGATGCCGAAGGCCTGATGTCCCTGCCGGCGACGCTGGAGGCCGGCCAGGACCTGCGTGAGGCGCTGGGGCTGGACGACACCATCCTGGAAGTGGACCTGACGCCGAACCGGGCCGATTGCCTGGGCATGCGCGGGATTGCGCGGGAGTGCTCGGCATTGCTGGACCGGCCGCTGCATGCCCCGGCGATGCCGGGCGTGGACGTCGCCAACGATGCCCGGGTGAGCGTCGTCATCGAGAATCCGGAGGCCTGCCCCTTGTATGCCGCCCGGGTGCTGGAGGGCCTGGACGCCAAGGCCGCGACGCCGCTGTGGATGACCGAACGCCTGCGCCGTGCCGGGGTGCGCCCGCTGAGCGCGATCGTGGATGTGACCAATTACGTGATGCTGGAACTGGGCCAGCCACTGCATGCCTTTGATGCCGATCGCACGGGCGCCCCGATCCAGGTGCGCCAGGGCAAACAGGGGGAAACCCTGACGCTGCTCGGAGGCGACCAGACGGTGAAATTGTCGCCGCAGGATCTGGTCATTGCGGGTGATGACGTCCCCCTGGCGCTGGCCGGAGTGATGGGCGGCGCCGCCAGCGCGGTCGATGCCAGCACCACCCGCGTGATCCTCGAATGTGCGCATTTCGCACCGCGCGCCCTGGCCGGTCGGGCGCGGGCCCACGGGCTGCATACCGATGCCTCCCACCGTTTCGAGCGGGGTGTCGACCCGACCCTGGTCCCGCAGGCGATGGAACGCGCGACCCAGCTGCTGCTGGAGCTCTGCGGCGGACAGTGCGGCCCGGTCGAGCAAGTGGGTGAGACGCCGGCCTCCCATGCGGAACAGGCGATCGTCCTGCGCCCGGATCGTGTCCAGCGCCTGCTTGGGGTGACCCTAGAGGCTTCCGAGGTCGAGCGGATCCTGGAGGCACTGGACTGCCGGATGGAGACAAGCGAGAGCGGCTGGTCGGTACGCGCGCCGCGGGCCCGATTCGACCTCGAACGCGAGGAGGATCTGATCGAAGAGCTGGCCCGGGTGCACGGCTATGACGCCCTGCCGCAGACACTCCCGAAGCCGGTTGCGCCGGTGACACCGGAGTCGGGTCTGCGGTCACTGCGCAACGGGCTTGCCCGCCAGGGCTTCCATGAGGTGATCAGCTTCAGCTTTATCGCTCGCGAGGCCGCCAGTGCGTTCTACCCGGACGTCGAACCCCTGGCGTTGGCGAACCCCATTTCGTCCGATCTGGCGGTGATGCGCCCGGGACTGTGGCCTGGGTTGGTGACCACCGCCGCCTACAACCAGGCGCGCCAGCAATCGGACCTGCGCCTGTTCGAGCATGGCCTGCGCTTTGTTCCGGATGCGTCCGGTCTGCGGCAGGAGCCGCGACTGGCCGGCCTGCTCGGTGGGAGGGTGGCTCCGGAGGCCTGGGAAGGCGAGGCGAAGAAGGTCGATTTCTTCGACGCCAAGGGCACCGTGGAAGGCCTGTGCGAACGCGTCGCCGGCGCGCTCGGCTTTCGCGCAGACCGTCATCCGGCGCTGCATGACGGGCAATCCGCACGGGTACTGGTCGACGGGCAGCCGATCGGCTGGGTCGGGCGCCTGCACCCGGCGTTGTGCGAGCGCTTCGACGTGGAGCCGGTCTACCTGTTCGATCTGGACGCGACTGCCGTGGTGCAAGCCCCGGTGGCGCAGTTCTCGCCGTTGTCGCCGTACCCGTCCATCCGTCGGGATCTGGCGCTGGTGGTGGCCGAGTCGGTGGCGGCGGGCGATGTGCTGGCGGCCATCGACGGGCTTGGCCTGGAGATCCTTCAGGATGTTCGCCTGTTCGATGTGTACCAGGGCAAAGGCTTGAATCCGGACGAAAAAAGCCTGGCTTTGGGCTTGATTTTACGGGCTTTTGATCGCACCCTAGGCGAACAGGACGTGGCTGGCGTCACCGACGCGGTGGTGCAGCATCTCCAGGCCCGGTTCAACGCAACCTTGAGACAATAGCCGATGGCAGCTGTAACCAAGGCGGATCTCGCCGCCGCGCTAAACGAGGAACTGGGTCTCAACAAGCGCGAGGCCAAGGAATTCGTCGAGATGTTCTTCGAGGAGATGCGGCAGTCGCTGGAGACCGGCGAGGGCGTGAAGCTTTCCGGGTTCGGGAATTTCATCCTGCGCGACAAGAACCAGCGGCCAGGGCGCAATCCGAAGACGGGCGAAGAGATTCCGGTCTCCGCGCGTCGTGTGGTGACCTTCCGGCCGGGACAGAAACTGCGCGAGCGGGTAGAGAGCTATGCTGGAGGCGAGTAACCACCAGGAACTGCCCGCCATCCCGGGCAAGCGCTACTTCACCATCGGCGAAGTCGCGGAGCTGTGCCAGGTCAAGCCGCATGTGCTGCGGTACTGGGAGCAGGAATTCCCGATGCTGGAGCCGGTCAAGCGGCGCGGCAACCGCCGCTACTACCAGCGTCAGGACGTGATCCTGATCCGTCAGATTCGCGCATTGCTGTACGAAGAGGGCTACACCATCAATGGTGCCCGTCAGAAGCTCTCCGGCGATGAGGCCAAGGGTGATCGTCAGCAGGCCCAGCAGATCATCCAGGACACCATCTCCGAGCTCGAGTCGGTTCTGCGCGTTCTGCGCGCCTGAGGCTCCCTAGGGGACGCCCAGACGTCGTATTGATGCGATTCGCTGCGCTCGTCGCATCCTGCGGTGTCCTTCTGAACCCAACTCCAGTTCGAAATTTCCGCTCTGTAGGATGCGACGAGCGCAGCGAGTCGCATCAATGCGCCATTCTCGGTGTACGTGGCACGAATGGTCCGCACGGATCTCGCAGCAATGGGGTGGCCGATGCTTTCGTGAAGGCGGGGAATCGGATATAGTTCGCGGCTTCGGGGCGTGGCGCAGTCTGGTAGCGCATCTGCATGGGGTGCAGAGGGTCGCAGGTTCAAATCCTGCCGTCCCGACCAAACAGGAACGATCAAAAAAGGCCGCTTCAAGCGGCCTTTTTTGTGTTCGGGGTTGCAGGTTGCGGCGTCGCCTGGGCTCAGGCTCAATCCATCGAGCGGCGGCGTGCCTCGCGCTGGTAATGGAGCAGGGCGATGTTGGTCTGGCGTTCCATCCACTGGGTCATGCCGACGATCTCGAAGCCCGCAAACTCGAAGCCATCACGTGTGCTGCGGCGACGGTTGGCCAGACGCAGGTTCCCGGAAAGGCGTTCCCTGACATCGGGGAGCAAGAGGTTCTCGAAGGCCAGGTTCGCCTGCTCCTCAAGCGCATCCAGGAGGGTGGTGGGCAGCTCGATGCACATGCCCTGGGCAGAGAGGTCGGCAACCTCGCCGATCACGGGATCCCTCCAGGCCTTCGCATGGAGTTCGATCTGAGGGCGCTGTGCCATCGGAATGTGCACGCGGAACGTTTCGCGGCGTTGCAGGTAGTGCAAAGTCTCCGGATAGGTGCAGACGTAGAGCGCGCCTTTTTGCTCCTGCTCGATGCGTGTTACGTGCGTGCCGAATCGCACTGCGACCCCGCGCAGCGCCGCGAATACGCGCAAGTCCATGCCGGCCTGAACCTGCTGGTGCGCCCGAGGCGGGGTCAGCTCGTCGAGAAAGAGTTCCTTGGCGGCTGGGTCCAGACGGACCAGGGCCGAGGTGTACAGGGGGCCGTCGGTATCCACGCGAACGCTCACGACGGTGAGCTTGTGGTCGAGGTCCTTGAGGATGCCGGCAATCCGGTCCGGCTTGTCGACGGTATAGTCGGTGTCGTCCATGCGTCCGAAGTGTTAGGAAAGTGTGAGGACGCAAGGTACTGGTGGATGCCGCGAAAAGCCAGCCTCCACCAGGACCGGGCTCTCAGGCCTGGGTGATCTGGCGTCCGCCGCGGCTTCCGGGGCGGGCGCGGCCATACGGGTCGTAGGTGGCCGCGGGGCCGGTTTCCTCGCCGCGGAGGATCTGCATGGAGAGTTCCACGCGCTGGCGGTCACGGTCGATCAGGCGCGCATTGCCCTGATTCAGAGTGTCGCAGCGTTCGATGGACTGGCGCAGGGCTTGCCACAGGTCGTTCAGTACTACGCCATCGTCCATCTTCGAGAACAGGCGCGCGACGCCCTCGGGGCTGAAGGCCTCGCCGGCGGCCTCGACCAGGCCTTGCTGGTTGCGGGTCTCGGTTTCCAGCTCATGCAGCAGGGTCTGCTTGCCGGTCACCACGTCCTGCAGCGTATCGGGTTGGCGCGCTTCGACTGCGCGCGTCTCCTGTAGCAGGCTCTCTTCCAGCTGATGAGCCAGCCGGATTGAGGTCTCGAGCGAGCGTTGCAGTTTGTGGTGCGCGTCGGCATTCATGGGCGATAGACCGGGTTAGCGCAGCAGGCTTTCGAGGTCGATCATGCGATCGGCCAGCTGCTGGTTGTCCACCGGATAATTGCCGCTGGAGATCGCCTCGCGCAGTTCGGCAACGCGGGCGGCGTCGAAGGGTGCGGTGTCACCCGCGCCGGCCGCGGCATTCATCGCCTGGGCGGCCCCGGTGAGCGTGACCGAATCATTGTTTGGCGCCGATGCGTTACCGGAGGCCGGGGCACGGCTCGCCGTGTTGCCGGACTCGTCGCGACCCTTTACCCCGGGATTCTGGCTGTCGGGGCGCAGGCTGTTCGTGTTGAGGCCCTTGATATCCATGATGCCTTCCTGTCGTTGTAACTGTGCTGCAATTGTTTACGGCCAGCGGTGCTGAAACTGTAGGCCTCGGGGGCGGAAAAGTGTAACGGGCTTCACAGTCCGCTTCGAAAATCATCGGCGTGCCTGGTGTGGCGAGGCCTCAAAGCGCTACCCGGATGTGGCCGGAGGCCTGGATTTCGCCTTCGACGACGCGCCCGGAGGATGCGTTCTTGACGCGGATTCGCTCGCCGAGCGTCCCGTTCTCCAGCGCTTCGCCCTGCATGCGGATGGCGATGGAGCCGTTCTCTGCCAGGATGGTAACCCGCTGGCCGCGACTGATGATCTCGCGCGGGCTCACGTGCTGGGTGCCGATGATCTGACCCGGGCGGATGCTGCGGCGGGTCTGTTGGCCGATCAGGGCATTCTTTTCCTCATGATAACTGCCGGCATGGCGCGAGGTCTCGATTCGCTGGAAACGCAGGTCGCCCGCCGAGAGGGTGTGCTGGCGCGGCAGGGTGCGGTTCGCAACCAGCACTTCGGCGTACCGTTCGACGGTTGCCGGCACGTATAACTGCCAGGTCACCGGGCCGGCACACTGGATATGGACAGCGGTGTTGCCGTCACGCCGCCCGCCGGGTGGGAAACGCGCTTCCAGGCCGTCCGTGCAGGGGACGAGGCGCAGACGCTTGTCGAGCTGGCCAATCTCGATGGAAACATCCTCCTCGCTATCGGTAACGCCCAGTTCCTGAATCAGGAACTGCTCGGCGGCGTGGCGGATGTCGTCAACCGGGTGCACTTCGGCCCGGACGCTGGTAGACAGCAGCACCAGGGTGAACAAGAGGGCGACTCCGGCAAGGAGACGCGGAAGGGTTCGCACGTTTGCGCTCGAGTCGATTGCGCTCGCTGGCGAGGCACCGGACCGGCCGCCTTTTTCCGGAACGAAGAGGGCCCCAACGCGAACGAGCGAACGGATCAGCGTCTCCCTGGAAGCGGAAGAAAATTCTGAAATGGGTCGGCGCTGGTTCATGTTGCGGTCCTGTTTGGTCCTGTCCTGCGCAGCCAGGTCGGTGCGGGCGTCGGACTGTGCGCGAATGGCTCGGGTTTGACGGATCTTGCGTCGTTGTCGAGCGAATCGCGTGCGGTTTCAGTACGCAAAAACATGCAGATGTCGTGCCAATGACTGATCATCCGGCGCCACGCGTGCATTCAAGGCCCGTCGCGGGCGGCCGTTATCACCATGAGGCGGCGCCAGCAGGCGCATGCGCGCGAATGCAAATGACAGGCCGGGGTTGCGCGGTGCACACTTGGCCTTTGAGGCCTGTCCGGTGCCTAGAGCAATCGGGGCAAGGAGAGCGGCACGATGAGTCAATTCATTGACGATGTGAATCAGCGAACCCAGTTGGTGGGGCAGAACCGCATGGAGCTGCTGCTGTTCCATCTGGGCGGGTCGCAGACCTTCGGGATCAATGTCTTCAAGGTCCGCGAGGTGATTCCGTCGCCACCGCTGCGTCAGATTCCCGGCTCCATGAGCGTGGTGCGCGGGGTGGCGTCGCTGCGTGGCGGTACCGTGCCGATCATTGACCTGGCGCGAGCGATGGGCCTGCGTGGCGCCGTCGGGGCGGTCGACAACGGGGAGCAGAAAGTGGTGGTCACCGAGTTCAATCGTTCGGTGCAGGGCTTCTGGGTGTCGGCGGTGGACCGCATCGTCAACGTGAACTGGCAAGACGTGAAGTCGCCCCCGCGCGGAACCGGACGCGAATCCTTCCTGGTGGCCGTCACGGAGATCGACAACAAGCTGGTCGAGATCATCGACGTCGAACGGGTGCTCTCCATCGTCAATCCGCTGCCCAGCGAGGTCTCGCCATCCATCCGCGAGAACGCCAGAGAGGCCAGCGGGCGCAAGGTCGTGATCGTCGATGACTCGGTGGTGGCGCGCAAGCAGATCGAGGGCGCGATCAAGGGCCTCGGTTTCGAATACGACGTCTTCAAGGATGGCCAGGAGGCACTGGATTTCCTTGAACAGAAGGCCGCGGAAGGGCCGGTGGGTGACCAGATCGAGATGGTGATCTCGGATATCGAGATGCCACGCATGGACGGCTACACCCTGACCGCGCGCATCCGGGACAACACCGCGCTGAAGGACCTGAAGGTGCTGCTGCACTCCTCGCTGAGCGGTGAGTTCAATACCGACATGGTCAAGCGCGCGGGCGCGGATGCCTTTCTCTCCAAGTTCAATCCCGATGAGCTGGCCAATGCCGTACTGGATCAGACCGGGCGCGAGAGTCAGCAGGCCGAATGAGCGGTCGGGCGGAACCGCGTTGCCGCCCGCCAAGCCCGGAGCGGCGATGGGTGGCCGGAAGTCGGTGTGTATGGTGCCATGCGCGCGACGCCGTATACTCGATCCGATCTTCGGGCTTACCCCGGTTTTCCGGCCAAGCGGCCCCGGTCAAGGATTCGTCATCAGGATGCCTAATCACGATGGACAGCGCTCAGGGATGACTCGGTGATCGATTCCCGCGACTACGAGGAGTTCTCCCGCTTCCTGCAGGACTGCTGCGGCTTGGTGTTGGGTGACAGCCGCCAGTACCTGGTTTCCAGTCGTCTGTCGCGGCTGCTCGACGAGTTCGACTTCAAGAGCGTCCCGGAACTGCTGCATGCGATGCGGCAGGCCCCGAATCCGCGCCTGCGCACCCGCGTGATCGATGCGATGACGACCAACGAGACGTCCTGGTTCCGCGATGGCTTTCCGTTCGAGATCCTGCGCCACGTGCTGTTGCCGGAACTGGCGGCGAAGGGAGGCAGCATCAAGGTCTGGTCCGCGGGATGCTCCAGTGGGCAGGAGGCCTATACGATCTCGATGGTGGTCTCGGAATGGGAGGAGTCGCGGCCGGCTCGGAAGGTGCCGGTCTCCATTCTGGGCACGGACCTGTCAGAGAAGATCCTGGACGATGCGCGACGGGCCGTGTACGACGGCCTGAGCATCGTGCGCGGGCTCAGCGAGAGCCGGCGCGCGCGCTTCTTCGAGACCGTCGCGGATGGCCACAAGGTGATCCCGGATGTGCAGCGGCGCTGTCGCTTTCAGAAGCTCAACCTGATCGACAGCTATGCGGCGCTGGGCAAGTTCGACCTGGTGTTCTGCCGCAACGTGCTGATCTATTTCTCGGGCGACACCAAGCGACAGGTTCTTGACGCTATCGCCCGGCAGATGAATCCGGGCGGGTATCTGTTTCTTGGCGCTTCCGAGACCGCAGGGCCCTACACCCAGGCCTTCGAGACCGTACGAACCGAGTACGGCTCGGTACTTCGTCTGAAGTCCTGACGTAATCCAGCCCCGGGGCTGATCCCCGGGAACGCCCGTGCAATGCGGGCGGCGAGTCGCTCCATCCCTTCCCCTGGCTGCCCACTGTGCCTGCGCCCCTGCGGCACGTCGCTCGAGAATGGCATAACGATTGCTTCAGTTCCCCTGCGAAGGGTCGCAATCGGTGCGCCCCGTTCTCCAAGCGAGGGTCCGCCACGGGCGGACAGGACGGAAGCGATGAGTCTCTCTCTCGACAAGGCGATGGGTATTTCTCCGCAGGCGGTGAACGTGCGGGCGCAGCGCATGGAGCTGCTGGCCTCCAACATCGCCAACGCGGATACCCCGAACTACAAGGCGCGGGATATCGATTTTCGTGCGGTGCTCGAATCCGCGGCCGGCGGCGGCAATACCTTGCCCATGGCGCGCAGCCAGGCGGCGCATCTCGACCCCAACGCTGGCGCGATGAACGGGCAGGTCGAGGCGCTTTACCGCGTCCCCTCGCAGGCGTCGCTGGATGGCAACACGGTGGACCCGCAGATGGAGCGGGCCGCCTTTGCCGAGAACGCCGTTCAATATCAGAGCAGCCTGGAATTCCTCAATCGCCGGGTCTCCGGCATCCGCGAAGCCCTGCGGGGCGATCGTTAAGGAAACACTGATTAATGTACACACTCGCGTTGGTACCCCAGGTTTTCCGTGCCAAGGCGCGGTGCGCAGCCGGTAGTGGTTCTACCGGCAAGTGCCGCAACGCAGGATCGGGGAACCTGGGGTGCCAACCCCCGCAAGTCATAGAAAGTAGGGGGTCGGCCGCCCGTTGTTATCAAAAACGGGCGCGGGAACGGCGTTGCGGTTCCTTTGTGCAGAATGACTGCACGGCAGTCACCGCGCCTTGTTCGCACGCAAAAGCGACTCGAGCGCGAGCGTGTACATCAATCAGTGTTTCCTTAACGCGGACCTGATCGGGAGATCGATGTCGTGAGCAACCTCTTCAGCCTGTTCAATACCTCCGCCTCGGCGCTGTCGGCGCAGTCGGTGCGCCTGAACACCGTGGCCTCGAACCTGGCCAACGCGAACACCGCCGCGACCAACCCCGACGAGGCCTATCGCGCCAAGCAGGTGCTGTTCCAGAGCGTGATGGACCAGGCCAACCCGAACGGTTCGTCGACGGCCGTTCGGGTGGCCGGCGTGACCGAGTCGCAGGCGGCGCCGCATGCGCATTACGAACCCCATCACCCGCAGGCCAACGAGGAGGGCTACATCTTCCGTCCGGCCATCAGCGTGGTGGAGGAGATGGCCAACATGATGTCCGCCTCGCGCAACTACGAAGCCAACGTGGAGGTGATGGAGACCTCGCGTCAGCTGCTCCAGCGCACATTGCAGATCGGTCAAGGCTAGGGAGCCATCGATGACACAGATATCCCCCGAATTGCTGGATCGCCTGGGCCTCTCGCGCCCCGAGCAGAAACAGGACAAGGACATGGACCGCCTGGGCCAGTCCGACTTCCTCAAGCTGATGACGACCCAGCTGGAGAATCAGGACCCGATGGAGCCGATGGACAACGGCGACTTCCTGGGCCAGATGGCGCAGTTCTCGACCGTAACCGGCATCGAGGAGCTGTCCAAGTCGTTCCAGCAGCTGGCGCAGTCGCTGGGGCAGAACCAGACGCTGCAGGCGGCATCCCTGGTAGGCAAGGACGTGCTGGTTCCCGTCGAATTCGGCGAGCTGGGTCCGGACGGCCTGATCAAGGGTGCGGTGGACCTGGATCGCTCCACGGAGGAGCTGCAGATCGACGTCTACAGCCCGAACGGCGAGCGCATCCGCCGCATGAACCTGGGCGCCGCCGGCAGCGGCCTGCAGGAGTTCAGCTGGAACGGCATGCGCGACGACGGGACCTTCGCACCCCCGGGCGTCTACGAGTTCAAGGCCACGGCCCGCTCCGGTACCCAGTCCGAGGCCGTGGATACCTTCCTGGATGCCCGCGTGGAGAGCGTCGCGGTGGGTAACGATTCCGGGCTGGCACTGACCGTGCAAGGCCTGGGCGAGATCAGCTTTTCGGATGTACGACGGATTGGCGGCTGACGCCCAAACCGCGACAAAAGAACCCTAACGGAGGAAAGACCCCATGCCCTTCAATATTGGATTGAGCGGACTGAACGCGGCGCAGGCCGACCTGCAGACCACCGGCAACAACGTCTCCAACTCGGGGACCACCGGATTCAAGCGCTCGCGGGCGGAATTCGGTGACGTGTTTGCCCAGAGCTTCGGCGGCATCAGCCAGACGGCGATCGGCTCCGGCACGCGCCTGCAGGCGGTGACCCAGCAATTCTCGCAGGGCCGCACGGAGTTCACCGAGAACGGTCTGGACCTGGCCATCAACGGCGAGGGCTTCTTCGTCCTGGACGACCAGGGCAGTAAGGTCTACAGCCGGGCGGGGGAGTTCCAGGTCGATCGCGACGGCTTTCTAGTGAACAGCCAGGGGCAGCGTCTGCAGGGCTATGACGGAGTTGATAGCAACCGTGTTGACGATCTACGCCTTCAGACCGATACCGCGGCACCCCAGGCCACCACGAACCTCGAGGCCCTGATCAACCTGCGCTCGGATGCCGGCACGATTGAAGACGAATTCGACCTGGAAAAGCCCGAGACCTACAACTTCTCAACGTCGCTGACGATGTACGACTCCCTGGGCATCGCTCGGGACGCCAGCCTGTATTTCGTGAAGACCGCCCCGAATGAGTGGAATGCCCACGTCGCGGTACGACGGGACGACGGAAACCTAATGGAACTTGAGGACTACGGGGGAGGATCCGAAGGCCCGTTGACGCTGGAATTCGATCCCAGCGGTCAGTTGGACGTTGTTGACCCCGCGGCTGAGGGTCTAACTGTCCCGGGCGGACCGGAAGGTGATTTGGACGGGGCAGAACCACTGGTCTTCGACATCGACTTCGATGGTACCACCCAGTTCGGGGGAGATTTTTCGGTGAACGATCTGAACCAGGACGGCTTTGCCTCCGGACAGCTGACCGGCATTGATATCGACGACACCGGTGTCGTGTTTGCCCGCTTCACCAACGGCCAATCCACTGCGCTGGGCCAGTTGACGCTCGCGAACTTCTCCAATCCGCAGGGGCTGGAGCAGCTGGGTGATAACAACTGGGCCGAGACCTTCGCGGCGGGTGACGTGCGAATGGGTCGCCCCGGATCCAGCAACCTCGGGGCGGTACAGGCGGGTGCCCTTGAGGCCTCGAACGTGGATATCGCCCAGGAGCTGGTCAACCTAATCACCGCGCAGCGCAACTTCCAGGCGAATGCGCAGACCATCTCCACGGCCGATCAGGTCACCCAGACGATCATCAACATCCGTTAAGTCGCGGATGAGACGCTGAAGAGGGCTTGAGCATGGATCGATTTCTGTACATCGCGATGTCCGGTGCGAAGGAGACGATGCACGCACAGGCCATCAACAACCACAACCTGGCCAACGCCAACACCGACGGCTTTCGCCAGGCCCTGGCTACGGCGGACACCTTGCCGGTGCGCGGGCCGGGCCATGCCTCGCGTGATTACACCCAGATCGGCAACGATGCGGTGGATTTCAGCAAGGGCAAGATGCAGAGCACCGGGCGCGATATGGACATCGCCATCGAGGGCGAAGGCTTTATCGCGGTGCAGGGCCCGGACGGGGAGGAAGGTTACACCCGCGCCGGCTCGCTGCATGTGGATGCCTTTGGGCTGCTGCGCACCGCGCAGGGTCACCAGGTACTGGGGGATGGCGGTCCGATTGCCATCCCGCCGGCGGAGCAGATCGAGATCGGCACTGACGGGACCATCAGCGTGCGCCCCCTGGGCGTGGGCCCGGAGGCCCTGGCGGCGGTGGAACGCATCCGCCTGGTCAACCCGGACACCGACGAGCTCCAGCGCGGGGATGACGGCCTGTTCCGCCTGGCGGAAGGGGGCGAGGCCCCGGCGGATGCCGAGGTGCGCGTGGTCTCCGGGATGCTGGAGGGCAGCAACGTGAACACGGTGGAGGCGCTGACCCGGATGATCGAGTTGTCCCGCCACTTCGAGATGCAAGTGAAGATGATGGATAGCGCCAACACGCTGGAACAAAGCAGCAACCGCCTGCTGGGCCTCGGGTAATTTCCCGGGACTCGCGCGGCACTTGAGAGAAAACAGGAGAACACCATGAACCAGGCACTGTGGATCGCCAAGACCGGCCTCGACGCGCAGCACACGCGCATGTCGACGGTCTCGAACAACCTGGCCAACGTGAATACCACCGGTTTCAAGAAGGACCGGGCGGTGTTCGAGGATCTGATCTATCAGACCGTGCGCCAGCCAGGCGCCCAGGCCACTCAGGATCAGCAGCTGCCCTCGGGCCTGCAGATCGGTACCGGGGTGCGCGCCGTCTCCACCGAGAAGATGTTCCAGCAGGGCAACCTGCAGCAGACGGACAACTCGCTGGATATGGCCATCGAGGGGCGCGGGTTCTTCCAGATCCTGCTGCCGGACGGGAATGTCGGCTACACCCGGGACGGCAGTTTCCAGCTGAACTCGGACGGCCAGGTGGTGATGTCCAATGGCTACCCGCTGCAGCCGGGCCTGTTCGTGCCTGAGGACACCCAGTCCCTCTCGATCGGCAAGGACGGCACGGTGACCGCGCAGATCCCGGGGCAGGCCGCACCGGTGGAGCTGGGCAATATCCAGCTGGCGGACTTCGTGAACCCGGCCGGTCTGCAGGCGGTGGGCGAGAACCTGTTCCGCGAGTCTGCGGCCTCGGGCGTGGCGCAGCAGTCCCTGCCGGGCCTGAACGGCACCGGCACCGTGGTGCAGGGCTCACTGGAGACCTCGAACGTGAACATTGCCGAGGAGCTGGTGAACATGATCGAGACCCAGCGCGCCTACGAGGTCAACTCCAAGGCGATCTCCGCGGCCGACCAGTCGCTGCAGTTCGTCAACCAGACGATCGGGTGATCTGATGACGCGCCTCGGAACCGTTCTCCGCCCGGCCCTGGCCGTGACCGCCGCGTTGCTGCTGTCCGCCTGCGCCGCCACTCAGACGACCAAGCCGGACGACAACCCGGAGTACCAGCCGGTGATGCCGGCGCAGCCGGTCCCGCAGTCGCAGAACAATGGCGGCATCTACCAGGCCGCCCACTCCCAGGGGCTGTTCGAGGACTACAAGGCGCGCAATGTCGGCGACATCCTGACGGTCATCCTGGCGGAGAGCACCAACGCGCAGAAGTCGGCGTCGACTTCCACCGGCAAGGATTCCAACCTGGAGCTGGGCAATCTCTCGGCCTTCGGCCGCGATGCCACGTTCAACGGTCGCCCGTTGTTTGGGGCGAGCAACTCGAGTTCGCGGGACTTCAATGGGTCCGGGGACTCCTCGCAGAGCAACCAGCTCGACGGCGAGATCACCGTGACCGTGGCCGAGGTACTGGCGAACGGCAACCTGGTCGTGCAGGGCGAGAAATGGCTGGGCATCAACCAGGGCGAGGAGTACGTGCGCTTTCGCGGCATCGTGCGCCCAGTGGATGTGACTACCAACAACACCGTGCTTTCCACCCAGGTGGCCAACGCCCGTGTGTACTACGGCGGTTCCGGCGTACTGGCGGACAGCAACACACCCGGGTGGATCACGCGCTTCTTCAACAGCCCGATCTGGCCCTTCTGACCCGGCATGACCGTGGCGAGGTACGACATGGATCCCATACGCACGACACAACGCGCCTCAGGCTTACCGGCTGCGCCGTTCGGCGACTGGCGCCGGCTGGGACTGCTGCTCCTGGCGGCGCTGCTGGTGGCGGGGCTGGGGAGTGCCGCGGTCTCGGCGCAAACCGCGATGCAGCAGCAGGTGGCCATGCAGGAGCGCAGCTACATGGAGCGGGTCAAGGATGTGGCCAGTGTCTCCGGCGTGCGGGATAACCAGCTGATCGGTTATGGCCTGGTGGTCGGCCTCGATGGTACGGGGGACCAGACCACCCAGACCCCGTTCACCGTGCAGAGCCTGAACAATATGCTGGGCCAGCTGGGGCTGACGCCGGATGCGGGCAACCCGCAGCTGCGCAACGTGGCCGCGGTGATGGTCACGGCTGAACTGCCACCGTTCGCCAAGGCGGGCCAGCGGATCGATATCACCGTGTCGTCCATGGGCAACGCGACCAGCCTGCGCGGTGGCACGCTGCTGATGACGCCGCTCAAGGGGGCGGATGGCCAGACCTACAGTATCGCCCAGGGCAATCTGATCGTGGGTGGCTTTGGCGCCGAGGGCACCGATGGCTCGCGCATCACCGTGAACGTGCCCAGCGTCGGCCGTATCCCCAACGGCGCAACCGTGGAGCGCGAGGTCCCGACCGCGTTTGCCCAGGGCGATCACGTCACCCTGAACCTCAACCGGCCGGACTTCACCACCGCCAATCGCCTGGTGCAGACGGTGAACGATACCTTCGGCCATGGCGTGGCCCATGCCCTGGACGGCTCGTCCGTGCGGGTGCGGGCGCCGGCGAACCCGGATCACCGGGTCGGTTTCGTGGCCGAGCTGGAGAACCTGCCGATCGAACGCGGCACACCGCCGGCGCGCGTGATCGTCAACTCGCGTACCGGGACCGTGGTGATCGGTTCCAGTGTGCAGGTGACGCCTGCGGCCGTCTCCCACGGCAGCCTGACCGTCACCATCAGCGAGGCACCGCAAGTGGTCCAACCTGCGCCCTTTGGCGGGGGCGAGACCGCCATCCAGCCGGATACCGACATCGCGATCGAGGAGGGTGACAACACCATGTTCCTGTTCGACCCGGGCACCTCGCTGGACGAGATTGTCCGCGCCGTGAACAACGTGGGCGCGGCCCCGGGCGATCTGGTCGCGATCCTGGAGGCCCTGCGCGAGGCCGGTGCCCTGCGTGCGGAGCTGGTGGTGATCTGATGATTGGCTCGGGCGTCGATACCCAGATGCAGGCCCGCGCGGCCATGGCCTCGGACCCCAGTGGTCTGCAGGACCTGGCCCGGGGCGCGCGTTCGGGCGATCAGAAGGGTCTGGAGGCCGTGGCTCGCGAGTTCGAGGCCATGCTGATCGGCCAGATGCTCAAGCAGATGCGTGAGGCCTCTCTGGGCGACGGCCTGTTCGACAACGACCAGAGCGAGATGTACCTGGAGATGCAGGATCAGGAGTTCGCCAAGGCCATGAGCCAGGGCGACGGCATCGGCCTGCGTGATGCCCTGATGCGCCAGCTCTCCGCCCAGCAGCCTGTCGATCCCGAGACACTGAATGATCCGGAGCGCCAGGCGGCTCTGGAAATGCCGCGTCGACGGTCGGAGCTGGATACCCTGCGGGCGTTGCAGGGCGAGGCGGAATCCGAGTTGCGCCCGGTGGGCCCGCAACGCCCGGAAGCTGGGTCGCCGGAGGCGGCTCGCAAGGCGGCGCCGCAACCGGCCCCCATCGCCTGGCCGCCGCGGGACGCCGCGGACTTTGTGCAGACCCTGGAACCCCTGGCGCGGGATGCCGCGGCGGAGCTGGGCGTCGAGCCAGGCATCCTGCTGGCGCAAAGCGCGCTGGAGACCGGCTGGGGGCAGCACGTGCCGTCGCGGGCCGACGGCCAGCCGAGTTTCAACCTGTTCGGGATCAAGGCCGACAGCCGCTGGGATGGCGATCGTGTCTCCGTGGGCACGCTGGAGTTCCGCGAGGGCGTGGCCCAGCGGGAACAGGCACGCTTCCGCGCCTATGCCGATCCGTCCGAGTCGTTCTCCGATTACGTCGATTTCATTCGCAACAATCCGCGTTACCACCGGGCTCTGCAGGCCGGCGATGACGCGCAGTACATCCGCGAGCTGCAGGACGCCGGCTATGCCACCGACCCGGCTTACGCGGACAAGGTCCTGCGGGTGCGCGACCAGATGGCCGCGCATCGTGACAGTGGATCGACTCAAGTCGCGGCGGATGCCGCCGTTACCCGTACCAAGGGGTAGAGCATGAAGAAGAAATGGCCCAGTCCGGTGATTGAACAGGCGTTGTCGCGGGAGGCACGGGCATGAGCGCGTCCGGCATCGGCACCTCCGCGCTGCTGGCGTTCCAGCGCGCGATTGGCACGACCAGCAACAACATCGCGAACTCGGCGACCGAGGGCTACAGCCGCCAGCGCACCGAGCTGTCCAACCTGACGCCGCAGTTCCTGGGGGGCAGCTTCCAGGGTCAGGGCGTGCAGGTGGACACGATCCGCCGTATCTCCGACGACTTCGTGAATACCCAGCTGCGCAACTCGATCTCCGATCAGTCGAACGCCGAACTGAAGGCGTCGCTGGCCGGGCGCATCGACGACCTTCTGGGCAGCTCCAGTTCCGGGCTGACGCCGGTGCTGCAGGACTTCTTCGACGCCGGCCAGGATCTCGCCAACGACCCCACCTCCAGCGCCGCGCGCACGGTCTTCCTGACCGAGGCGGAATCGTTGGCCGAGCGATTTGGCTCGATCGACCGTCGCATCGAGGAGCAGCGCGACATCATCAACGGCCAGATCCGCACTAACGTCGACGAGATCAACTCGCTGACCGAGGCGGTCGCGGGGCTTAACCGCGAGATCGTGTCCAAGTCCACCCAAGGCACCCCGAACGATCTGCTGGACCAGCGCGACCGCGTGCTGAACCAGCTGGCGGAGAAGGTGAACGTCCGCATCACCGAGCAGGACGACGGGGCGGTCAATGTGTTCGTCGGCAACGGTCAGGCGCTGGTACTGGGCGGTAACAACCGCGAACTGGTCGCCGAGTCGCTGACCGGTGATCCGCGTTCGCCGGACATCGGGCTGGCCACCAGCGGCGATCCGGTCAACATCTCCCGCTTCATCCAGGGCGGCGAGCTGGGTGCGTTGTTGGAGACCCGGACCGGCATCATCGACGAGGCCCAGAACACCCTGGGCCGACTCGCGATCAGTATCGGTGAGGAATTCAACCAGCAGAACAACCTCGGGCTGGACCTGGAGGGCAATCTGGGTGCGAATATCTTCGGGATCAGTGAGCCGACCGTGCGTGGGTTCCCGGGAAATGAGTCCGGTGGTGTCCCGGAAGTGGAGATCACGGATGTCCGCGCCATCACAACGTCCGACTACCGTCTGCGTAATGTCGGGGGCGAATACGAGTTGACCCGGTTGTCTGATGGCACCTCGGAAACATTCGACAACGACGTCCTCGAATTCGACGGGCTCAAGGTGAATATCGGGGAAATTACGAATGCCGTGGATGGGGACGAGTGGCTCATTCAACCCACGCGTAATGGGGCGAGGGATTTGTCCGTCGACATGACCGATCCCGCCGGGATTGCAGCTGCTGCCGCCGTGCGTGCTGACCTCGGCGAGGACAACAAAGGGGGTGCCACGATCGCCTCTGTCCGAGCCGATGCCTCCGACATCAACTTAGGAGATCTGTCCGCTGACGAGCCCGATGTGGTTTCCTTTGTTGCCGATGGCGGTTCCGATGAACAGGGCGCGTTCGTGATCGATGGCCAAGCGTTTGACCTCGATGACAATGGGGTGACCACGATCTCGTTCAACGGCTGGGAGATGGAGATCCGTGGCACGCCGGCGGACGGAGACACGTTCGGGGTCAGCAGCAACGAGGGCTATCCGGGTGACAACCGCAACATGCTGGCGATGAATGACCTGCCGGACGAACGCCTGGTGGGTGGCGATCGCACATTCGGGGATGGCTACAACAGCCTGCTGGCCAACGTCGGCACGCGCACCCGCCAGGCGCAGGTCGCGCAGGAATCGGCCGATGCGCAGCTGGAGCAGGCGCGTGCCCAGCGCGAAGCGGTCTCCGGCGTCAATCTGGACGAAGAGGCGGCGGACCTGATCCGCTACCAGCAGGCCTATCAGGCGGCGGCCCAGGTCATCTCGGTCAGCAATTCGCTGTTCGATTCACTGCTCGGCGCGGTCCGCCGCTAGCGCCCACCGGGAGACACGAACATGCGCATCTCGACCACCCAGATTTTCCAGACCGGTATCGACCAGATCCAGCGCGGCCAGACGGAGCTCAACCGGACCTCGCTGCAGATGGGGCGGGGCGAGCGCATCCTGTCGCCGTCCGATGACCCGAGCGGTGCGACCCAGGTCAATCAGTTCGAACGCATCATCCAGGCCACCAAGCAGTACCAGCGCAATATCGACAACACTCAGCCGCGCCTGCAGCAGGAGGAATCGGCCCTGCAAAGCGGGACCGACCTGCTGCAGCGCGCGCGCGAACTGGTGGTGGCCGGCAACAACGACAGCCAGACCAACGAGACCCGTAGCTATCTCGCCGGCGAGCTGCGCCAGCTGCGCGAAGGGATGTTCGATATCGCGAACACAAAGGACCCGAACGGCGAATATCTCTTCGCCGGCACGAAGTCCCTGGATCAGCCCTTCCGCCAGAATGGCGACGGGGAAGTCATCTACGATGGGGCCAAGGGAACGGGCAGCGTTCGCGAGGTCGCAATCTCCCCGAACCGGAAGGTTGCGGTGGGTGACACCGGCGAACGAGTGTTCATGGCCATCCCCGAGAACGACGGACGGGTTGGGGCCGCCGCGCATCCCGAAAACACCGGTCGGCTGGTTGTGGAGCAGACTGGGGTAAGTGACCAAGCCGCCCTGAACACCGATGACAATTTTCTGATTCAGTTTAAGGAAGGTCCTGAGGGTAGCTTTAGCTATCACGTGTACCAGGCGGACGAGGATGGCGAGCTGGTGGAGGATGAAGATGGTAATCCAGAGCCGCTCGAAGTTAACGGTGGAGCAGTGACAGGCGATTACGTGCCGGGCGCCGCGATTGAGTTTGCAGGGCGTTCCGTCACAGTGAGTGGCACGCCTGATGACGAGGACATGGTCCTGTCCAGGCCGGCGGAGAACAAGAGTGTCTTCGATACCCTGGATGCCATCATTGCTGCCCTGGAACAGGGCGGAGCCGATGGCCCCAGTCGGGCGAATCTGGCGACGGCCAGCAATACCGCACTTGGCGATCTGGATGCTGTGCTGGGGAATTTCAGCGACATCCGCGCCGAGGTGGGGTCGCGCCTGAAGACCTTTGACCAGCAAAAGGATCTGAACGAGGACCGGCTGGTGGACCTGAACAGTGCGGTGTCCGAGATTCGCGACCTGGACTACGCCGAGGCGATCAGCCGCTTCAACCAGCAGCAGGTGGCCCTGCAGGCCGCGCAGCAGACCTATACCCAGGTGAACCGCCTGTCGCTGTTCGACTTCCTCTGATCCGCATCCCTTGCCGGGCGGGCCATGGTTGCGCCTTTGTGCGACCATGACGCCGTCCTGATCTGCGAGAGTCCGGCATGGCCAAGAACAACGAACCCTCCGCGCCCATCCAGTACCGTTCCACCGGGCGTCCCCCGCGCTATCTGATCGTCCTGCTGATCCTGGCTGCGTTGTGGGCGGGCTTCTGGGGCGTCATCCACCTGCAGTCGGGCGAGCCCGAGGCGGTGACGCTGGACGTCGAAGAGCAGGCCGAGCTGGAGGCCAAGTTGCAGGCGCTGGGGCCGCGCGATGCCGAGCCCCGCCCGGATCAGGTGCCCGGAGACCCGATCATCGATCTCGACGCCGAGGCCGAGCCGCTGGTCCCGGAACTCTACGAGGAACGCGCCGAGGCGCGCAGCGTGCGCTTCAGCGAGCGCGAACTGAATGCCCTGATCGCCCAGGACCCGGACCTGGCCGGACGCGTGGCCATGCGTCTTACGCCGGGGCAGGTCAGCACTCGGGTGCGCATCGACGTTCCGGCAGATATCCCACTGCTGGGAGGTCGTGTCCTGAATGTACGCTCGGGGGTGCGCTTCGAGACCGAGGATGGGCGGGTGCATGCGCGCCTGGTCGGCGTCAGCGTCGCCGGAATCCCGCTGCCGGATGCCTGGCTGGGCGGGCTGAAGGACGAAGACCTGCTGGCGCTGGAGCCCTTCCAGCAACTGCACGCGGGCATCGAATCCATCGAGGTGCGTGACGGCGAGCTGGTGCTGGAACTCGCCCCCTAAAGCCGCTCGAGTCCGTCCGCGAATCACACCGTTTCCCGCACGCGTTCAGTTTTCCTTCAATGCCTCTACTAGGCGCGGAGGAGTGCGGGGTGGTTGCGGTGCCCCTGATGCGTTTCGATCCTCAGGGAGACGCAATGCATAAACGGCGATGGCATGGAGTACCAAGCCCATCGGTCGCCCGGATCCTCACCGTGAGCCCGTCATCCCGGAAACCGCGCAGCGGTTATCCGGGATCTGCATCGTTGGAGGTGGCACAGACGTCGGGGTGTTTGTGCGCGGGGAGGTCCCGGCTCTTCGCTGCGCTACGGGCGGGGTGACGAGAAGGGGGGGGCGCTGTGGCCGGGATGATGGGAAAGGATCGTCCCACCGGGATAACGGCCGGGGGATTGGGGCTGGATGGATGCACCCACGTTCGGAATGACCGTCTAACCCTCAGAATGGCCACCCAACCCCTGTCATCCCGGAAACCGCGTAGCGGTTATCCGGGATCTCCATCGTTGGAGGTGGCACAGGCGTCGGGGTGTTCGTGCGTGAGGAGATCCCGGCTCTTCGCTGCGCTACGGCCGGGATGACGAGAAGGGGAGCGCTGTGGCCGGGATGAGGATTGGGGGCTGTTTGCTGCGGGCGTCGGCTTGGGCTGCGTACGGCCTTGTGGCGCCCGTTGGTAGCCCGCCGAGGGGCGGTTTACGGACTCTACATATCCGAGGGCTATCCCTGATCATGAACGACGTAGGGTGCCAATGAGCGCAGCGAATTGCACCGATCGTGGCGCGGGGCGCTCGGGGACCGGGGCCTGCATGGGAACGGTGCGGTTCGGCTGGCACCTCACAGCACCCTACGGTGAGGTAGGTGCTAACGCGGGGTGACGCGCAGGGTCTCGGCGCCCAGGGCCTGCAGGCGTCCACGCACGCTGAGGGTCAGGGTGGAATGCCCGGCCTCCAGCGACGGCTGGCTGGCTGACTCGTCCATGGCGCGCATGGCCATCATGGGCTGTGGCCGATCGTAGTGGTCGTCCGGCAATTCCACTTCCAGCGTGCGCAGGTGCGTGGCCCCCAGCGAGCGGGCGATGACGCGCGCTTGTTCCTTCAGGTCTTCCATGGCCTCTTCGATCATCGCCTCGCGATGTTCCTGGCGTGCCTCGGGGCTGAGGGAGAACCGGATCTGGCTGACGTTGAGGTCCCGCTGCTGGAGCGCGCCGACCAGTTCGGTCAACCGATCGAAATCGGCTCCGGTCAGTTCCAGGTTCTGCTGGACCAGCCAGGCATTGATGCGGCTGCGGTCGTCGGAGTCGTGAATGGCGCGGGTGGAATAGCCGATGGTGCGGGCGTCAATCCCATCCTGTTCGCCGGCGCGTTCCAGTGCGGCCTGCATGTTGCGGTTGACGGTGGCAGCGGCCGTGGCGGCCTCCGGGGCGCGGGCCTCGGTCGTCATCAGCACGGTCATGTGGTCGTTGGCGACCTGGCGCTCGGCCTTGCCGGTCAGGGTCAGCGTGGTTCCGCCGTCGCTGGCGATGGCCGTAGCCGGAAACGCCAGGACCAGGGCGGCGAGCCCGGCGACGAGCCAGGACGGGCGGGGCGCGAGGGGAGTGTTCTTCGGTCGCATGTTCATGAACCTCTACAGATTGCGCGCAAGCCGGAGGCCGGCGAACACGTGGCGTTTTTCGGGGGTGAAGAAGTTGCGCATTGTAGAGCGGGTGAGCAATGGATCGCTCCAGGCGCTTCCACCGCGCAGAACGTAGTGTTCGCCGTCGAACCAGGGCAGGGAGTATTCCTTGTACGGAAAGGGCTGGAAGCCCGGGTAGGGCTGAAAGGGGTTGCCGCACCATTCCCATACCTGGCCCGTGGCGCGCAATCGCCCGGCCTGGGCGGCGTGTTCCCATTCGTGTTCGTGGGGGAGGCGAGCACCCACCCAGCGGGCGTAGGCCGAGGCCTCGAACCAGGAGAGTCCGACGGCGGGTGCATGCGGATCGAGTGCCTGGGTGCCGTGGGGGAGGGTTTGTACCCGGGTCCCGTCGGGTAGCTTCCACCATCCCAGAGGGGCCGCGATGCCTGTTTGTTCCAGCCAGGTTCGACCCGGCGGGTCCCAGTGGGGGCCCGGGCGGTAGCCTCCGGCCTCGATAAACGCGGCGATCTCGGCATTGGAGACCGGATGCGAGCGGATCGTGTGGGGCGCGAGCCGGACCGGGTGGAGGCCACGCTCGTTGTCGAAGGCGGTCGCCGCGTCGCTGCCGCTGACATGTTCGCCGCCCGGGCACTCGATCCAGTCGCCGCCGGCCGCCAGTGCGGGTTTTGGCTCCTGCGTTCGGGGTGGGGCGGGGCGATGCAGGCGGGCGAACCAGCGCACCTGCTCCAGGCTTTCCAGGTGCATGGCGTGGTGCTGCGCGAGAAAACCGGTCAGGTAGTCCCGCTCGAGCAGGGGATGGCGCCGCACCGCCGGATGGTTGTGCAACAAGTCCAGGTGATGTTGCTGGCTGGCCTGGCCCCATTCCAGCAGGGATGCGCGCGTCGGGAGTCTTCCGCCGCGGCGCCACTTCGGGCTCTGTTCCGGGAAGTAGAGATCGTGCCAGTCGCGCCGGTCGGGCGGTGGTTCACCCAGGATGCGTTCGTGTAGCCATACCGCCTCGATGAAATGGCAATGGGCGTAGTGCCACCCGATGGGACTCAGGTCCGGGTGATACTGATTGCGCCATTCGTTCCCCGGTGTCGACTCCAGTGCCGTGTTCATGCGGTCGTGCTGGGTCGCCAGGCAGTCCAGGAGGTCGGATGGGTGCGGGCTTGCACTCGGCTGCGGATGGGCGGCATTCATATCCGGTGGAGCGTGTTACAGCGCCAGGAGTTCCGGCGGTTCGTCGGGATCGAGGATTAGAAGATGGCCGGGCGGGACCGGGCGCCAGCGTTCGCGGTCGGTGAGGGGCTCGGAGGCCACGACCACGCTGTCGTCGGGGAACGTCTCGTCATCGGTGGTGTAGTAGAGGCTGGGACAGGGCGCATTGACCGCATGGCGGCTGGCGATGATGCGGCGGCCGTCGGACAGGATCACGTTCAGCAGGGCGGTGTCGGCCCCCAGCCAGGTCTCCACGGTGGAGAACGCCTCGCCGAGGGCCCCCTCCAGCGTCGCGTTGTCGTCATCGGCCAGGTATTGCCGGACCAGGGCGAAGAGGTATTCGGAATCGGTGGTCCCCTCGATGCTCGATTCGACCTCCTGGCTGAGGATGTTCTGGATCTGGCGCCGGATGTCGGGACGGAAGCGGCTGATCAGGCCGTTGTGGCTGTACAGCAGGCCGTCGCGGGCGAATGGCTGGGCGTTGACGGTGTCGCCGCCGAAGCCGGGGGTTGCGCTGCGGATGGCGGCAACCCACAGGGGCTGGGTCATGTCGCTGGCCAGATCCACCAGGTTGGGATCCTGCCAGAGCGGATCGGCGCGCCGGTAGTGGCGCGCAACGCCCCCCTCGCCAAACCACCCGAAGCCGAAGCCGTCGGCGTTGACGCGGGCATACACCAGCTCCTGCGGGGCCATGGCTTGCTCGATCAGGTTGTGTGGCGGATCCAGGATCAGGCTGCGGAGCGTGATCGGAGGACCCAGATAGGCGAGGTGTCGGCACATGGCTAGGGTCAGTTGGGGCGTCCGGGGTTTCGTGCTAGCGTGCCGCAAACCACCCCGATACGGAAGCCCGGATGTCCGCCGAACCCAGTGCTGTCTCTATTTCCCCTCGTTACAGCCGCCAGGTGGTGGAGGAACGCGACGCCCACGCCGACTTGCTGGCCGATTTCCGCGCGGGGATGCTCGAGCCGCCCCGGTCCCTGCCGCCGAAGTATTTCTACGATGCGCGCGGATCGCAGCTGTTCGATGCGATCTGCGATACCCCGGAGTATTACCCCACGCGCCTGGAGGCCGACCTGCTGGAGCGGCATGCCGAAGCGATCCTGGAGGCGTCCGGGGCGCGCACGCTGTTTGAACTCGGCAGCGGGACGTCGCGCAAGACCGAGTACCTGCTGGCGGCGCTGGAAGCCCGCGTCTCCGCGCCCCATTACGTCGCGAACGATGTCTGTGCCGAGATCCTCGACGAGGCCGGCGCGCGACTCCTGCAGCGCTTCGATCAGATGCGGGTGGACAGCCTGTGCGGGGACTATGCGGCGGCGCTGACCCATCTGGCCGATGTTTCCGGTGCGCAAGCCGACGGTCCGCGCCTGTTTGCCTTTCTCGGCAGCAGTCTGGGCAATTTCGAGGACGCCGAGGCGGCTGCACTGCTGCGACGAATCCGCGACACCATGAACCCCGAAGACCGGCTGCTGCTGGGGCTGGACCGGGTCAAGCCGCGCCCGGTCCTGGAGGCGGCCTACAACGATGCGGCGGGGGTAACCGCGGCATTCAACCTGAACCTGCTGTCGGTGTTGAATACCGAGTTGGGGGCGGACTTCGATCCGGAGGGTTTCGAGCATCGCGCTCCGTTCGTCGAAGACCTCTCGCGGATCGAGATGCACCTGGTGTCGCGGCGACAGCAGACGGTGCGCGTGTCGGAGCCGGAGGCGGTTCTGGAGATCGCCGAAGGCGAGGTGATCCGGACCGAGATCTCGCGCAAGTTCAGCCGCGAGGCCATCGACCGTCTGCTGACGGCGGCCGGGCTCGAACATGCGGCACAGTGGTCCGCGCCCGAGGAGTGGTACTCCCTGTTTCTGCTGCGGCCGGGGGCGGACTGAGCGGGATGCGCGCACCGCGGCTGGTGCTGGTGCGGCACGCCCAGGCCGGAAACCCCGGCGACTGGGACGGGGCGGATCGTGACCGGCCGCTGACCGACAAGGGCCAGGTGAGTGCGGTACGCATGGCGCAGGCGCTCGGGGATCTGCTGCCGGGATCGGTCGAGCTCCTTTGCAGTCCCTATCTGCGTGCCCGTCAGACGGCGATCCCCCTGTCCCAGGCGCTGGATGTCCCGGTGCGGCAGAAGAAATGGCTGGCGCCCGGACAACCCACGGGGCTGGAGGTCGAGGCCCTGGCCCGCAATCTCCCGGCGGATGGCGGCCTGGTGATCGTGGGACACGAGCCGGACCTGTCGCTGCTCGTAAGCTGTCTGCTGGGCACGACGGGCGGGCGGAGTCTGGTTCATATGGGCAAGGGCGATGCCTGCGGATTGACGGGCGCGCTGCCGGGCCCCATGCAGCTCGCCTGGCACCTGCCCCGACGTATCCTCGAACGGCTGGCCGGCGGTGAGGCGGATTGAACATGCACACGGAGAACGATGCCGAGACGGTTGCGGCCGTTGATCTGGGTTCCAACAGCTTTCACATGATCGTGGCACGGCGCCAGGACGGCGAGGTCCTGAAGGTCGACCGCATCAAGGAAACGGTGCGTCTTGCCAGCGGTCTGGATCCCGATGGACAGCTGGATCCGGAGGTGGGGCAGCGTGCCCTGGCTTGTCTGGATCGCTTCGGCCAGCGACTGCGGCAGCTGCCGCGCGGCTGCGTGCGCGTGGTCGGCACCAACACCTTGCGCCAGATGGACGACAGCCGCGCCTTCCTGCGCGCGGCGGAAGAGGCCCTGGGGCATCCGGTTGAGATCATTGCCGGACGCGAGGAAGCGCGGCTGATCTACCTGGGTGTGGCGCATGCGCTGGCGGACGATAGCGGCCGCCGGCTGGTGATGGATATCGGTGGCGGCAGTACCGAATTCATTATTGGAGAGCGCTTCGAGCCGGTCCTGGCCGAGAGCCTGGAGATGGGCTGCGTGACGTTCACCCAGCGCTTCTTCGCCGATGGAAAACTGACGCGCAAGGCCTTCGCGGCCGCGCAACTGCAGGCGCAGCGGGAGCTGCAACCCATCGCGAGTGCCTACCGCGCGGCCGGCTGGGAGCAGGCGCTGGGGGCGTCGGGTACGATCCTGGCCCTGGACCGCATGGTGCATGAGGGGGAATTGGACGAGGCGCCGGGTGTAAGCCGCGAGAGCCTGGAGCGGCTACGCGATTCGCTGATCGAGCAGGGGGCCATCAAGCGGCTGAAATGGCCTGGTCTGGCCGAGGACCGGGCGCCCGTGATTGCCGGTGGCCTTGCGGTGCTTCTGGGTGCCTTCGAGGCGTTGGGGATCGAACGGCTGCACCCCTCGGACGGGGCCCTGCGCGAGGGCGTGATTCACGACCTTCTGGGACGTTTTCGGCACGAGGACGTGCGTGGCGGCACCATTCACCATCTGCGCCGGCGGTTCGCGGTCGATGCGTCCCAGGCGGAGCGGGTGCAGGCGACGGTGGCGCGCCTGGTGACCGCCGTTCGCGCTGCCTGGGAGCTTGGCGAGGACGACGCGGAACGCCTGGACTGGGCGGCCGAACTGCACGAGATCGGCCTGGCACTGGCCCACAGCAAATACCACAAACATGGGGAGTACATCCTCACCTGGGCCGACCTGCCGGGTTTCTCGCAGCCCGAACAGGCCGAGCTGGCGTGGCTGGTGCGCCTGCACCGGGGCGGGCTGAAGCCCAAGTTGTTGTCCGGGGTGCGAGAGGATCGCGCGCGGCCGCTGCTGTTCATGGCGGCCCTGCTGCGTCTGGCCGTGTTGCTGCATCGTTCGCGCGCGCCGGATCCGGTGCCGCTGGAGCGCATCGAGGCGACACAGGAGGGTCTGACGCTGACCTTCGCGCCCGACTGGCTGGATACCCACCCGCTAACGCGCGCCGATCTGGATGCGGAACGCGAGGACTGGGCGCGCCACAAGCTGGAACTGGAGTTCGAGTGAGCCCCTATTCCGAACCTGACACAAGGAACGCAGGATTCTGACATTGGTGGTCTGGATCTAAGTGCTCGCGGTGCCGCAGTGGATCGGCATCTGGTGGTCGGCGACCGGGTTTCGGTTGATGCGACACAACCGGTTGCTGGCACTGCCCTTCCTGCTCAGCCTGGTCTATGTGATCGGGAATGCGCTGCTGGTGGCGGTGTTCGGCGGGCTCAGCGAAGCCACCTACGAGGAGGGTCGGTACGTGTTCATCACCGACCGGGCCATGATTGCGGTTCAGGCGACGGCGAGTGTGCTGATCGTGGCGACCATCGTCTACGGCTTGAGCATCCGCAGGGTCCCGGTGCATTTCATTCGCTTCATGGTGTACGCATTCGTGGCGCTGCTGGGGGTGATGGCGCCGATCCTGTGGATTCCGGCGCAGGAGGCGGAATTCTTCTTTGTGCTCCGCCATGTGCAGTCGATCGGCCTGAATTTCGGGCTGTTCCTCTGCGTGGCCGGGATCGTGGTCCTGCTGCAGGACCTGCTGCGGCACGGTGACGCCGAGGTCAGCTTGCTGGGCGGGATGCACGATGTCCCGCGTTCCGGCACCGCTTCAGCGGACCGGGACCACGACAAATCCTGACCTGACTAGCCATGACGCTCAGCCAGCCGCCGGGTCGTAGGATGGGATGAGCGCAGCGAATCCCATCAAGGGATTGGCACGACGCCGGAAATGGTGCGTTTCGCTGCGCTCAACGGCACCCTACCGCGGCGGAAGGGAGCCAACGCCTGGGAGAACGTTCCCTGCAATTGGCTGAAGCTCGTTGCTAATGAGGGATTCTGAAGTCGGCGAGACAGAGGGTCGCTCAGCCCGTGGTGGCACCCGACAGTTGGGCGGTCAGGGATTCCTGGGCGGAATAGGGGATCTCGCCCGCGGTTGGCCGGATGCGTTGGTAGCTGCCGTCGGGCTGCAGTGCCCAGGCGGTGGAGCTGTCCTGCAGGTAGTTGAACAGGGATTCCTCGGCGACGCGGTCGCGCAGTTCCGGGTCGCGTACGGGGAAGGCCACCTCGACGCGGCGGAAGAAGTTGCGCGGCATCCAGTCGGCGCTCGACAGGAACACCTCGGGGTCGCCGCCGTTCTCGAAATAGAACACGCGGGAGTGTTCCAGGAACCGGCCCAGGACCGAGCGCACCTCGATGGTTTCCGAGATGCCGGGCACCCCGGGGCGCAGGCTGCAGATGCCGCGCACGACCAGCTGGATGGGGACGCCCGCCTGCGAAGCCTTGTAGAGGGCCTGGATGATCTTCGCCTCGTTGAGCGAGTTCATGCGCGCGACGATGCGGGCGGGCTTCCCGGCCTGGTGGTTGTCGATCTCGCGCTGGATCTTCTCCAGCATCGCGGCGTGCAGGCGGAACGGCGCCTGGAGCAGCTGGCGCAGCCGGGTCACCTTGCCCAGGCCGGTGAGCTGGAGGAACACGCGGTGGACGTCCTCGGTAAGCACGGGGTCGGCTGTCAGCAGGCCGAAGTCGGTATAGGCCTTGGCGGTGCCGGAGTGATAGTTCCCGGTACCCAGGTGGGCGTAGCGGGTGATGCGGTCGCCATCGCGGCGCACCACCAGCGCCAGCTTGGCGTGGGTCTTGTAGCCGACCACGCCGTAGGTGACGTGGACCCCGGCGTCCTGCATGCGGTTGGCCAGTTCGATGTTGTCGGCCTCGTCGAAGCGCGCCCGCAGCTCGATCACGACGGTGACCTCCTTGCCGGCCTGCGCCGCCTCGATCAGGATCTCGACCAGCGGCGAGCGGGTGCCGGTGCGGTAGAGCGTCTGCTTGATGGCCAGCACCCGCGGATCCGCCGCCGCCTGGCGCAGGAAGTCGACCACCGGCATGAACGATTGGTAGGGGTGATGCAGCAGCAGCTCCTGGTCGCGGATGCAGGCAAAGATGCCGCTGCCGCTCGTGTCACTGCGGGGCAGGGCCGGGACTAGCGGGGGAAACTTGAGGTCCGGCCGGTCCACCAGTTCGTGCACGGCCATCAGACGGTTCAGGTTGACCAGTCCGGTGACCTGGTAGAGGTCGTCCGGCTCCAGGTGGAATTGCTGCAGCAGGAACTCCGCGACCTCCTGCGGGCAGTTGTCCGCGACCTCGAGGCGCACGCCGGCACCGTAGTTGCGCTGGGGCAGCTCGCCCTCCAGGGCGTTCAGGAGGTCGTCGATCTCCTCTTCCTGCACGAACAGGTCCGAGTTGCGGGTCAGCCGGAACTGGTAGCAGCCGGTGACCTTCATGCCCTGGAACAGCTCGTCCACGTGCGCATGCAGGATGGACGACAGCAGCACGAAGTCGTTGTCGCCGCTGGCGACCTCGCGCGGCAGCCGCACCAGGCGCGGCAGGGAACGCGGGGCCTGGACCACGGCGCGGCCGGATTCACGCCCGAAGGCATCCTTGCCCTTGAGGGTGACGATGAAGTTCAGGCTCTTGTTGAGGATGCGCGGGAACGGATGGGCGGGGTCCAGGCCGATCGGGCTGAGGACCGGCTGGAGTTGTTGGCGGAAGTACTCCCGCACCCAGTCCCGCTGGGCCGCGTCCCAGTGGGTGCGCCGAACGAAGTGGATCCCCTCCGCTGCGAGCGCCGGGATCAGCTCGTCGTTCAGGGTGCTGTACTGCTGTTCCACCAGGTCGTGGGCGCGCGGCGCGATCTGGCGCAGCTGTTCGGCGGCCGAGAGGCCATCCGGGCCCGGGGCCTGCACGTTCAGTTCGACCTGCTGGCGCAGCGAGCCCACGCGGACCTCGAAGAATTCGTCCAGGTTGGTGGAGGAAATGCTGAGGTAGCGCAGGCGTTCCAGTAGCGGGAAGGCCGGGTCCTGGGCGATGGCGAGTACCCGGCGGTTGAATTCCAGCAGGGACAGTTCGCGGTTGAGGAACAGGTCGGTTTGGGTCACGTCGGCATCCGGCATGCACGACTCGCGGCAGAAGTGGGACCGAGAGTCTATGACGGCATTATGTCAGTTCCGTGAACCGGGGGCGGTTGGGACGGCCCGGAACGGTCCTGGAAGTCCCCGAGCGGCGTACCTGAACTGCGCTGTCTCGGCGCTGGTGGCTATACTTGAATGCTTGATCATGCGGCGCGAAACGCGCTGCCGTAAGGAGAAGTCCGTTGGCCGAATTTACCCTGACACTGCACGCGCGCGACGAGGCACAGCCGGAGCTGCACAAGGTCTCGGTGGTCGCCGAAGGCGAGCTGCCCGAATACGGTCAGGTCTGGGTCTGGGACATCCTCTACGCCCGGCAGTTGTTCGCCCTGGGCGAGGTGCAGGCGGCCCAGGACCTCAAGGAGACCCTGGAGCTGTGGGCAGTGAACATGTCCAGCAAGGTGTTTCAGCCCCACGGCCATATCCTGTCCAAGGGCTACCTGGACCTGTCCGAGAACCTGCAGCTCGTGACTGGGGACGATATCCCCGCCGCGGCCGAAGGCGATCGCCAGGTGGTGGTCTCGGTCGATGGCCAGGCCGGGCAGCTGCCGGATGTCGTGGTGTCGCCGGAGAGCCTGACGGCCGAAGAACGCCAGGACCTCGTGCTGGGGCTCGGGCAGTACTTCAACTTCGAAAACCCGATGTTCGCGCGCGAGCTGCCGATCCACGTGCTGGCCATGCGCAAGTACTACGCGGACATCAACTTGCCGCATACGCAGATCGCCCTCGACGAGGCCCCGTTCTTCGCCATCCAGAAGGCGATGGAGTACTTCCAGGCCGCCAACCAGGGCACCGTGCAGTAGGCACTGCCGCCGCTGCGCCGGGTCCGGGCTGCGTGCTACGGTCGCGATCATGAGGACCGTCTATTCTGCCGCCGACCCGGTGATGGCCGGGTTCATCGAGACCCTGCTGCAGGAGGCCGGCATCCCGGCCTACGTGAACCAGGCCGGGCTTTACGGTGCCGTCGGGGAAGTCCCGCCGACCGAGACCTGGGCCCGCATCATGGTGGTGCACGAGGAACAGGCCGAGGAGGCGCGCGCCATCATCCTGGAATATCTGGAGGGCGAGCCCGAACACGACGGCCGCGACTGGAAGTGCCCGCGCTGCGGCGAGGTGATCGAGCCGCAGTTCACCCAGTGCTGGAACTGCGGCCGGGACAAGCCCAAGGCCTGAGGGTCGTCAGTCGGGGTCGTCAGTCGGGCCGCCCGTTGCCGTCGTACTGGGCGCGGATGCGCTGGATGTAGTTCTGTGTCTCGCGAAACGGGGGCACGCCGCCATGCCGTTCCACCGCGCCGGGGCCGGCATTGTAGGCGGCCAGGGCGAGATCCAGATCCCCCTCGAAGCGATCGAGCATGGCGGCCAGGTAGCGCGTGCCGCCATCGATATTCTGGGCGGGATCAAAGCGGTCGGTTACCCCGAGATCGGCGGCGGTAGCGGGCATCAGCTGCATCAAGCCGTGCGCGCCCACCCGGGATACCGCCTGCGGATCGAAGCAGGACTCCACGTGAATCACCGACTGCACCAGCGCCGGGTCCACGCCCTGGCGGTGGGCGGCGTTGTGGATGAGGTCCGCGAAATCGCCACCGCCGGTGGCCAGGGCATTGCGGGCGCGGGCACCGCAACGTGCGCGGGCGGTGGGTCGGCCGTAGGTGGCGATCAACTCCATGCCGCTATTCTGCTGACGCTGGTTGGTGATCAGGCGCTCTCCACCCGGGCCCTGGAACACGAAGATCTGACTGGGTGACCAGTTTCCACCGCCGGGTGTCGAGGTGACCGTGCCGGCACCGCCGGGCGAACGGATGGTCTCGTAGGGAACGCCCTGCGGGCGCTCGTCGGTCAGGACCCGGGCCCCGGAGGCATCGCGAAAGGAGTAGAGCTCGGCCGCGCTGGTGCCGGCCAGAGCCAGCCCCGCCACCAGTATCAGCAGGCGCAGCACCGTCCGACCGGAATGCTTACCATGGTGCCTTGTATGCAAGCCCTGTTCCCCCTGGCCCGGATGCGAGCCGAGTACTGATCCCGATGACCGAGACCGCGTTCACAGTTTGCATTATGGCGCCGGAGAGCGCACGCCTGAAAGCGCGTGTCGAACGCCTGGTCGACGGGGCCGGTGTGACGGCGCCGGCGGTCGAGGTGCTGGAGTCGGTGGAGTCGACCAATCGCTATCTGCTGGAGACCCGCCGCGAGATGGGCGATCTGCCACGCGCCTGCGTGGCGCAGGCCCAGACAGCGGGTCGCGGGCGGCGCGGTCGCGTCTGGCATTCGCCTCCGGGGGCGAGCCTGGCGCTGTCGCTGGCATGGCCCATCATGCAGGGGCGGGTGCCGCCCGCCTATCCGGTCGGGGTTGGCGTTGGGGTCATCCGTGCGCTGGAAGCGCTGGGTCTGGAAGGTGTGCGACTCAAGTGGCCCAATGACCTGATGGTCGATGCCGCCAAGCTGGGCGGCATCCTGGTGGAGCAGCGCGCGGCGAGTGGTGGCCAGCCAGGCTGGCTGGTGGTGGGGATTGGTCTCAACCGGCAAGGCGCCGGTGCCCTGGAGCTGGACCGTGCGGTGACCGATCTCGCGACCCAGCTCCCCGGTCCGGTTCCGGATCTCCTGGAGCTTGCAGCCCGGGTGATCGCGGAGCAATGTCGCCTGCATCCGCTGTTGATGGGCGAAGGGCTTGTGCCGCTGGAGCGTGAGCTGGTGCGGCTGGACTGCCTGCGCGGCCGGCCGATTGAAATCCTGGATGACGGCGTCCGCGGACAGGCGCATGGAATCGATCCGGCGAGCGGCTGCCTGGTTGTGCAGTTCGACGACGGTGCGATCCGGCACCTGCATTCGGGCGAGGTCTCGGTACGGAGTTGCGAACATGGCTGACATTGCCCTGGTGGATATCGGCAGTACCCGTGTGAAGTGGCAGGTGCGCAACGCGGAGGGCGAAGTGCTGGGGTCCGGGGCGAATCGTGACCCGGCCGGTTGTGTCCGTGGCCTGGCCTCGATGGCGCGCGAGGCCCCGCTCACTGCCGTCTGGTTGTCGCGGGTCGGGCCCGGCGAGCGCGAGGAGGCGTTCTCGGTCGAACTGGCGGCTGCCGGGATCGACGCGCCGGTACACGCGGTGACGGTGCCGGCGAACGGCCCGCATGGCCTGCGGATCGACTATGCGGCGGGGCAGCTGGGCGTCGATCGCTACTGCGCGCTGGTCGCGGCGCGGGCCCGCTGCGATGCGCCGATGATCCTGGTCGATGCCGGAACCGCCGTCACCGTGGATGTACTGGAGGCGGACGGTCGCCATGCGGGAGGCTATCTGTTGCCGGGGCGCCAGCTCGGCTGGGAGGCGCTGCAGACGCGTCTGACAGATCGCATTGCGCCGCGCGAGGCCACGCAGTGGCCGGATGACCTGGAGACCGCGCCGGGCCTGAACAGCACCGAGGCCCTGGAGCGCGGATGGAGCCTGGGGCTGGCCGGCGCGCTGGATGGGTTGATCGCGCGCTCGCGGACCGCAGAGCGGGCGGACGCGGCCTGCTGGCTGACGGGGGGCGATGCCTACTGGCTGGCGCCGGTGCTGCGTGCAGAGTCCACGATCTTCCCGAACCTGGTGCTGGACGGCCTCTGGGAGCTGTCGCGCTGGGAGGGCGCCGAATGCGCTGGCTGATCCTGTTTCTCGCGTTGGTGAACCTGGGGTATTTCACCTGGGCCTGGCACGACGGCCGCCTCAACCCCGATCCCTACGCGGACGTGCCCCCGCTGGAGCGCAATGGTGGCGAGGTGGAGCTGCTGGATGCGTGGCTGGAGGCGCCTGCTGGTGACCCGGACCCGGGTGATTCGGTGTGGCGTGAATGGCGTCGGAGCGAGGTCCCGTAGTGGCTCTCTAACGCTCCCGCTGTGCAGCGCGTTCGGCACGGCGCCGGTCGCGGTGGCGTTGCCAGGCGGCCGACAGGCGGCGGGAGGCCCAGTAGCCGGCAATGGCGGTTGGCGTGGCGATCAGCAGGCTGCCCATCAGGGTATAGGTGATCTCGTCCCCGATGCCCTGCAGATACCAGGCGTCGGGGTCGTGCGAGATCAGGGGGACATAGTAGAACACGGCCTCGCCGAGTTCGTGGAAGCCCCAATACAGCGGCGCGGCGGTGAAGGGGTTGCTGACGAACGAGGCCACGAACGCCGTGGGGAAATTGCCCGCCAGTGCAATGCAGAGAATGATCATCAACACGGTCTGGAAGCCGACCGTGGGGGTCAGGCCAATAAACAGCCCGATCGCGACCCCGCGGGCCAGCGCCTCCGGGCCGCTCTTCATGCTCCCGGCGGCATGCAGCCCGGAATGCAGGCGCGGATGACGGGCCAGCCAGTTGTGGGCGCGCCAGCGCAAGGCCCGCCAACGGATGCTGGCCCGTCTCAGCATGGCCGCGAGTGCCTCAGGCCGCTCCCCACCGGGCCGCGGTCTCGGGTGTCCAGCCGACGGTGATCGCGTCGTCCTGTTCGATGACGGGCCGCTTGATGAGCGCCGGGTGTTCGAGCATCAGCGCGATGGCGCGTTCCGCATCCAGTCCCTCGCGCTGATCGTCCGGGAGTTGGCGCCAGGTCGTCCCGCGCCGGTTGACCAGGGTCTCCCAGCCGACGGCATCGACCCAGCCGCGCAGCCGATCCGCCGCAAGCCCGTCCTTGCGAACGTCCACGAAACGATAGCCCACGCCGGCCGCATCCAGCGACCGGCGGGCCTTGCGGACGGTATCGCAGTTGGCGATGCCGTAGAGCGCGATCTCAGACATCGCGCAGCAGGGCGTTCAGGCCCACCTTGGCCTTGGTCTTCTCGTCGACGCGCTTCACGATCACGGCGCAGTACAGGGAGTACTTGCCGTCCTTCGACGGAAGGTTGCCGGAGACGACCACGGAGCCAGCCGGCACGCGGCCGTAGAGGATCTCGTCGTTCTCGCGGTCGTAGATGCGGGTGGACTGGCCCAGGTACACGCCCATGGAGATGACCGCGCCTTCCTCGACGATCACGCCCTCGACCACCTCGGAGCGCGCGCCGATGAAGCAGTTGTCCTCGATGATGGTCGGGGCGGCCTGCAGCGGCTCCAGCACGCCGCCGATACCCACGCCGCCGGAGAGGTGCACGTTCTTGCCGATCTGGGCGCAGGAGCCGACCGTGGCCCAGGTGTCTACCATCGTGCCTTCATCGACATAGGCGCCGATGTTCACGTAGGACGGCATCAGCACGGTGTTGGGGGCAATGAAGCTCCCGCGACGGGCGGTGGCCGGGGGCACGACGCGCACGCCCGCCTCGCGGAAGTCGCGGCTGGAGGTGTCCGCGTACTTGGACGGGACCTTGTCGTAGTAGTTGGTGAAGCCGCCTTTGATGAACTCGTTCTCGGAGATGCGGAACGACAGCAGCACGGCCTTCTTGAGCCATTCGTTCACCACCCAGTCGCCGTCCTTTTTCTCGGCGACGCGGGCACGGCCGGTGTCCAGCATATCCAGCGCCTCGTTCACGGCGTCGCGGACGTTGGTTTCCACGTTGCGCGGGTTGATGTCGGCGCGGCGTTCAAAGGCGGCTTCGATGGTGCTCTGGATATCGGACATTAGGTATTCCCTTTAAGGCAATGAAAAATAAATTGATGAGTGGCGTTAACGATAAAGCGCGGTGATCCGCTCGGCCGCCTCGATGCAGGCGGCGGGCGCGGCGACCAGCGCCATGCGCACGTGTCCGGCCCCGGGATTGTGCCCCGTCTCCGGGTCGGTCCGGGAGAGGTAGCGCCCCGGCAGGACCGTGACCCCCGCCTCGCCGTAGAGGCGTCGGGCAAAGCCCTCGTCGTCACCATCCGGCACGCGCGGCCACAGGTAGAAGCCGGCGGCGGGTGCTCGCACGTCGATCACCGATTCCAGGATCGGGACCACTGCAGCGAATTTCTCGGCATAGAGGGCACGATTCTCGGCCACGTGGGCCTCGTCTGACCAGGCGGCGCGGCTGACGGCCTGCGTCGGCGGCGGCAGGGTGCAGCCATGGTAGGTCCGGTACAGCGCGAAGCGGTCGAGCAGGGCCGCATCGCCGGCCACGAAACCAGAGCGTAGCCCCGGCAGGTTGGAGCGCTTGGACAGGCTGTGGAAGACGATGCAGCGCTCGAATGCGGCGTTGCCCATGCGCGCCGCGGCCCCCAGCAGGCCGGCCGGCGGCTCGCCATCGGGGTGGTAGATCTCGGAGTAGCATTCGTCCGCCGCGATGATGAAGTCATGGCGCTCGGCCAGGCGGATCAGATCCTGCATCGCGGCCTCGGACATGCAGGCCCCGGCGGGGTTGCCCGGGTTGCAGATGTAGACGAGCTGCACGTCCTCCCAGGTGGTCGTATCGATTGCCGAGAAATCGGGCAGGTAGCCGTTCTCCGGCGCCAGGTCGTAGAAGGCCGGCGTGGCCCCGGCGAGCAGCGCCGCGCCCTCGTAGATCTGGTAGAACGGATTCGGCATCAGCACGCGGGCGCCGGGCTTCTCCGCCACGACCGCCTGGGCAATCGCGAACAGGGCCTCGCGGGTTCCGCTGACCGGAAGCACCTGCCGTTCCGCGTCCACATTGCCGAGATCAAACCGCCGTTGCAGCCACGCCGCGATGGACTCGCGCAGGGCCGGTTCGCCGCGTGTGGTCGGGTAGTGGTTGAAGCCCTGGAGGGAGGCCCGCAGGACGGGTTCGACGAAATCGGGCAGTGCGTGGCGCGGCTCGCCAATCGACAACGCGATGGGCTCCCGGGCCGCAGGCGGTTGCAGGTCCGCGAACAGCCGGCGCAGGCGTTCGAACGGATAGGGCTGTAGCCGGTCCAGGCGCGGGTTCATGGCGGCTCGGGCGTCGTGGTCGGAGTTGAACGGAAGACCGCGCAGTATACCGGGCCTCGATGCCCCGCGGAAAAACCCCGACAGACCGGCGGCGACCGGGTGGTCCGGCGCGAACCCTGCAGGCTGAGCGGGGAGGCATCGGGCGGTTCTTGAGAAAAAGGTGCGCGCCCGCGGCAACGGCGACTGGGTCCTGTCACTTGACAACGATACAAGGAGCGTTGAAATATTAGCCGATGGACAAGGGCACCGCCACCAACATGTTCGAGTCGCTGGCCTCCGGCATTCGCCTGGACATCGTGCGCTTGCTGGTGCGTCACGGCCATGACGGGCTGGTCGCCGGCGAGATCGCCGAAACCCTGGAACTGCCGCGCACGAACCTCTCGTTTCACCTCAAGACCCTGACGCAGGCGGGTCTGCTGACCGTCACGCAGGAAGGGCGCTACCAGCGCTATCGGGTGAATCTCGACGCGATGCAGGACCTGGTCGCCTACCTGACCGAGAACTGCTGCGCGGCCGACGCCGACGGCTGCGCGTTGCCTGCGGCCCTGGACTGTGCAGGGGATACGGAAGCCACCGCGACTCCGCAAGTGCCGGGCCGGCACGTCCGATAGACCACGCGCCCGGGTGGGGACCGCAACAACCGAGCCGAGCCGGGTCCACCCGGGATGGTCCGTGGGACCCCGGGCCGATCCGCGAAATGTAGTGAATCAAGGAGTCATGATCCATGAAGCGCATGCACCTGCACGTTTCCGTGCCGGAACTGGAACCGGCGATCCGCTTTTACTCGCAGCTGTTCGCGACCCAGCCGAGCGTGGTCAAGGGCGACTACGCGAAATGGATGCTGGAGGACCCGCGGGTCAATTTCGCGGTGTCGGCCCGCGGTGCGCCGGTGGGCCTGAACCACCTCGGCATCCAGGCCGAAGAGGCGGTCGAGCTCGAGGAGCTGGGCCAGCGTCTGGACGACATCGACGCGGACGTGCACGAGGAGATGGGCACGCATTGCTGCTACGCGCAATCCGACAAGTACTGGACCACCGATCCGGCCGGGATCGCGTGGGAGAGTTATCACACGCTCGGGAGCATCCCGATGTTCGGCGCACAGGATGAAGGGACCGGTGACTGCTGTGTACCGGAAGGGACATCAACCGTCTCGTGCGGGCCAGCTAGTGACAATGAAGCCAAGGGTTGCTGCTGACGCGTTACCTGGGCAGATACGGAGGAAGCAATGACCGACCGGAACGCCTCCGTCGAGGAGATCTCGACGAAGGAAGGCATGGGGATCTTCGAGCGCTACCTGAGCGTGTGGGTGGCGCTGTGCATCGTGGCGGGCGTCGCCCTGGGGCAGTTCCTGCCCGTCGTTCCGGAGACGCTGTCAAAGTGGGAATACGCGCAGGTGTCGATCCCGGTGGCAATCCTGATCTGGGCGATGATCTACCCGATGATGGTGCAGATCGACTTCTCCGCGATCCTCGGCGTGCGTCGGGAGCCGAAGGGCCTGGCCATTACCACCTCGGTGAACTGGCTGATCAAGCCGTTCACCATGTTCGCGATCGCCTGGTTCTTCTTCATGGTGGTGTATGCCGCCTGGATCCCGGAAGACCTCGGGCGCGAATACCTGGCCGGGGCGATCCTGCTGGGCGCGGCGCCGTGTACCGCGATGGTGTTCGTCTGGAGCTACCTGACCCGCGGCGACGCCGCCTACACGCTGGTGCAGGTGGCGGTGAACGACATCATCATGCTGTTCGCCTTTGCCCCCATCGTGGTGCTCCTGCTGGGCGTGTCGAACATCCACGTGCCCTGGGACACGGTCGCGCTGTCGGTGCTGCTGTACATCGTCATTCCGTTCGTCGCCGGCTACCTGACGCGCATCTGGCTGATCCGCAAGAAGGGCATCGAGTGGTTCGACAACGTGTTCATGAAGCGTCTGGGCCCGGTCACGCCGATCGGCCTGCTGGTGACGCTGGTCCTGCTGTTCGCCTTCCAGGGCGAGCGCATCCTGGAGAACCCGGGGCATATCGTGCTGATCGCGATCCCGCTGATCATCCAGACCTTCCTGGTGTTCTACATCGCCTACTACTGGGCGAAGGCCTGGCGGGTGCGTCATGCGGTAGCGGCCCCCGGCGCGATGATCGGTGCGAGCAACTTCTTCGAGCTGGCGGTGGCCGCGGCGATCGCGATGTTCGGCCTGCAGTCGGGGGCGGCGTTGGTGACCGTGGTGGGTGTGCTGGTCGAGGTGCCGCTGATGCTGGCGCTGGTGCGTATCGCCAATCGCACTCGCCACTGGTTCCCGGCGGACACCGAGGGGAAACCGGCATGACCGCGGTTACCCTGACCGATGCGGCACGCGACTGGCTGGCCGGGCAGGGCGGCGAGGTGACGCTGCGGTTGTCTACGCGCCACGGCTGCTGTGGCGGCCAGGCCGCGGTGCCGGTGGCCGAACCGGGCGCACCGCGTAATGCGGACGGTTATACCGTCCGGGAGATCGATGGTGTCCGGGTCTTCGTCGCCGATGATCTCGGTGCGGGTCCCTATCGTATTGATGGGGAGGGCCTGTTTCGCTGGCGCCGGCTGGTGGTGGAAGGCGAAATGGGCCAAAGCCAAAACTAAAGGCTGGAGAGCGCGATGTTCGAACATATTCTGGTTGCAGTGGACTTCTCGCCCGCCTCGGCCCGTCTGGAGGGCCAGCTAGAACGCCTGCGAGCGCTGGGCTGCCGCAGGCTGACCCTGGTCCACGTGCTGGTTGGGGGGTACACCCAGGCCCCCGAGCTGGGGCATGGCCCGTATTACGAAGAGCGCCTGGAGGAAATGGCCACCCGGCTTCGGGGGCGAGGTTTCGAGATCGATACGGCCGTCTGCGCGGGCGCCGTGGCCTCCGAACTGGAGCGCGTGGCCCGAGAGCGTGGTGCCGGCGTGATCCTGGCCGGCAGCCATGGTCACAGCTCGCTGCGCGACATCTTGCTCGGTAGCACGGTGCTGGATCTGGCGCGCCGCGCCCGGCGCCCGCTGCTGCTGGCACCCACCGGCGGCGATGTGGCACTGGCCGAGGCCCCGGTGAGTCGCCCTTTGCTGGCGACGGATGGCTCGAAGGCCGCAGCGGCTGCCGAGGAGGTCTTCTTGCAGGTCTTGCCTCAGTGTCGGCGCGGGGTGGTGGTGGCGGTCGGGCGTTGGGGCGATGATCCCGAACGCGTCGAGGAGCGCCGGACCATCGAGGCCCACGTCGAGGGGCTGGCGCAGCGGGCCGGTGAGCGCCCCTTCGACACCGTGCTCGTCGGCCAGGGCAAGCCCTCGGTCGTGATCGGTCGGGTGGCCGAGGAAAAGGCCGCGGATCTCGTGGTCATCGGCAAGCGCGGTCGCAACCCGGTCACGGACCTGCTGCTGGGCAGCACGGCCGAGGCGGTATGCCGCCAGGCCCGGCGCCTGACGCTGCTGGTGCCATCATCCTGAGAGGCCAAGTTCTGGAGTTCGATGTGTTTTGTTAATGCCGGCGTGGGCGGGTGTACCAGAACCAGCTGAGGCGGCGTGAGCGCAGGCTCCAGGGGAACAGCAACACCTGCGTCACCACGAGGATGTGGCGGCCTGGATGGAACCAGTCCGCCTTGCGGCCGGAGGTCAGTACGGGCGTTTCCAGGATCTCGACGCGCTGGCCGTGCGCGCGGCCCCAGCGTCTCAGCGCGCGGGACAGGAACACCTCTTCCCCCGCGTACACGGCCTCGCTGAAGCCGCCCACCGCCGCGAAGGCCTCGCGGGTGCAGAAGACGTAGCAGCCAGCCGCCAGAACCAGGCGCGCGGAGAGGGTGTTCCACGCGGTGGCACCCCAGCGATAGATCCAGTGGCTGAGGTGGTCGAAGGTCACCCGTGCGCCACCCCCACAGACCTCGCCGCTGTCCAGCGCGTCCAGTGTTGCCTGCAACAGGGCGCGGTCGGGCCAGGTGTCGGCATCGACGAACAGGAGGTAATCGCCGCAGGCTGCGGCCGCGCCGGCATTGCGGGCGCGGCTGATGCGGCGCTCGGGTTCGAACACGACGCGGCATCCCGCGGCCTGGGCAATCTGTGGCGTGCGGTCGGTCGAGGCGTTGTCGACCACGATGATCTCGCTGTTCCGGTCAATGCCGGATAGCGCTTCCTGCACCGCCGCCAGGGTGCGTGGCAGCCATTCGGCCTCGTTCCAGGCCGGGATGATGATCGACAGGGCCGGTCTGCGGGGCACGCGGTTCAGTAGGTCGGCATGTGGGGGTCGACATCGCGCGCCCAGGCATCGACGCCGCCGGTCAGGTTGATCACGTGCTGGAATCCGGCCCGGTCCAGGAATCCGCAGACCTGCTGGCTGCGCACCCCGTGGTGGCAGATCACCACGATCTCGTCCTCGGCGTTCAGATCCTGATAGGCCGTCGGGATCTGGCCCATCGGGAGCAGTTGCGAGCCCCCGATGTGGCAGTGCTCGTATTCCCAGGGCTCGCGTACATCCAGGAGCAGCGGCGGGTTCTCCGCCTGGGCGAGGTAGTCCTGTAGTTCTCGGGGAGACATCTGGCGCATGGGTCGATCCGTGCCTGAGTAAGCCCGCCACGCTAGGGTGCGGCGGGCCGGGGCGCAAGAAACACGATCATTACCGCGTCGAGGGGGATCGACCGGCATGCCGTCGCGGAGGGAGACGCCCATTCATGGGTACGGCGGGTCGAGGCGCCCGGGATCGTATCGTGTGGTTTGCGGCAGGAGGGCTGGCTGGAGGTTGCGGCGGTTCTTGTATAACTGCGGCGATGGGGAGGCGTGCGAGAGCATGCGAATGGCACCCGGGCCCGCGACGTTCGTGGTGGATGGGCCCGGTACCAGGCTCTGAATCCATGGCGATCGCGGGGGCTGTCAGCGAGACACGCTTAATCGGCCTCCCGTTTGCAGATCAGGCGACGTCGACAGCAGACGATGGTATTCCGCCCGCACCGCCGCATAACATTCACAGGCACACGCTTCCAGACCGGGCCGGTCGAGCACGGTGATGTGCCCGCGGTGGTACTCGATCAGGCCCGCTTTTTGCAGTTTTCCGGCGGCGCAGGTGATGCCTTCCCGGCGCACGCCCAGGATATGGGCGATCAGTTCCTGGGTCATTTCGAGGGTGTTCGCGTGCAGACGGTCGAGATTCAGGAGCAGCCAGCGGGCGAGTTGCTGGTCCAGGGTGTGGTGGCGGTTGCATACCGCCGTTTGTGCCATCTGGGTCAGCAGCGCCTGGGTATAGCGCAACAGCAATTGCTGCATGTGCCCGCCGTGGGTGAACTCGTCTTTCAGGACCTGGGCCTTCAGCCGGAACCCGTGTCCGGCGCTGTGCACGACAGCGCGGCTGGATGTGCTCTCGCCGCCCATGAACAAGGAGACCCCGATCATGCCCTCGTATCCAACCACGGCAACTTCGGTCGTTGCGCCATCCTGCATCACGTTGAGGAGGGACACGATGGCGGTGGTGGGGAAGTAGGCGTAGCGCATCGGGTGTCCGGGCTCGGCGAGGACTTCCCCCAACGGCATGGGTACCGCCTCCATGTGCGGGGAAAGATGCGCGTAATCGTCGAGCGGAAGTCCTGCGAGCAACTCGTTCGCGCGAAGTCTATCGGAGTACGGCATCCTGGCCCCCCTGCCCGAAGGTTGAATCAGTACATAAGCCCCCCCCGGTGGCCGCAAGCGCGACGGTGCCCCATCGCTGCTGGCTGAAGTGTTCATGGATTCGATCGTTACAAAGCCATGTTGCTTTAATAGCCTCACGGTTGCTGGGCGTCAACGCTCTATTTACGTAAACGTGAAGCCGACAGGATTCTTTCGGGGGGCGTCCAGCCGCATGCGTGTCGACCCGGGCCACGCGGAGCCGAGCCTGAATGGCGGGCAGATCGAGTGACAACCGGGTGCTACAGAGGTTTGGACGTTCCACGTTCAATGTGCGTGTCCAATTGGCGTGACCAGGGTGTCTGCGCGGCCTCGCGGGGGCGAACAGACGACAAGGTTCGTGGGGGGAGGGGCCGAAACTGCCATGGTACTGCGGGCGCAGTGTGTGGGATCGAACATACAGTGAGCGCGCCTGGCCCCACTATAGGCTGGAAGTGTACGGCTTTCGGACCCGCTCCTGTATCGAGACCGAAAGCCCGGTGTTAGAAACCGGCTCGCCGGCGGTGGGGTGCGAACCCGGCCGTTGGAGTCGAGCCAAGTACGGAGTCCCAGCATGGAGCCACAAGCAGCGGTTGTCGAACCCGTCGATGATCCCCGAGCGTTACAGCGCGCACTGTCCGCGTATCGTACGCCGCTTCTCGCGCGCAGCGTGTTTGAACTGGTCGTTACCGTGATCCCGTTCGGCCTTTTCTGGTTTCTGACCTGGGCCAGTGTGAGCGCCGGCTACTGGGTTGGCCTGGTGCTGGCCATTCCCGCTGCCGGATTTCTCGTGCGGCTGTTCATGATCCAGCATGACTGCGGGCACGGGTCATTCTTCCCGTCCCGGCGCGCGAATGACTGGGTGGGACGGGCGCTGGGCATCTTCACGCTCACGCCCTACGACTTCTGGCGCCACACGCATGCCCTCCATCACGCGCACTCGGGCAATCTGGATCGGGCGGACGAGGGGAGTATCGATACCTTGAGTGTGCGGGAATACCAGGCCCTGTCTGCCTGGCAACGCCTGCGTTACCGGCTGTACCGGCATCCGCTGATCCTGTTCGGGCTGGGTCCGGTGTACCTTTTCATGTTGAGCAACCGCCTACCCGTCGGGTTCCTGCGCGCGGGATGGATGCCCTGGTTGAGCACCATGGGTACCAATGCAGGCATTGTGCTGGTCGTCGTTGGGATGATGTGGCTGGTGGGTGCGGGCACCTTCCTCCTGGTGCACCTGCCGATCGCGGTTCTGGCGGGCGCGATCGGTGTCTGGCTGTTCTATGTCCAGCACCAGTTCGAGAATACGCGGTGGGCGCACGACGAGGCGTGGAGCTTCCAGGAAACGGCGCTCTACGGCAGCTCCTATTATGATCTGCCCGCTCCGCTACGCTGGATGACCGCGAATATCGGGATCCACCACGTCCACCATCTCGCCAGCCGCATTCCGTTCTATCGATTGCCCGAGGTGCTGGAAGACCATCCGCAGCTTCGCAAGATCAGCCGTGTCACGTTGAAGCAAAGCCTCCATTGCGCCCGGCTCGCCCTGTGGGACGAGGAGCGGCAACGTCTGGTCCCCTTCGAACACGCAAGCACGCAGACACCTCCGGTACGCGCGTAGACATACAGAGCGGGGTCTCCGGCAGGGCGTTCGACGCGTGCGTCGGCCGCCGGTGCCGGACGTGCGAATGGATCAGGGTTTCCTTGGCGTGCAACCGGCCATGCCGGACAGGGTGCCCGGGCTGCACCCTGTCTGGTGGATGGGGGCCTGTGATCGCTCCCTGAATGGCCGGCGGACTGTTCGGCGGCCCGGCAAAGCTGCGGGCAAACCCTCCGCGGCGACGATGCGGGTCCTATCGGAGTCCGAAGAAGCCCAGGATGAACAGGACGATAACGATGGCGCCGACGATGTAGATGATCTGGTTCATGAGCTTTTTCCTGGTTGGACGGGTTCGGCAACAGGCTGTCCGAACCCCGTGATTCGCCTTTAAGCGTATGCGTGGCCGGATTGCCCGTCGGTGCGGCACCGCACAGGGCGTTTCGGGACTCATTCAAGCGGGCCGCGCACGCTGCGAGGTCACTGCATTGGCTGGCTTGTGGCGCACAGACACCCGCATGGCCGCATGCCGAAGCAGGACGGGTTGTGTTCCGCTGCCGGGTTTTGTTCGGCAACAGACAGACGCTGGGCTTGGCGCTCACGTAGCTTGAAGCTGGCGAAACGCCGGGAACGCGGGTGGTCGCTCGGACACGCCGGTGACCGTTGCAGAGAGGCGGGTCGGGCCCCGTAAGTGATTGACGGGTGGGCCGGGCGGCCATCTCGGATGTGACTCCTTTTTCGACAATCGTTAATGGGAGAGGGACATGAACAAGGACCAGATCAAGGGCCGCGTCGAAGAGGCGAAGGGCCAGGCAAAGCAGACGGCCGGAAAGGTCGTTGGCAACAAGGAACTGGAAGTGAAAGGGCGCGCTCAGAAGGCGGGCGGTAAGCTCCAGGCGGGATATGGCGACCTGAAGAGGGACATCAAGGATTCCACTTGACCCGGACTTCCACGGGTGACCCCGGTCACCGGCTGCGATCGCGGTGCGTGCGCCGGGAAGCAGAACGACCCGGCACCGGGCTATCATGCGGGCACCAGGGGTCGTGACCTCGGGATGGATTTGACTGGAGGACCGATGCGGAAGCTGAGCCCGGAGTTCGAGAGACAGTCGCAATTGCGCCATGAGGCCGAGTCCCGGCTTAAAGAGGGCTCGGCTCCGCCTACCGGTGGCTGGACGGTTGGCCCGGATTCGCTGACGCTCCTTTACCGCCTGGCAAGCGACCCCGATACCGCCGCGGATGCGCTCAGGCTGCTGAGTGAACTGCAGACCCACCAGGTCGAGCTGGATCTGCAGAATTTCCAGCTAAGAACCGATCAGGAGGAGCTGGACCAGGCCCTGGCTCGTTATCGAAGTCTCTATGAGTTTGCACCGGTGGGGTACCTGGTGGTCGGGCTCGATGGAAGAATCCTCGAAGGCAATCGTGCCGGCGCGGAGCTGCTCGGTACGGCACCGGATGGACTCGAGGGCGCGCCCCTGGCGTCGTGGTTCGCGCAGGGCAGCCAGTCGGCGATCCAGGGCGTGGTTGATGCGTGCCGGGAAGGCGCCGGGGGTGTCTGCTGCTCGGTTGAATCCAGCAGCCGAGGGGGTGATGGCGCAGAACTTTTGCGAATGACCGCGAGCCTGGGCCCGGGGGGCGAGGACGTATTGCTGATCGTCTCGAGGTGCGAATCATCGCCGCGATGAGTCTGCCCGGGAGGCGCTGAGTATGGGTAACCGTTCCCCTGTCGATGCTCCGGAGGCGGTGCGCATTATTGGTATCGGGGCATCGGCCGGCGGTCTGGTTGCGCTGGAGGAGTTCCTGCACCGCATACCGCCGGACAGCGGCATCGCTTGTGTCGTGGTGCAGCATCTTGATCCCACCCAGAAGGGGCTGCTGCCCGAACTGCTGCAACGGGTCACCGCCATGCCGGTGCGTGCGGCCGAACAGGGCATGCGCGTCGAGCCCGGTCACGTGTATGTGATTCCGCCGAACACGGAACTCACCGTGGTCGGCACGACGCTGCACCTGGGCGCACCCGCAGAGCCACGGGGCATGCGCTTGCCAGTCAATATCCTGTTTTCGTCGCTGGCCGGTGGGCAAGGCGAACGCGCCATCGGTGTCGTGCTCTCCGGTATGGGCTCGGACGGAACGGCGGGCCTGGAGGCGATCAAGGCCGTGGGCGGCCTGACGGCGGTGCAAGACCCCGAATCGGCGCAGTTCGACTCGATGCCCCGAAGCGCGATCAATGCGGGGTGTGCCGATATCGTGGCGACGCCGAGCGAGCTGCCGGAACGGATCCTGGCCGTCGTGCGCGAGGCGAGCGCCGTTTCGGGCGAGGCGCTCCCCTCGGCCATCTCCACGCCTCTGGAACGGATCGTTGCCGCGTTGCAGCAGCGGATTCGCCATGACTTTTCGCTGTACAAGCCCAGCACGCTGCAGCGCCGGACGGAACGGCGCATGGCCATCCATGGCATCGCCTCGCTGGAGGAGTACGCAGCGTTCCTCGAACACAACGCGCAGGAAGCCGAACTGCTGTTCAAGGAACTGCTGATCGGCGTGACCAGTTTCTTCCGTGATCCCGCCGCCTGGGAGTATCTGGCGGATACGGTGCTGCCCGAGCTTCTGGAGCGACAGAAGGGGGCAGAGAAGCTTCGCGCCTGGGTGATTGGTTGTTCGACCGGCGAGGAGGCCTATTCGCTGGCCATGGTGTTCACCGAGGTCATGGAGCGATCGCAGCCGCCCCCTGCCGTCACGCTGCAGATCTTCGCGTCGGATTTGAGCCCGGACGGCATTGCGACCGCGCGCCGGGGCCGGTACCCACTCGCGATCGCGGACGATGTGTCGCCCGAACGGCTGGCGCGTTTCTTTACCGCCCATGAACACCACTATCAGGTGATACCGGGCATTCGGGACATGGTGCTGTTTTCCCAGCATGACGTGATCCTCGATCCGCCATTCACCAAGCTCGACCTGATTGCCTGCCGCAACCTGCTGATCTATTTTGGGCCAGTATTGCAACGCAAGCTGCTGCCCCTGTTCCACTACAGTCTGCGCCCGGGTGGCGTACTATTTCTGGGGACTTCCGAGACCGTCGGGCAATTCAACCATCTGTTCACGCCGATCGAGTCGCGGCTGCGGTTCTATCAGCGCCAGGATCACACCTACATGGGTGGGCGCGATTTCCTGCCTCATGCCTTCCCGCCCCTGTCCGGCCCGAGCAAGGAGCGTCCCGTGTCCCCATCCGAGGTTTCCTCCCAACCCACCGATGCGCTGCAGGCGGAGGCCGATCAGGTCCTGCTGCAGGTATACGCGCCGGCCGCGGTCGTGCTCAATGCCGATGGGGATATCGTCTACGTCAGCGGCCATACCGGAAAGTACCTCGAGCCGGCCGCCGGCAAGGCCAACTGGAATATCTTCGCCATGGCGCGCGAAGGCCTGGGTGGACCTCTGGCCAGCGCGTTGAAAAAGGCCGCGAAGGCCGACCGCCCCGTGCACTTGCATAGCCTGGAGGTGCCCACGCACGCCGGAGTGCAGCGCGTCGATGTCACCGTGCATGCCTTTCATGACGCATCCCCCTTGCGGGGCATGACCATGATCGTATTCCGCGATCTGGCCCCGAGCACGGCCGGGCAGGGTGGGCGCAGGAACAAGGGCAAGGGGGCAATGCCGGCCGCGCATGCCGCCGAGCTGCAGCAATACCGCGCCGAGATCGAGGCCTTGCGCGAGGAGGCGCGCACGGCCCGGGAAGAGTCGCAGGCTGCGACCGAGGAGCTGCAATCCGCCAACGAGGAACTGCAATCGTCCAACGAGGAGCTCAACAGCTCGAAGGAAGAGATGCAGTCCATGAACGAGGAACTGCAGACGATCAATGCCGAGCTGCAGGCCAAGCTGGACGATCTCGCGCTCGCGCAGAGCGACATGCAGAACGTGCTCAATAGCATCGATATCGCCATCCTGTTCCTGGATCAGAATCTGGATGTCCGGCGTTATACCGATCAGGCGGCCCGAGTCTTCCGACTCCGGGAGAGCGATGTCGGCCGGCCGCTGAGCGATCTGACCACCAGCCTGGAATACCCGGAACTGCATGACGATGCCCGCGATACCCTGCGCACCCTGGCCGTCTCGGAGAAACAGATCACGACCGACGACGGGCGCTGGTTCACGGTCCGCATCATGCCCTATCGGCGGGTGGACAACGTGATCGACGGGGTGGTGATCACCATGGTCGATATCACCGAGACCAAGAGGCTGGAAGCCGGGTTGCGGGACTAGGGAGACGCTGATCTATCGCACGCCCGCGTTGGTGCCCCCTGTTTGCCGAGACAAGGCGCGTCGTGTAGCGGGTAGTGGTTCTACCCGCAAGCGGCGCAACGCAGGATCGGGGAACAGGGGGTGCCAACCCCACGAGCTATTGAGCGCAGGGGCTCGGCCGCCCGTTGTTGACAAAAACGGGCGTGGGAACGGCGTTGCGGCTCCCTTGTGCAGAATGACTGCACGGCAGTCACCGCGCCTTGTTCGCACGCAAAAGCGACTCGAGCGCGAACGTGTACATTAATCAGTGTTTCCCCAGGGCAAACCGATGACGGCCCGCCCCAATGGGCGGGCCGTCATGGAGCATGGACGAGTGGCGGCGCGTCACCGCGATCGCGGCCTCGGCAGGGTGGCCGAGCGTGCGTAGCGGGGTCCGACCGCTATTTGAGCTGCATGTCGTTTTCGACCGACCGTACGCCCTCGACGCCACGTGCGATCTCGACGGCCTTGTTGATGTCCTCCTGGGAACTGACGAAGCCGCTCAACTGCACGCGGCCCTCGTAGGTCTCGACGCTGACTTCGAAGCCGCTCAGGGATGGCTCGTTGAACAATGCCGCCTTCACCTTGGTGGTGATCACGCTGTCGTCGACGTACTCGCCGACAGTCTGTCTTTCATTCGATGCAGCGCAACCCGCGAGGAGCAGGGCCAGCAAAAGGGTCAGGAAGATCGGGGGTAAATATCGCAACTGTCTCATTATCTTGTTCTCCAGATGGGTATGGACCAAGTCACCGTGGACGGTGTCGGTCTGGTGCTGCCTGGGCTTCGGGGTGTCGGTGGCGGCATGTCCGTCGGCAGTAACGATCGGGACTAGATCCGGCCGGTGAGTAGCAGGATGAGAAGGATGATCAGCACCACGCCGATTACCCCGCCCGGGGCATAGCCCCAGTTCCGGCTGTGCGGCCACGTCGGGATCACGCCGATCAACAGCAGGACAAGGACGATGAGCAGAATGGTTCCCAGTGTCATGGCGTTTCCCTCAGTGTTGTGGGCCGTTTTGTGGCCGGGTCTTCTTGACCAGCACCTGTGAGAAAGTCTGGCGCGTGCCCGATGGGCTGTCTGTACGATCCCGCACACATCGCGGGTCTTCCCCGAAGCGAGAAAGGCCAGGCAGTAAGGCGGGGCCGGCGAGCAGGCGTGCGGGCTTGAGTTCACCCGGCGCGTGGGCCACCCAACCCGTGTGGACCAAGGGGCGGGTAGACCACGCCTGGGCCGGTGGGCGATCGGAGGGGCCGTGCACGGAAGGGTATTTTGTTCGGCGGCGAACAGAGTCGTCCCCGGGGGGATGGCATTCTTGTTCGGTAGCGTTTCCCTAAGTCGGGTCAGCCCGGGTAGCGGGCTGTCGGTTTTCTACTCGGGGGAGCCTGGACGAGACGGGCCGTCCGCGCTGTGGAACTCGCTTTCAGTCCGGAGACAGGAGAGATCATGACCGCCAACGAGCTCGGAAACGCCGCCGGTGACGCCCTCGACCGCATGGGTACCTGCGCAGAGGGGGGCGATGGCACTACCTTCTCCAGGAGTGCCCTTGCGAGAATCTGGAGCGGGCAGGAACGGCTGCGACAGAAAATGCGGAACAGAACCTCGACGAGCGCTGCTCACCGCAACGGCTAAGGGCGCGGCCCTGCCTTGCGCAATAGCCGCTGAAAATCGTCCAGTGGCAGTGGCGCGCTGAACAGGAAACCCTGGAAGGTATCGCAGTCCTGATCGGCGAGGAGACGGCGCTGTGCCTCGGTTTCCACGCCTTCGGCAACGGTCGCAAGCCCCAGGCTCTTGGACAGGGCGAGGATGGCCGAAACCAGGGTGGCGTCATTGCCCGGTTGACCCATGTTGGCCACCAGCGATCGGTCGATCTTGATTTCCTGCAGCCGCAGCCGTGTAAGGCGAGACAGGGACGACCACCCCCGTCCGAAGTCATCCACCGACAAGCGAACGCCAAGGTCCATAAGCTGGCACGACCGTGCGATGGTCGCTTCACTGCTGTCGAGGGTCGCGCCCTCGGTCAGCTCCAGGGTCAGCTTTTCCGGATTGGCGCCAGTGGACTCCAGTGCCTGGCGGACCTGATCGATGAAATCGGCCTGCTGGAACTCCAGCGCACTGATATTGACCGCCAGGGTGAGTTCGCGGGTAGTGGGATCCTGCGCCCAGGCGGCGAGCTGGGCGCAGGCGATCTCCAGCACCCAGCGTCCGATGGGCAGGATCAGACCCGTCTGCGCGGCCATCCCGAGGAAGGCGCCAGGCGCCATCAATCCGTGTTTCGGGTGTCGCCAGCGGAGCAGCGACTCGGCCCCCACCACGCGCCGTGTTCCATCGAACCGGGGTTGGTAGTGCAGTTCGAGCTGTCCCTTGCTTAGCGCCTGGCCCAGTGCGTCCTCCAGGATGCCCCGGGCATCCAGCACTGCCTGCATGGACGGGTCAAAGAAGATTACCCGGTTACGTCCGGCCGATTTCGCCCGGTACAGGGCCAGATCGGCATGCTGGAGCAATTCTTCTTCGGCTTCGCCCGGACCGAACAGGCGCACGCCGATACTGGTCGTGCAGTGGAACGCGAAGTCGCCGAGTTTGACGGGCTCGGCAATGCTTTGACGCAGTTTCTCGCCAATGCTCTGGGCGAGCAGGGCGGCGCTGTCCCGCGTCGGCCCCAGGCCATCCAGGATGACCACGAATTCGTCTCCGCCCATGCGCGCCACGGTATCGCCTTCGCGCAGCCCGGCACGCAGGCGCTGTCCCAACTCGGCGAGGAGCCGATCGCCGGCGTCGTGACCCCGGGTATCATTGAGCACCTTGAAATCGTCGAGGTCGAGAAACACGATCGCGCCGTAGAGGCCCTTGCGCTCGGATGCCGCCAGCGTCTGGGCCAGGCGGTCCAGTAGGAGCCGACGGTTGGGAAGGCCGGTCAGCGCATCGAAATAGGCCAGCCGGTGGATCTCTGCGGCGGCCTCGGCGCGCTCAGTGATGTCGAAGAACGCGATGCGCATGGTGGTCCCGGTGTGGGAGCGGTCCAGCACGCCGCATTGCAGTTGGGCCGGGAACTGTGAGCCCTCCGCATTCTGGAGTAGAAGTTCGTGCTCCTGGGGTGCGTCGAGGCGGCCCGCCCACACGGCCGCGGCCCGTTCCTGCCACCGCTCCCGGTCGCAGGAAGCGATGAACTGGTCGAAGGAATGTTCAAGCAACTGTGCCTGGGTGAGGCCCAGGAGCCGGGTGGCGAGCTGATTAGCGTCGGTCAACCGGCCATCGGGCGCAAGGATGACATAGGCCACCGGGGCGGATTCGAAGAGATCGACATAGCGGTTACGCGATTCCTCCAGTTCATGCTGGGCCTGACGCAGGGTCTCGTTCTGCATCTCCAGTTCGATCTGGTTAACCCGGAGTTCGTGCACGAGCGCCTGGGTCGATTCGGGGGGCTCCCGGGAAGCGACCCTTGCGAGGCGGGCCTCCGCCGCGCGCCGCAATGCGTTCTTGGTCTGGTACTCATCCCTCATCTGGTACTCAAGCCTCATGGTATCGTCCCTGTCGCATTCGGGGTTCGGCACGCCTCGTGGCCGTCTGCGTGTACCACCAGGTGTAAAGATTCATCACAAACGATTCGACCGGACGCATGCAGATGGCAGGGCGGCGCGGTGTCCGCGCGGGGTCGAACGCTCATGCCCAACCCTGGCACCGACCCTCCAGGGGGTCTGTGCGCTAGCGAACACGCGGCCGGTTCAATGGGCGGTGCCATCCCTCCGGGCCGATGGGCCGGGCCGTGTGGGCCATGCGGCATCGGTCGCTGGCGATCACGCCTTTGTAACGAGATGGAGTTCGACATGATGCTCCTGGTGGTCGTCCACCAATGGGATGCGTGAATCCGGGCACTCGACACCGTCCACCGTCATGCGGGTCACCTGACCTTCGGGTTCCCCGGTCGGCCGGATGGTGATGTGGTAGACCGTCTCGCGGTAGCGGTAGTGGATGCGGTAGGCGTCCCAGTCCGCAGGGATGCGGGGCGTGATGCGCAGATGGTCGGCTTCCAGGTGCAGGCCCAGCAGGGTCTCGACCGTCAGCCGGTACATCCAGCCGGCCGCCCCGGTGTACCAGGTCCAGCCGCCGCGGCCGGTGTGCGGTGGGGCGCCGTAGATATCCGCGCACATCACGTAGGGCTCGACCCGGTAGCGTTCGATCGCCTCCGGGGTGCTGCCCTGGTGGATGGGATTGAGCATGGCGAAGAACTCCCAGGCGCGTTCCGTGTCGCCCATCCTGGCGAATGCCATCGTGGTCCAGATCGCGGCATGGGTGTACTGGCCGCCGTTCTCGCGCACACCGGGGATGTAGCCCTTGATGTACCCCGGTTCCAGGTCGGAGTGGTCGAAGGGCGGGTCGAGCAGCTGGATGATCCGCGCGTCGCGTCGCACCAGGCGCGTGTCCACCGCCGCCATTGCCTGGCGGGCGCGCAGCGGGTCGCCACCCGCGGAGAGGATCGCCCAGCTCTGGCTGATCGAATCGATCTGGCACTCCTCGTTGCTGGACGAACCCAGCGGAGTCCCATTGTCGAACCAGGCGCGCCGGTACCAGGCACCGTCCCAGGCTTCGGCTTCGATGTTGTCGCGAAGCGCTTCGGCCTGCGCGGTGCACAACTCGGCAAAGTCCGCGTCGCCGTGGTTGCGCGCGAGGTCGGCGAATTGCTCGAGATTCTCGAACAGGAACCACGCGAGCCATACGCTCTCGCCCTTGCCCTCGTTGCCGACCAGGTTCATGCCGTCGTTCCAGTCGCCGCAACCCATCAGCGGCAGGTGGTGCTCGCCGAAACGCAGCCCGTGCCGAAGGGCGCGCACGCAGTGTTCATAGAGGCTGGCCGATTCGGACGAGATCTGCGGCTGGTCGTAGTAGGCCTCCTCGTCCGCATGGAGTTCGCGGCCCTCCAGGAACGCGATGGACTCGTCGAGCACGCCGGTGTCCCCGGTGGCTGCCACGTAGCGACAGGCGGCATAGGGCAGCCACAGGTAGTCGTCGGAGAACCGGGTGCGCACGCCCTGGCCGTTGGGCGGGTGCCACCAGTGCTGCACGTCGCCCTGCGGGAACTGGCGTCCGGCACAGCGAAGCAGCTGTTCGCGGGCCAGCCAGGGCGTGGCATGGACGAGCGCCATGGTGTCCTGCAACTGATCCCGGAACCCGTAGGCACCGCCGGACTGGTAATAGCCGCTGCGGCCCCACAGCCGGCACGATATCGTCTGATACACCAGCCAGCCGTTGGCCAGCACGTTCAGGGCGGGGTCGGGGGTGTCCACATGCACCGCGCCCAGCGTGTGATTCCAGTACTCCCAGACCGCTTCGAGTGCGTGGCGCGCGCCGGCGCGTCCGCCGAATCGCTGGATGTACTGGCGCGCCTCGTCGGCGTTGGCGGCCGCACCGAAGACGAACACGATCTCTTGTTCCTCTCCTGCAGCCAGTTCGATCCGGGTCTGGAGCGCGGCGCACGGGTCGAGGCCGGGCCCGGTCTTGCCGGACAGCCGCTTACGGCGCATCGCCTCCGGGCTGGCCAGCGAGCGGTTGCGGCCAATGAATTCGTTGCGACTCCCGCTGATCCAGCGCTCGCGTCCGCCGACATGGGCAAACACCACCCGGTTGGCGCATTCGCGGCCGTAGGCATTGCGGGCCAGCAGCGCCCCGGTTTGCGCATCGACTTCGGTGACGATGTGCATCATGTTCGCGTGCCGCCACTCGCCGAGCACCAGTTCCCAGTACCCGGTCAGCGACAGGCTGCGTGGCCGCTGCGATGTGTTGCTCAGTTTGACCCGCACGATCTTCACCGGCGCGTCCATGGCGACGTAGGTATGCAGCTCCGAGGCGATCTCCGATTCGGTGTGCTCGAACACGCTGTAGCCAAACCCGTGCCGGCATACGTAGCCGGATTGGCCGCGGGCTGGCAGCGGCGTGGGTGACCAGAACATCCCGGTCTCCTCGTCGCGGATGTAGAAGGCCTCGCCGCTGGCGTCCGAGAGCGGATCGTTGTGCCAGGTGGTGAGGCGGAACTCGTGCGCGTTCTCGACCCAGGTGTAGGCACTGCCGCTCTCGCTGACGACCGTGCCAATGTGGGGGCTGGCGATGACGTTGACCCACGGCGCCGGGGTCGTCTGGCCGGGCTCCAGGGTGACCACGTATTCATGCCCGTCGGGGGTGAAGCCGCCCAGCCCGTTGCTGAATACCCGCTCGCGTGACGCCAGCGGATGAACCGCTTCGGGGGTGGCAGGCTTGGCGGGTTCCAGCAGATCGGAGGCACGCGTTGCGGTCACGCGCCGGTCCACCGATCGGCCCGGCTTCGAGCGGCGCCGATCCACCGATCGTCCCTTGTTCGAGACCCGCCGATCCAGCGACTTGGCCGACAGCCTCCGGTCCATCTCTTCGCTCAGGGTCTTGGCCGTGTCGCTGAAGACGATCCGCGCCACCGTCTGCAGCAGGACCCGTTCGTCCTCGGTCAGTTCTTCGGCACGCCGCACGAAGACCCCGCCGGGGTGGTCGACGACCTGCGCCTCGGGTCCGGCGTGGATCAGCCCCATGATTTGATCCTGGAGCAGGGCGCGGTAGCCGGAGAAGTCCTCGTTCACGATCACCAGGTCCGCGGCCAGGCCCTTCAGACGCCAGTAGGTGTGGGCCTGCAGGATCTGCCTGACCAGGCCGATGCGATCCAGGTTGCGGATGTGCAACAGGACAATGGGCAGGTCCCCCGAGATGCCGAAGCGCCACAGCCCGGACTGGCCCAGCCGGTTGCGCGCGATGGTGGCGGGCTTGGTGCGGCGCAGGGCGTTGCCGTAGACGACGGAACTGGCCAGGCGACCGAAGAGCTGGGCATCGACTTCGGTGGCATTGATGTGGCGCAGCACCTCCTGGCTCTGGAACCAGGCCATCTCGAATGCCCGCTCGACAAAGTAGCGGTCGCAATACTTTTCCAGCAGGGCCAGTGCGGTCTCGCGGGTGTCCACGGCCCCGGAGATGATCTGCACGCTGGCCGACTCGTCGGGCGCCAGGGTCAGGGTGCGGCGGATCGCGACCACGGGGTCCAGCACCGGCCCATCCGTATTGGAAAGGGTCGCCTCGCTGTCCGGGTTGTCGAGCACCAGCGGGTTGGCTGCGCTGCGCCCGCGGCCGATGAAGCGGGCACGGTCGGTCTCGTAGGAGGGTTCGTCGGTTGTCGCACCCGGGGCCGCCATCAGGTGGAACATCCAGGGCACTTGTTCGCCCGGCGTGCGTGGGCGCCGCGTGCAGAGGATCGCCTGGCGCTCCGGCAGGATCTCGGTCTGCACGAACAGATTGCTGAACGAGCGGTGCGCGAGGTCGTTGTTCAACGGCGCCAGCACCACTTCCGCGTAGCTCGTCACCTCGATGTGGCGGGTACTGGACGACTGGTTGGTGAGGGTGACGCGGCGGATCTCGACATCGTCCTCGGGCGAGACACAGATCTCGGTGTGGGCCTCGATCGCGTGGTCGCGGCGGCGGTATTCCGCCCGCCCCTGGACGAAGATTGCCTCGTAGTGGTCGGCGGGGCGCAGGGTGGGCTGGTGGGCTGTCGACCAGTAGGTGCCGCTGTCGCGGTCGCGCAGGTAGATAAACGTGCCCCAGCCATCGGTGGTGGCATCCTCGCGCCAGCGGGTGACGGCAAGGTCGCGCCAGCGGCTGGCGCTGCCGCCGGCATGCGTCGCCACGACGTGGTAACGGCCGTTCGACAGCAGATGAACCTCGGGCATCGGCGTGTCCGGGTCGGTGAACATGCGCATGATCGAACCGGTGTCCGCGCCGGAGGGGCGAGCGGCGGCACTGACCTCCGCGGCGTGCGGGTGCACGGTGGCGCCCTTCTTTGGCACCCGTTCCTGGAGCAGCAATTCGGTCGCCCGCACCAGCGGATCGGACATGAAACGGCGCTGCATTGGCTGATCGAGCAGGACATGGGCAAAGGCGAGCAGGCTCATGCCCTGGTGATGCGCCATGAAGGAGCGCACAACGGCATGCGGATTGCCGTGCGGCACCCGGGTCGCCGTATAGTCGATCGCCTCGTAGAACCCGTAGGCGCCGAGGAATCCCTGATCCGCCAGGTTCTGGAGGTTACGGCAGGCGTCCTGCGGTGCCACGGTCAGGGCCAGGGCGCTGGCGTAGGGTGCGATCACCAGGTCATCGCCCAGCCCCCGCTTCAGGCCGAGGCCGGGCACGCCGAAGGCGCGGTACTGGTACACCTGATGGAGATCCGTGGCGCTGTAACAGGACTCGGATATACCCCAGGGCACTGCCCGTTGACGGCCGTATTCGATCTGGCGTGCCACGGCCGCCTTGCCGGTCTGGTCCAGCAGGGTATTGGTGTAGCTCGGCATGATGAGCTGCGGCATCAGGTACTCGAACATGGAGCCGCTCCACGAGATCAGGCTGATGTCGCCTCCATGGCGAGTCAGCAGGCGGCCGAGCGTGAACCAGTGTTTCTGCGGCACCTGTCCCTGCGCGATGAGCAGGAAACTGGCCAGGCGGGCTTCCGATGCCAGCAGGTCGTAGCACGATGGGTCACGCCGCCGTTCGGTGACGTCATAGCCGATGGCCAGCAGGTCGCGCGGCGCGTCGTAGAGAAACTCGAAATCCATCGTCGCCAGTGCGCTGCAACGCCCGATCAGGTCATCGATGCGGTCGATCTGCGCCCGGGCCCCGCCACCTCCAGTATCCGCCCGGGCCAGTTCCGCCCGCGTCGGGAGGCCGTTGTCAGGCCACGTGGCGGGAACCAGCTGCGCGAACTCCTCCTGGAGGGCCTGGGCCTGGCGCTGGAATGCCTGCGTCCAGGCATCCAGTTCAGGGTCGATCTCGGTACCTGGCGACGGCTCCTCGAGGAGCATGCCCCCGAGTCGGTGAAGTTCGCCGAGCGCACGGGTGGCGGCCTCCAGGGTCTGCGGGGGGCCGTTCAGCATCAGGGTGCGCAGGGTCTCCTGCAGCCGGCCGACGGTTTTCGTCAACTCGGGCGCGGAAGCAGGGGGCAAGTGTTCGGCGAGCACCTCCAGGGTGTCCTGTAGGCCCTGCCACGCGTTCGCGGTCAGTATCGGTTGGTGTTTCAGTTCCTCCAGGCCGGCTTGCAGGGTCAGCAGGCTGCCGGCCAGGTTACCGCTGTCCACCGACGATACGTATTGCGGCTGGAGGGGTTGCAGGGTGCGGGTGTCGTACCAGTTGTAGAAATGCCCGCGATAGCGTTCCAGCTGCTCCATCGAGCCCAGGGTGTTGCCGATGCGTTCCAGGCATTCCCCGGTCGTGAGATAGCCGAAATCGACCGCCGCCAGATCGGCCAGTAGCGCCATGCCCATGTTGGTCGGCGAGGTCCGCGTGGCGATGGCCGGGGCGGGGGATTCCTGAAAATTGTCGGGTGGGAGCCAGTGATCTTCGGGGCCGACGAAGTCCAGGAAGTAGCGCCAGGTACGTCGGGCCACGGCCCGCAGGAAGGCCCGCTGATCGGCGCTCAGGTCCGGAGTGGAAACGATTAGCGGCCGGCTGATCCACCAGCCGATCACCGGCGCGATCAGCCACAGCAGCAGGATTGGGGCGGCAGCAAGCCAGACCGCCGTCGGGCTGCCGGTCAGGGCCAGTAGCACGCCCAGCACGACGGCAAGGCCGGGTGCGCTCGCCATCTCCCGGAAAAAACCGGCCGGCGTCTGGCGGGCGTTGCGGCGCGCGTACGATGGCAGGTACCACAGCAGCAGACCGCTGCGCGTGTACAGCATGCGGATGCCCGAGTGCAGGATCGCACCCACGCTGATCCGCGCGTCGTAGGGCAGGAAGGCCAGGGTCAGCAGGGCAAGCAGCAGCGGCCGGCCGGTCGACCGTCCGGTCAGGTTCAAGTGTGGCGCCCAGTCGCGTCCGGTTGGCTTGTCGATCAGCTCGATGATGCTGGACAGCAGGGTGGGCAGGAGCACCACGGCCACGACCAGCAGGGTCCACAGCCACGCTGGTCCCAGCAGCCAGCCCCCTGCAAGCAGGAGTACCAGCGCGGGCGCGACCAGGCTGCGCCGCAGGTTGTCGAACAGTTTCCAGCGCGACAGGGCCGAGAGCGGGTTCGGCTGGCGCGGTCCCATGGATCCGTCCGGGCCGGGCGGCCCCGGTACCCGCGGGCGCAGCCAGCCTGCCAGTTGCCAGTCGCCCCGTATCCAGCGGTGGCGCCGACTGGCCTCGATGGCAACACTGGCCGGGTGTTCCTCGATCAGTTCGATATCGGTCACCAGGGCCGACCGAGCATACCCGCTTTCGAGCAGGTCGTGACTGAGGATCAGGTTCTCCGGAAAGCGTCCGTCGACGGCCTGGCGGAACGCATCCACGTCGTAGATGCCCTTGCCAATAAACGAGCCTTCGCAGAAGACATCCTGGTAGACGTCCGACACTTCACGGGTATACGGGTCGAGGCCGGACTCACCGGCAAACAATCGGCTGAAGTGCGACTGCTCGGCGCTGGTCAGGCTGATCATCGCGCGGGGCTGGAGGATCGCATAGCCCTCCACCACGCGGCCCTTGTCGGGGTCGTAGATCGGGCGGTTGAGCGGATGCGCCAGATTGCCGATCAGGGCGCGGGCGGCGTCGCGCGGTAGCTGGGTATCGGTATCCAGGGTGATGACGTACTGGATCGACGCGAGCACGGACGGATCGCCAACAAGATCGGAGAAGGCGGTCAGGGCTTCGCCTCGCAGCCGCGCATTGAACTGCTCCAGCTTGCCGCGCTTGCGCTCATGGCCCATCCATATCTGCTCGAACGGATTCCACACCCGGGGCCGGTGGAACAAGTAAAAGATGCAGGGGCGATCGTCGCTGTAGGTCTGGTTGAGTTGTTCGACTGCACTGCGCGCATGGGCGAGCAGGGCCTCATCCCCGGGCATGGTTTGTTCGGGCGCGTCGCGGAAGTCCGTCAGCAGGGCGAAAAACAGGTTGGGATCGCGATTCCCGAGATAGCGGATCTCCATGGCTTCGAGCAGATCATCGACGTCCTGCGGACTTCCCAGGAGGGTGGGTACGACCACCATGGTGCGGTGGCGGTCGGGAATCCCGTGGGAAAAATCCATGCGCGGCAAGGCCCGTGGTGGCAGAACGCGCGTGTACAGCAGGTTTACCAGGGCGATCGCCAGCGCCGAGGCGGCGATCAAGAGCGGAAGCGCAAGCAGCCAGTTCCACCCGGAACCGGCGCCGAAGAAGCCTCCAAGGGATGCCGCAACGCCTGCGATGAGGAGAGTGAGCAACCCAATGGGCCCCAGATACAGGGGCAGGCTGTGTTCCCGGAACACCCCGCGGATGCGGGATCTCCACGAGGGCCGGTAGCCCACTGCATGCTCCAGGTCCGGACGTCCCCGGTCGACCAGGTAGTAGCCCACATGCACACCGCGGTCGCGGGGGTTCCGGTGTGTGGCTGCCGCTTGCGCCAGACCGATGGCTTCGTGCGCGACGCTCGGTTCGCTGCGGCCGCTGTGGCGCGCCACTTCCTCAATGACGTGGCGATACCGGTCGCGGGTCGCGAAGTCCTGGCCGGCGTAGCTGCCCATTGGATCCTCCCTCAGGATCCGTTCCACTACGCTGAGTGACTCGACATACTGCTTCCAGTCCATCGAGGAGATGAACCGCAGGCTGCCGATGCAGTTGGCGATGGAAATCTGGTTGGCTGCCGCCGTGCGTCCATACGCCTCGGACAACCCGGTAGTGGTGACCCCCTGTTCCTGCAACCGTTGCTCGACCCAGGTCTGCACGAAGGCCATGGACGGCCCCTGCGCCTGGAGCCGGCCGTAGAACTCCTCCACAAACGGCGCCGTCAGCGGCACATCGGCACTGGCAAACTCGGCCAGCAACTGGATCAGCTGCGCGGGTTCGCGTTCGGCGGCCGCGAGCATGCGGTCCGCCCAGGTGATGGCCGCGTCACGTTCCACGCGACGCTGGGCGATGCGCACCCCGACGCGGCGCAGGTTCTCCAGCAAGGCCAGCTGGAGCATGATCGGGAACGCCCACAGCTCACCGAGTTTCAGGGGCTCGACGGTTTGATAGGCGGCGATCATCTCGGTGGCGTTGTCGCGATCGACCCGCCCATCCATGTGCGAGATCAGTCCCAGCGCCAGGTCGTAGATGCGCGGGAAGCCCGCCGAGGGGCCATCGGCCAGGTGCGGCAGCTGCCGGCTGTAGCCGTCGGGCAGATGGCGTCGTGCCATCGCGATCTGCTGCTCGATCAGGTAGAAGTTGTCGAGCAGCCACGCCTCGTCCGGCACGATTCGCTGGCCCGGTACTTCGGCACGGGTCGCGGTGATGACATCGTAGGCCGCGATCAGGACCTGTTCATTGTCCGCCAGGCGCGGCAGCAGCCGGTCCGGTCCGGGGCGGGGATCGATACGGTGCTGCTCGGCCAGCGTGACCGCATGCCGCTTGAGCTGCTCGACGCTCAGAAGCTCCGAACGCAGCAACTCGGTGTCGCGGTCGTGGCGAAGCGCCTCGCGCGTACGCGAGGAAGATCCGAACGCCTTGATGTCGATGACCTTCTCCTTGTCCGGACGCAGGTGGGTCAGGGCCGGGCTGGCCTACCCCGTCGTAGGCAACGACTTCAGTCTTGCACCTTGCGTCAGCGCCGTATGTTCGCCAGCGCACGGTTGCCTGGCGTCAAACGTGATCCAGCGGGAAGTCGAGGCCGCCAGCCTGGGCAGGGGACACGGATGGCGTGAGGGGCTCGGTTGGAGCGGTCGGATCAGGCCTGGACCCGGTATGAAGTCACCCCGCCTCTGGGGAGGGGGTCCAGGGGCGGGGAGCGCAGCACGGCTGGGGGAAGAGGGGTTTCCCGAATAGTGGGTGCGGGAGAGTGCTCTCAGGTGCTGAACGCTATGGCGCTTGGGCAGGAGGTGGACTTGATGCATTGGTCAGCGCCGCACTTGGCAAAGAGGAGAAGTGGTTTCGACCGCGCGACCCACATGCCTGACGTGGCGCCTTCTTCGTCTGGCCCCGCATCCGATCGGCGACCCGCTGGAGGTGCGGTTTAACCTGGGGCCTGACCTGCCTGACACTCGCTCGGCTCGACTGGAACTCGCAGCGACAAAAAAGCCCCTTGCAAACGGCCCGCGGGAACGGGGTCGAACTCAAGCGGAGTACCATCAACGACTTCAGAGGTCCGCTCGTGCGGCGTGCCCCAAACCAGCGAGTTTCCGAAAATCCGGGGTGGTTCATCCGCGGGGGTGCTTGTTGGTCAATGCGTATTTGGCTTGAAGGTAGTTGGACGCAATGACGAACATGGAGGCTTCAGAGCCGCGGAGCTGGGTCCTGGCCGCGACGGTGTATTCCGGCATGGCGCTCATCCTGGCGACCGAGTGGGTGACGCAGCTCGGCTTTGCGCACGGATTTCTCTACATACCTCTGCTTGTGCTGGCCTTCTATGCCGGTGGTGGTGGCTTTCTGGCATTGGTGACTGCATTGGCGGTGGCGGCGATCTGGGTCGGGCTCCTGCTGTCGCCTTCCGGGCCAGAAGGTTTTCCGATGGGGTACGTGGTGGCGAACCGGCTGGGGGCAACGGCCGCTGTGCTGGCGGTGTTCTCGGTTTTTTACTATTACCAGTCGATCTTTGAGCACGAGCGCAGGCGGCTGGAATCTCTGCGTGAGGAACGAGCCCGCTACGAACAGATCGTCGACTTGATGCCGATCCAGATATGGACATCAAGGCCTGATGGTGAGCTGGATTATATTGGGGGCCAGTTTGCGCAATTTTCCGGGACCACCAAGGAGGGGTTTCTGACCGCTTGGCGCGATACGCTCCATCCGGACGATCGTGCCCCGACGCTCGATCATTGGGGTCGGTCGATGGCGACTGGAGAGCCCTATATACGCGAGGTGCGGCTTCGTCGCGCCGATGGCAAATACATCTGGCATCTGGCCCAGGCGCTCCCGGTGAAGTCGGCGGATGGCGGCATCCTACGATGGGTGGGTTTGGCTATCGACATCACTGGGCTGCGGCAATTACGCGAGGAGGCGAAGGCGCTTGATCTTCGCCTGCAGGACACCGTGGAGAGCATCACGGATGCTTTCTTTACTGTGAACCGGGAATACTGGCTGACTTACGCCAATCTCAAGGCGAGGAGCTTGCTCGGGTTACTGGGCGGCCCGGAAGAAGCCTCCTCCATCTGGGGTCAGGGACGGTTTTCGCCGAGCGACCCGTTTGGAATGCAGTTCCGTCGGGCAATGCGGCGAGGGGAGGCGGTCACCTTTCAGGCCCATTTCGAACCCCGCGGTGTGTGTCTTGATGTGCGGATCTACCCGTTGCCTGACGGTCTGACCGTATACCTTCTGGATGTGACCGAGGAGCGCAAGCAACAGCAGGAGCTCAAGCTGCTGCGAGCGGCCATTTCGCGGATCAACGACATTGTCCTGATCACGGAAGCCGAGCCGATTGAGTATCCGGGGCCACGGATCATCTTTGCGAACGAGGCGTTCGAGCGACGCACCGGGTACACGCGCGACGAAGCCATTGGGAATACGCCGCGCATGCTCCAGGGGCCGGGGACGCAGCCCGCAGAACTTCGCCGGATTCGGCGGGCCCTGGAGCAGTGGCGTCCGGTGCGGGCCGAGCTCCTGAACTACACCAAGAGCGGCGAGGAGCTGTGGTTGGAGCTGGATATTGTCCCCTTGGCCGACGAGACGGGATGGTTTACCCACTGGGTGTCGGTCGAGCGCGATGTCACGGCAAAGCGGGCGATGGAACGCGAGCTGATGAACGCGCAGCGCATGGAGGCGACGGGCCGCCTGACTGGTGGCCTGGCGCATGATTTCAATAATCTGTTGACCGTGATCCTGGGCAACGTCGACCGACTCGAAGAGCATGTGACCAGAGGGTCGCAACCGGCTCGGCTGTTGCGGGTCATCGAGCAGGCCGCGGAACGTGGGCGGAACCTCACGCAAAGCCTGCTGGCCTTTGCCCGACGCCAGACCTTGATGCCCGAGAGGCTGGATTTCCAGGATCTCCTCGAAGAGATGCGGCCGATTCTCGAGGCCTCGCTCGGGCAGCAGAGCCGACTGGTCATCCTGACCCCGAATGAATCAATCCTGCCGGTGCATATGGACCGAAGTCAGCTGGAGAGTGCCCTGCTGAACCTCGCCTTCAATGCTGCCGATGCGATGCCGGAAGGGGGCGTGCTGGAGATCGGGATGCGCAACGCGGACGGTGACGCTGCTGTGGGTGCGCCCGACGCTGACGCAGGCGACGGCGATTTCCTGGTGGTAATGGTGCGGGATACGGGCACCGGAATGTATCCGGACGAGCTGGACCGTATCTTCGAGCCATTCTTTAGTGGCAAGGCGACGGGGCAGGGCAGCGGCCTGGGTCTGAGCATGGTGTTCGGTTTCCTCCAGCAGTCGGGAGGGTCGATTCAGGTCAACTCCGAGCCGGGGTCCGGGACCACCTTTACCTTGTTATTGCCCGCCTCGAGCGAACCGGCCGACTTGATTGTCGAACCCGTACCGGACGTGTTGGACAAGGGTTGGGGGCAGGTCATCCTGATCGTCGAGGATCACCCCGAGATCCTGGAGCTGGTGACGGGCATTCTCCGCGAGGCGGGTTTTCAGACGTGCGAAGCTGAGGACGCCGACACGGCGATCGAGATTCTCCGCAGCGATGCGCAGCTCGATCTGTTGTTGTGCGATGTGGTGCTGCCGGGCTGTTTGTCGGGAACCGATGTAGTCGCGCAGGCCTGCGAGGTGCGACCGGGCCTGCCCATCGTCATGGCATCGGGCTACACCGGTGACGAGCCCATGGTGGGCAATCCGTCCGGAAGCTCTGCGCCGGTGCTACGCAAGCCCTATCGGAAGGCGCAGCTCCTGACCGCCATCCATCAGGCATTGCACAAAGATCGCGGATGAGCGGGCCCGCCGCGATCACCGGTAAGGTGGCCACGCCGCCGATGGTCCTTGACGGCGCGGAAGCGCGCCAGCGGAGGCCCGCTCCCCGGTCCCGCCATTTCAATCCGGCGAGTATGCAGGATCCAGTTCTGATTCTTCACGCTCGGGCGCACGGGCGGCAAAAAGCGGCTTGATCTGGGAGTAACGGACATCCATCAGACTGTCTATCTGGGTATGCTCGAGCGGCCTGCCGAGCAAGGGACCCTGAAGCTCGTCACAGCCGAGCTGAGCAAATTCGCTGAAGTGCGCGGAGTTCTCAATTCCGGCGCCAATTACAGAAAGTCCCAGGTCATGCGCCATCCGGACGATCGCCTGGATGGAGCGCGGATCATGCAGCTTCCCGGAGGCGTAGCACAGAGCCTTTGCATCCAACTTGATTGTGTCCAGAGGAAGGGTGCGCAAGTGGGTGAGCGGCACATGTTTGCCGTGGAAGCTGTCTACAACACAGCGCATGCCGGACGCTCGCAGATGGCGCAGATGCCGCAGTTGCTGACCTTTCAAGGACATCACGTAGCGTTCGTGGATCTGTAAGCCCAGTTGTGCCAAGGATAGGTTATGGGTCCGCAGCTGCCGCGCCACCTCTCCAAAGAAGGTGTGGTCATGCAGCATGTGAGGGTGCAGGTCCAGATAAACGACGGGCTCGTAACCCTGGGCTTTCCACTCGGCCAGACGTTCCACAACGTCCTCGACTACCCAGCGGGCAAAATGCTGGATCATCCCCGCGTGTTCGATCAGGGGCAGGAAACGGCTGGGCGGGATGAGTCCCCGGGTTGGATGGTTCCAGCGAGGCAAGGCCTCGAGCTTGAGGAACTTGCGGCTGCGCAGGTCGAGGACCGGCTGATAGACCACCTGGATTTCCTGGTCCTCGATGGCCTTGGCGATCTCGCCCAGCAGTTGCGTGTCGCCGTGCCAAGAAGGGGCGGGTCCACCGGAGTTCAAGTCGGACTCGGCCATCAGAGCATCGCGCGCACGCCCCAGAAGCCGGCTTGCCGCGTCGCTGATGTCGGGCGGCGGGGCAGCCGTATCGCTAGCGCCAAGATTGGCACCGAGCGGTTCGATTTGCTGGCTGACCGTGCTTGAGACCAGCTCGGTATGGATTTCGAGGCCATCAATCTGGAACGGGGCCTCGCGGACCGAGCGGAGTCGCTCGGTCTGTTCGGCGGGGTTCCAGGGTGCATGCGAGCGGTTCACTACAGAGAGCGAGTCCGGGGCCGAACGACTGACAAAGGTTCCCGCGGGCATCACGAGGCGGATGTGCTCCGCCAGAACCTGCATGACTTCATCCATGCGCCGTGTGCCGAAGCGCTGCTGCAACGCCTTGAAATTCGCTACCCGCACCTCCGTGACATTCGCGTACTGGTCACGACCGGTTGTGCTGCTCAGCAGAACTTCCACGTGTTTCTGCGCAGAGTCGTAATCGGGTTCGCCATTTTCCGGATTGAGCCCTCGCAGCAGGTTGACGCGGCCCTCGAGGTTACAGACCGCGCAGGAGAGCATACCGACCAGCACCCCGATCACGGTCAGCCACGTGGCGCGGATGCCCCAATCCAGCCAGAGCCAGGCGTGTTCCGGCGTTAGGGTCAGGGCGGAGTAGGGAGCGATCAGCGCGGCCGCAACCAGAGCTGCGAAAAAACCTCCGTAGATGCCAAACGCCAGGGCTGCGAGGATAACGGGGGCAAACAGGAATAGCGTGAAGGTGCCCTGCTGGCTGTCGTCGACGTAGAGAAAGGCCAGACTACTGACGAACACCAGGACGACGAGCGCCGCCGACTCTTTCGGGTTGCGGCGCAGGGCGTGGACGAGGTCGGTCATCCCCGAGAGCGAGGGGTTCCAGTCGCGCAGGCGCTGGACAGGGCGTAGCCAGGGTTTCATCGCCGACATCCCGTTCCACGTGGGGTCGGCCACAGGGGCAAGTCGACCCAAAGTGGAGCAAATAGGTGCTGCAGGGTGGCAGGCCGGTGGGCATGGCGCTTAGTGAGCCATGCCGGCAGCCGACGCATGCCACACGCCTGAGTGTGGTCTTCCGGCGGTCTGGGCCTGACATGGGTGCGGTGGATGGCGCGTTTCCTCGAGTCGCGGCTAGGCATGTCGAGTCTCCGTGTTTCCGAGTGCTCGTCCTGCTTCCAGCATGTTGCCGCCGCAGCCAATCATCCAGGCATGTTTGTCCCAGTCTGGTGGGATGCCCTTGGGGCATTAGGCACGCTCCATGGGGACGGAGGTTTCCGGACGCGGGGAGAGCGCGAGGGGATCGGCCAGCCCGGCTGCCACCGGGTCGCGCAAAAGGACCGGATCCTCGACCCGCCCGGGCTTGAGGGTCAGGCCGGCGGCTTGTAGCGTCTGGTTCACTCGATCATGCAGTGAGTCGAGCAGTCCAAGCCCGTCCAGGGTGTCTCTGAATTCGTTGATCCGTTTGCCTTCGACCGATGTTTCGGTCCCGCAGAAGGCACAGAAAAGGGGAATTTCGTACAGGGCTTCTTCGACTGCCGGGTCGGTATAGGTGAACCACTGTTGCAGGCAATGGATGCGCAGGTGGGTGTTCAGCCCTGCCGGGAAGTGATCCTCGGCAACGCCGGCATCGATCAGCTGCTGGATCAGTGTCTCCCACGGAAGCAGGCGTTCGATGCGGTCCAGAAAAAGCGCACGATGGGTCATGCAGGCCGGGTCATCGGTCAGCGGGCGGGGCCAAGTGAGCAAGGCCATCGGTTGGGGTTCCTCGAGTGTTAGGAGACGGAGCGAAAGGGTGTTTTTATGGTTGTGGATTGGGGGGCAGCGGTAGGTAAACCGAGACTCGGGCGCCCCCGCTCGTGGATGCCAGTTCGACATGGCCACCGCGCGCCTGTGCGATCCCCTGGACGAGCGTGAGGCCCAGTCCGAGGCCCTGCTCCTTGGTCGTGTAGAACGGTTCGAACAGGCGCGCCGGAGGGCCCTCGGGGAGACCACAACCGGTGTCCTGGATCGCAAGCACCGCCCAGAGGGCACCGTCGTATGTCTCGCGGGACGTGGTGATCCAGATGGTGTCCTGTCCATTGCGCATGCGGGAACCGGGCTTTGTCTCCAGTGCATCGCGTGCATTGGTCAGGAGGTTGGCCACGATGTGTTCGAGATCACCGCGTGCGGCGTGGACTGCGGGTAGCTCCGCGAACTGACACTGCACCCGGATGTCGCGCATCTCGAGTTGTTGCCCCATCAACGTGAGGACATGGTCAACCGCATCCCGCAACTGGATGGCTTGAAGGGCTGTCGCCTGCGGTCCGAACAACCGCAACAGGCGGATCAGTTCGGCCGCCCGCTCGGTCTGCTCCATGATCCGTTCGAGCCGTGCAAGGGCGTAGGATGGTGGCTGACCGCCACCGGGTTTGCGCAAGAATTCCTGGGCATTGTCCGCCGCTAGCTGGATGACCTGAAGCGGCTGGTTGAACTCGTGCGTCAATCCCAGTGCGATCTGGCCCATGGTGGCCATGCGAGCGTTTTCGAGCAGGCGTTGCGGACCGAGGCGGGCGCCCGTGACATCCAGGGCGAGCCCGGCGATGGTCCAGGGTCCGTCCGTTGTTTTGTCGCAAATGGCCAGTCGCTCGTGGATCCAGCGCAGGGTCCCGTCAGGAAGCTGGATACGATAGTCGACTTCACAGCGGCCCTGTGCGCGCAGGGTTTCCAGGGCGCACTCGATGTTCGATGCGTCCTCTTCCACGGCCGTCCCGAACCAGTCGTCCGGAGGTTCATTCAGTCCGGTGAGGCTGGTATAGCCATCGCTGACGGAGTCCACCCTGGGGCGCCCCTGCGGCTGCAGCGTCCCGCTCCACAGGGCGAGGGGGGCGGGGAGGCCGGCCAGGCACGCCAGTTGATGGCATTGCATTGCCTCGGGTGTGGAAGGCTCATCGGCGGGCCCTGGCCTGTCACTCTCTCGCCCGGCGGTATTGGCGCTCGTCACGTCGGAGCCCAGGAATCCGATCAGCCAGGCAGTGGCAAGCCCCGCGACCAGGCCCCCAAGTACGTACCAGGGGCCCCCGGTCGATGGAGGCGAAGCCATGACGGTGTGGCCGGCCCAGGGGATCCCGAACATCACGATCGGGATCACAAGTGCGAGCAACAAGCCGATGCGTAGCAGGCGGGGGTTCATCAGTGGTGCAGCGCCGCGGTGGTAGAGGATCGACAGGTGTTTCGCGACGGCGAGCGCGCGCAGGCCTGCCTGAATGCCGTGCGGATCTGTTCTCGCGATACCGGTTTTTCAAGGTATTCGGCGTGGTGCTCGCGGGCCTGGTTGGCGGTCGTCTCGTTGCCATGCCCGGTCAGGATGATGGGAATGGGTGCGAGCTGACGGTCGAGAAAGACCGGATGCTGAAGTAACTGCAGCCCGTTGCCGTCGGGCAGGTCGATGTCGATGAACATGACCGCCACATCGTCGATGTTTGCCAGTTGCCACTCGGCATCGCTGACGCTGCCGGCCAGCCAGCACGTCACGCCTTCGCCGGTAAGAATCGCGGACATCTCTTCGCGAATATGGGGGTCGTCGTCGACGATCAGGCACCAGGCGGATGGTTCGTGGGTCGTCTCTGCATGCGATGAAACGAGGGCCTCGGGTTCCAGGGAGACCTCCGTCGTGCGGATGGTCCGGTTCGGGGCGTCGCTCTTCGAGGTGGATTCCGTGTTCAGGGCGAAGTGATCGGCGCACTCCATGGCGTGCTCGATCGGCACTGGATGCCCGAACAGGTATCCCTGTGCGACACCGAAGCCAAACCGCTGGGCCATCTGCAGCATTGCCTGGTCCTCGATCCCTTCGATGACACTCTCGATGGCCCGGTGGTTGCAAAGGATGGCGATATCCCGCAACAGGGCCTGACGGCGCCGGTCGCTTGTGGCGTTGCGGATGAACCAGCTATCCACCTTGGCTTCGGTCAAGGGCAACTGGGCGAGCCGTGTCAGACCTGCCGAGCCGGCACCGAAGTCATCCAGAGAGATCCCGAACCCCGCGATGCGTGCCCGGGCGAGACCCAGGCGCTGCTCGACGCTGAGTGACGGTGCGCTCTCGGTCAGTTCGATGGTGAGCGAATGAACGGGCAGCGCTGCCTCGGTGCATGCCCGAACCAGATCGCCCGGGAAGCGGGCGTGTCCAAAGATCGTTGCACCGGCGTTGACGGCAAAGCGCAGGTGAGCGCCGAACCGTTCTTGCAGGGCGGAGGCGTGGTGCAGGACCTGGCGGAAAATCTGTTCGAATACGGGCCATGCGAACTCAGGGTCATCCAGGTAGGCCGCAAATGTAACGGGCGTCAGCGTTTGGCCGAGTTCCCAATGCTCCCAGCGGGCGAGGCTCTCGAATCCGAGCAAACGCCCGCTGCGCAGACAGTATTGGGGCTGAAGGTAGGGGATCAGCCGCCTCTGTGCGAGCCCTTCGGTGAATTCACGCCGTCCAAGGGCGGCTGGGAGCTCGACCCCGGGGCGGGAGCGAGGCTCTTGTTCCAGTTGGCGAAACAAAGCGGTCAGGGATGCGCGCCGGATGGGCTTGCCGAGTGGGGCGAGCACGTCCAGCCCGAGTTCGGCCGCCACATCGCCCGCGGCACCCAGGATGTCCTCGTGAAGTCCGGACAGAAACGCCAGCGCGGGTGCCGCCGATTCCATCCGCGCGAGTTCGGGCAACAGGGCGAGCCCGTCCCCTTCCGAGAGCTTCAGGTCGAGCAGGATCAGGTCGTAGCGAACGCTTCGCAGGCGGCGCCGTGCTTCCGCCAGATCGGGGGCGCCATGGGCTGCGATGCCGTGATGGCCGGCGCTGGCGATCAGTTCCTCCCGAATCTCGCGCACATCGTCCACAATCAGCATGAGTGGCGCGCTGGGGATCTTGGCAGACTGCGTGTGGTCCACTGGCGTCATGCTGGGCCCCGGGGTCATTCCGACGATCGTTTTGTGTCGGCTCCAGCATACGGAACCAGCCGCCAAGCGGAAGCGAGCGGCAGGGACACTTCTGCCAGATTGGGGCCATTGTGGCGATGCGATGGAAGGCACCTTTGGAGGATGACCCCGCGCAGGTCCGCTTATCCAGCGGCTTTAGCCGCCAAATAGAGGCAGGTGCTGCCCGCAGTACCTTGTGAGCGTCCTTCCAGAATGAAAGAAGAGGCTTTGACGAGCCGATGCATTGATGCTGCATTGAACGCGCAGGTATAACGCTTCAACCTGGCAATGGATAACCCTCCGCATGAACACGACGTCACTTGCCGAATCCGCGGTTGCCCCGATTGCGCTACTGGTCGATGACGACCCCGATGTCCTGGATGAACTCCAGGGCAGCCTGTCGCTTTCGGATATCCCGTGCGTTTCGGCGAGGGACGGACGTGAGGCACTGCGATGGCTGCAGGGACACCCCGGCATTCTGGTCGTTGTCGTGGACCTTCGAATGCCGGGCATGGATGGCTTCGCGCTCATCCGCGCCATACATGACATCGCGGAGGATGGCGCGCGCCCTCGCATCGTCGTGATGAGCGGTCACCTGGATGCGGATGCGGCCGTGACGGCGCTCCGCCACGATGTTGAGGATGTGCTCAGCAAGCCGGTCAGTCGGGAAGTGCTGCACGGAGCGGTCACCCGGGCGATCTGCCGGGCACGCGAAGAGCGCGAGAGAAGCGGCTTTGTCGATAACGTGTCGTCCGCGATGGAGCATCTGCGCAAACAGATGCGCGATATGGACCGCCAGTTGAAGGCATTCGGGTCGACCAGCCACAGGCGCGGGGCAGGCTCGACGCAACCGGACGAAGTCGAACTGTCGGACGGCGAGATGCTGGAGCGTGTCGGAGAGGTGTTGGCCCTGCAGCGACGACGGCTACAGCATTTCCCGTCCGATCTCTTTTCCGATCCGGCCTGGGACATGCTCCTCGATCTGGCCCATAACCACCTGACTGGCCATGCGACTTATGTCTCCAGCCTCGCGGTGGGCGCGCGAGTGCCGTTGACGACCACCTCCCGCTACCTGGATACCCTCGAGCGTCTCGGTCTGACAACTCGGTATCCCGATCCAGGAGATCGCCGGCGAATGCGAGTTGCTTTGACCGACAAGGGCCTGGCCTCGATGCGCGCCTACCTGGCATCGCTGTGACGTGACTCTCCCTGGCATCTCATTGGGTCTTGGCGTGAGTGGTTACAGATTCCCTGCAGCCCGAAGAAAGGAAAAAACGCACCCGGATGTGGATGCCCTCTTTCGAAAATATGGCGCGCCCGACTTCGTTCGTAGCCAGAATTTTCCATACTTCGGGAAACAGGCTAAAGCGACCTCAAGTGGGATCGCGGTACCCTGGTAATAACGCAACCCCCGGAAAATCGGCGCGGCCTTGTTCTTGAGATGGGACAAACAAGAACGGAAGACGTCGACTACGGTGTCACAGGGGGTGTCCCGCCCAAACGAGTATCTAGCGCTCGTCGGACACGAGTCGGTCGACCATTATGTGGAACCGTCTGGACAGGGAGGTGAGCGGACTGAGAGCAACCCTTCCGGTCGCCCCAACGGGTTGGGGGCTACCCAAGCCATCCCTCGTCGAACCTCCAGGCCAAAAAGTGAGCTGGTCTAATTTCCGTGGACACCTCGTTAGGTGGGACGATATCCCCTGGACGAGGAGAACAACCATGGCACGCAAGCGCCGAAGTTTTTCAAGCGAATACAAGGAGCGCGTGGCCCGGATGGTGGTCGATGACGGCCTGGAGGTCTCGGTCGTATGCCGGGATCAGGATCTAGGCGAGACGGCCGTTCGCCGCTGGGTCGATCAACTCAAGGCGGAGCGCACGGGGCAACCGGGCGAGGGTCGGCCGCTGACGGCGGAACAGCAGCGGATCCGCCAGCTCGAGGAGGAGAACCGGCGGTTGAAGGAGGACAAGGAGCTGCTAAAAAAAGCGTCGGCCTTCTTCGCCCGGGAACTGAAGTGATGCATCGCTGCATCACGCGGTTGAGCGGAGAAGGCCCTGTCCATCGTCTTTGTCGGCTGCTGGGAGTGAGCCGGGCCGGCTATTACGCGGCGCGGGCGCGGGCCGGACGTCCAAGCGTGCCCTGCGCCGCTGGCGCTCACCTCGAGCGCGTGTTCACGGCTTCCGGGCGGACCTACGGCAGCCGGCGTCTGGCAAAAGCCTTACAGGCGGATGGCACCGCCGTGGGCCGTTACCGGGTGCGGACGCTGATGCGCGAGCGCGGCCTGCGGCCCGTCTGGCGGCGACGCTTCGTGACCACCACGCAACGCGACGACAGGGCCCCTGTCGCCGAAAACCATCTCAACCGCGAGTTCACCCCGGCCGGACCGAACCAGGCGTGGGCGTCCGACATCACCTATATCCCAACCGCCACCGGCTGGAGCTACCTGGCGGTCATCCTCGACCTGTACTCGCGCAAGGTCATCGGTTGGGCCCTCGATCGGCAGATGCCGGCGAGCCTGACCTGCGAGGCCCTGCGCATGGCGCTGGAGCAGCGCCAACCGGAGCCGGGACTGCTGCTGCACTCCGACCAGGGCTGCCAATACACCAGCGCCGCCTGGCGGCGGCTGCTGGTCCGGCACCAGATCCAGGCGAGCATGAGTCGCCGGGGTAACTGCTGGGACAATGCCGTCGTCGAGCGCTTCTTCCTGAGCCTCAAGACGGAACGCGTCTGGCAGCGCCGCTACGCGAACCACGGCGAGGCGCGGCGGGATGTCGCGGACTACATCGCTCGGTTCTACAACACCGTTCGCATCCACTCGACGCTGGGCTACCTGCCTCCCAGCGTCTACGAGCAACCAACGGCAGCCAATCCACCTAACGCGGTGTCCGAAATCACTTGACCACCACA